>CALUQC010000080.1 GCA_944322805.1 uncultured Bacteroidales bacterium | reverse complement strand
CAGGAGCGGCACTCCGTGAGCCGGTTGGTAGGCGCGCCTCCGGGATACGTGGGGTATGACGAAGGCGGACAGTTGACGGAGGCCGTCAGGAGGAAACCGTACTCCGTAATCCTGCTCGATGAAATCGAAAAGGCGCATCCGGATGTGTTCAACATTCTGCTCCAGGTGCTGGATGACGGCCGTCTGACCGACAACAAGGGCCGGACAGTGGATTTCAAGAACACGATTCTGATAATGACTTCGAACGCCGGTGCGGAAATCATTCAAGGCTACATGGACAGGCTTCCGGAGAATGCGGAGGAAAGGGCCGGGATGCTGGCAGAATGCAGGAAAGAGGTCATAGATGTACTGAAAAATACCGTCAGGCCGGAATTCCTGAACAGGATAGATGAAATAATCATGTTCGAGCCTCTGACGAAGCAGGACATAAAGGAAATCCTGCATCTGCAGATGAATGACCTGAAGGAGAAACTGGCAGCGAACGGAGTTTCAGTAGCCTTTACGGAGGCATTCGAGGACTATATGACAGAAAAGGGCTACGATCCTGCATACGGAGCGCGTCCTATAAAGAGACTGATGCAGCGTGAACTTGTAAACCTTATCGCCAAGGCTATCCTTGACGGCAGCGTTCACAAGGACTCCGTTATCACGGTCGATGCCTCCGACGGACAGATCAGGATACGGTGACAGGTCTTGTACCGCGAAGTGCGGATGGATATATTAACGAAAAGAGAGGCCGATCGGGATTTTCCGACCGGCCTCTCTCGGTATATATGAAAACAAAACTTATTTGCTTTCCTTGTTGCTGCGGTCTCCGCCACGGTTGCGTCCGCCGCGACGGCGGTCTCCGCGGCCTCCCTGACGGGAAGAATTCTGAGATGCAGCCTGGGCGGCGATGCCGGCATTAGGAGAAAGATCCCTTTTCCCGTAGACTTCGCCGTTGCATATCCAGACCTTGATACCGAGCACACCGACTTTGGTGTGAGCCTCAGCCAATGCGTAGTCGATATCGGCACGGAATGTATGGAGAGGTGTACGGCCTTCCTTGAACATTTCGCTTCTTGCCATTTCAGCACCTCCGAGACGTCCGCTGATCTGCACCTTGATACCCTCGGCGCCGAGCCTCATCGTAGTAGCCACAGCCATCTTGATGGCCCTTCTGTATGATACACGGCCTTCAATCTGACGTGCAATGTTGTCTGCAACGAAATGTGCGTCCACTTCAGGTTTCTTCACCTCGAAGATGTTTATCTGCACATCCTTGCTGGTGACTTTCTTAAGCTCTTCCTTGAGCATGTCCACTTCTGCACCGCCCTTGCCGATGATGACGCCCGGTCTGGCAGCATGGATAGTCACGGTAATCAGCTTGAGAGTCCTTTCGATAACGATTTTTGAAAGTCCTGCTTTTGCAAGACGGCTAACGAGATACTTGCGGATCTTGTAGTCTTCAGCGATCTTGGCTGCATAGTCACCACCACACCAGTTAGAGTCCCAACCACGGGTGATACCGATTCTGTTGCTGATAGGATTTGTTTTCTGTCCCATAAATTATTCCTCCACTGTTGCTGGTTTCTTTACATCGAGGATAATGGTGATGTGATTGGAACGCTTGCGGATCCTTCCGGCCCTGCCCTGCGGACAAGGGCGGATTCTTTTCAGCGTCCTGCCTTCATTGACCATAAGGGTCTTGATATACACGTTGCCGTTATCCAGTTCATTGCTCTTGTCCGGGTTTTTGGCTTCCCAGTTGGCGATAGCGCTGCGGACAAGTTTTTCAAGACTCACTGAAGCGTGTTTCTTGGAGTATTTGAGGATATCGAGTGCCCTGTTCACCTCTACGCCACGTACGATATCCGCCACGAGACGCATTTTGCGCGGTGAAGTAGGAACATCATTCAGTTTTGCTATAGCTGTCTGCTTCTTAGCTTCTTTCAGCCTCTCGGCCATCAATCTTTTGCGAGCTCCCATAATTCTAATCTCATTTTAATTATTTACGATTGCCCGAATGGCCTCTGAATGTTCTTGTAGGTGCGAACTCGCCGAGCTTGTGGCCGACCATGTTTTCAGTAACGTAAACAGGAATAAACTTGTTTCCATTATGAACTGCGATAGTGTGGCCTACGAAGTCAGGAGAGATCATACTTGCGCGTGACCAAGTCTTGACAACCTCTTTCTTCATGCTACCTTCATTCATAGCAAGAATTTTCTTTTCCAGGCTTTCCTGGATATAAGGACCTTTTCTTAAAGAACGACTCATAATCTCTAAAGTTTTATTCCGTTATTTTTTTTTTTTTTCAATGATGAATTTGTTTGAAGCCTTCTTAGGATTACGTGTCTTGTAGCCCTTTGCAGGTAAGCCCTTGCGTGAACGCGGATGTCCACCGGATGCACGGCCTTCACCACCACCCATCGGGTGATCCACAGGGTTCATTACGACACCCCTGTTGCGAGGCCTGCGGCCGAGCCATCTGTTTCTACCGGCTTTACCGTGAGACTCCAAATTGTGATCTGGATTTGATACCGTACCCACAGTCGCGCGGCAGGTCACGAGCACCATCCTTGTCTCGCCTGAAGGGAGGCGGATGATGGCGTGATTGCCTTCACGGGCGGCAAGCTGGGCGAATGCGCCGGCACTGCGTACCATGGCTGCGCCCTGGCCCGGATGAAGTTCGATGTTGTGGATAATGGTACCGAGCGGAATTTCGGATAGAGGAAGAGTGTTGCCTACCTCGGGTGCCACGCCTGGACCCGAAGCAATGACTTGTCCCACTTTCAGTCCGTTAGGAGCGATGATGTATTTCTTTACACCGTCTTCGTATTGTACCAGAGCGATACGTGCGCTGCGGTTCGGATCGTACTCGATAGTCTTGACTGTCGCTGTGCATTCATCCTTGTCGCGGCGGAAATCGATGATTCGGTACATTCTTTTGTGTCCGCCACCGATGTAGCGGATGGTCATCTTACCCTGATTGTTACGTCCGCCGGTCTTTTTGAGC
Organism: uncultured Bacteroidales bacterium; assembly: GCA_944322805.1. Lineage (GTDB taxonomy): Bacteria > Bacteroidota > Bacteroidia > Bacteroidales > UBA932 > Cryptobacteroides. The sequence continues at coordinate 10,644 of CALUQC010000080.1, read as the reverse complement.
GGAGTCAGCAATGATTTCGTAGGAACAGTGCAGGTAATGTCGTCAAAAGCACTAATTACCTTGTTTCTCTGTCCCGGGGTTACCGGTTTGAATTTTCTTACTGCCATTGTACAATTACCTTAAATGTTACTGTAGAAATCTATCTTGTCATCTCCTGCCAGGGTCACGTATGCTTTCTTGTAGTGATTCTCGCGGCCCCTGAGGATTCCGGCTTTCGTATAGCGGGATTTTTTCTTGCCGTGATAGTTCAGCGTATTCACTGCGGCTACAGATACATTGTACATCTGCTCGACAGCCGCCTTGATCTGAATCTTGTTCGCATCGCGGTCTACGATAAATCCGTAGCGGTTCAACTTTTCGCCCTGAACCGTCATCTTTTCAGTTACTATAGGCTTAATAATAATTCCCATCACTTTTAGCGTTTAATTCTTGATTCGAGGATATCCTGCACGCCGTCGACCATCACCATGGAATGTGCGTTCATGATGGTGTATGTATTGATCTCATCCACGGAAATAACCTTTACGTAAGGGATGTTGCGTGAAGAAAGATAAATGTTTGCGGAATTTTCAGGAAGGACGAAAAGGACTTTCCTGTCTCCGGCCTTGATATTGTTCAGGATCTGGATGAATTCCTTTGTCTTCGGAGCTTCCATGGAGAAAGGCTCCACGAAGATGAGAGAGTTCTCCCTTGCCTTGTATGAAAGTGCGGAGAATCTTGCAAGCTGTTTTACCTTTTTGTTCAATTTGGAACGGTAGCAGCGCGGTTTCGGACCGAACACTCTTCCGCCGCCTACGTAGATACCGGCTTTCAGGCTGCCGTGGCGCGCCCCGCCGGAGCCTTTCTGACGGATCAGCTTTTTCGTGCTGTATGCCACTTCACTGCGGTCCTTGGTCTTGGCCGTACCCTGTCTCTGGTTTGCCAAATACTGCTTTACATCAAGATAAATCGCATGGTCGTTAGGTTCGATACCGAAAATGGCATCGTTTAGAACAACCTTCTTTCCGGACTCTGTTCCGTCAATTTTGTAAACTGACAATTCCATAACCTTAATCCTCCAAAATTACGTATGAACCTTTAGCTCCAGGTACAGAGCCTTTCAAAACAAGAAGATTGTTCTCAGGAATGATCTTTATCACCTCGAGGTTGAACACCTTTACGCGCTCGTTGCCCATCTGTCCGGCCATGCGCATTCCCTTGAATACGCGGGAAGGCCATGAAGATGCACCGAGGGAGCCCGGGTGACGAAGCCTGTTGTGCTGGCCGTGGGTCTGGCCGCCGACGCCGCCGAAACCGTGGCGTTTCACAACACCCTGAAAACCTTTACCTTTGGAAGTACCGACAACATCCACATATACGGTATTCGCGAAAACGTCCGATACCGTGAGGGTGTCGCCTAATTTGAGATCCTGGGCGAAATCCGCCTTGAATTCGACGAGTTTGCGCTTTGGAGTGGTTCCTGCCTTTGCGAAGTGCCCCAACAGAGGCTTGCTGGCGTGCTTTTCAGAAATTTCGTCATAGGCAAGCTGTACAGCGGCATAACCATCTTTTTCGACTGTACGGATTTGCGTGACAACACACGGACCAGCCTCAATGACGGTGCATGGAATATTTTTTCCATCAGCACCGAAAACGGAAGTCATTCCGATTTTCTTTCCAATTAATCCAGGCATTGGTTTTGTTTAATTAATTGTTTATCAATAAATTATCCTCCGCAACACATTTTTGCGGGCTGCAAATATACAATTATTATTTTAATTTTCAACATTTTATATGAAAAGCTGTGCGAAAATTTTGATTTATGCGATAGTCCGTGCGTGAAACAGGATGAAGCAGATTCTCCGGCATAGCAAATACATTTGCTCTGCTCTCGGCTTTTACATATCTTTGCAGCAATATTATATATAAGGTTTTGCGATGCTTCTCGGGATATTCGGCTTCCTGAATCTGTCGTTTATCGACATCCTCGACATTATTCTCGTGGCCCTCATCATCTATGTGGTTTTCCGCTGGATCAGAGGGACATCCGCGATGAGTATCTTCGTGGCCATAATGTCGCTGTATGTGGCGCGTGTCATAGTCGGCGCGTTCAACATGAGGCTGATGTCCGCAATCCTCGGACAGGTCATCGATGTGGGTGTCATCGCCCTGATTGTCATATTCCAGCCTGAAATACGCAGGTTCCTCATAAATTTCGGAAGCCGCTATCTGATGGAGGCCGGACAGAACGGATTTCTCGGGAAGATATTCGGCGACAAGGGCCGGACCATGGGCAGCGCTGCCGTAAAGGAAGTCACCGAAGCCTGCCGGACGATGTCGGAGCAGAAGACGGGAGCATTGATAGTCATTCCTCACAAAACCTCCCTCGACTTCGTGATAGAGACGGGGGACAGGATAGATGCGGCGATAAACAAACGGCTTATCCTGAACATTTTCTTCAAGAACTCGCCTCTCCACGACGGGGCGATGGTGATGAGCAACGACCATATCATAGCAGCACGCTGCACCCTGCCCATTACGGAGAAGACGGATATCCCGGCGCATTACGGAATGAGGCACAAGGCGGCTATCGGGATATCGGAAGTGACGGATGCGGATGTGATAGTCGTGTCCGAGGAGACGGGGCATATTTCTTTCGTGAAAGGGGGGAATATCACCACTCTCGGCAATGCGAACGAGCTGCAGTTATTGTTGAACGATTCATTCACGAACAAGGCGTAAAAAGGAGAAAAAGACTGTGGAGACAAGTGAAAATACCGGGATGCAGGGCAATGCGGATGCGAGGCTGGAGCAGAAACTGGGGTTTGACAGGATAAGGAAGGCCGTGGCCGACCGCTGCGTTACGGAATATGCCGTAAACAGGACGATGGAAGAGACATTCACCGCCGACGCGAAAGCCATAAGGGAAAGGCTGGCTCTGACTGATGAAATGCGCCTTATCCTGATGTTCGAGGAAAGTTTTCCGACCAACGGCTATATAGACTGCATCGGCTTCCTGAAACTTCTGGAACGTCCGGCTTCATATATCAACCTCGTTTCCTTGAGGAAACTCAGGACAATGCTCGAAACTGCCAGGAAGATTGTCAATTTCTTTTCTTCCATCAGGGACGGAATATATCCCGGCCTGAAAAAAATGGCGGAACCGGTCATGTGTTTCCCGGAGGTGCAGAGGCAGACTGACCTGATACTCGACAAATTCGGTGAAGTGCGCGATTCCGCGTCCCCGGAACTGGCAGCCATCCGGAAATCCCTGAAAGAAACGGAAGGGCTGATTTCCCGCAAGGCCAATTCCATATTGAAGAGAATACAGGAAGAAGGGCTGGCAGACAAGGATGCCTCGGTTTCCGTCAGGGACGGCAAACTGCTTATTCCAGTGCCTGCGGTGAACAAGAAAAAAGTACAGGGCTTCATATATGACGAGTCCTCTTCCGGCAAGACGGCTTTCATCGAGCCTGCGGAAATAGTGGAATTGGACAACCGCATCAAGGAACTGAAATTTGCCGAAAACCGGGAAATCCTGAGGATTCTGATGGCCTTTTCGGATTTTCTGAGGCCTTACATACCCGATTTGGTCTATACTGCGGAATTCCTGGGCGAAATGGACTTCATCATGGCCAAGGCAAATGTGGCGCTGGATATAGTCGCGGGAATGCCGATTCTGTCTTCGACGGGGGAAATGAGCATAAGGAAAGCCCGTCATCCGCTTTTGGAAAAGGCCCTCAGGCGGGAAAAAAAGGAAATCGTGCCCCTGACCGTTACGCTGACGGACAAAAAGAGGATACTGATGATATCCGGTCCGAATGCAGGCGGAAAGTCTGTCTGTCTCAAGACGCTGGGCCTGCTTCAATACATGTTCCAGTGGGGAATGCTTATTCCTACCTCGGAGACTTCCGAAATGCTCGTTTTCGACAGGATAATGGTGGATATCGGAGATGACCAGTCCATCGACAACGACCTGAGCACATACAGTTCCTTTCTGGCGAACATGTGCGATGTCCTGCAGCAGGCTGACGGGAAGACGCTGGTGCTCATAGATGAATTCGGGTCCGGGACCGAGCCTGCCGCCGGAGGCGCCATTGCGGAAGCTATCCTGGCAGAACTGGACCGGAGGGGGACTTACGGGGTCATTACCACGCACTATACGAATCTGAAACTGTACGCGTCCCGTGAAGATTCGCATGTCATAAACGGCGCCATGATGTTCGACGTCCAGAACATCGCCCCTCTGTTCAAGCTCGAAATGGGGCTTCCAGGCAATTCATTCGCCTTCGAGCTTGCCCGCAAGATGGGACTGCCGGAGGCGATAGTCAGGGATGCGGAGATGCGTGCCGGCGATGAATTCGTGGGAATAGAAAGGAACCTGCGGAAAATCGCGCGGAACAGGAAGGCCCTGGATGAAAAGCTCGAGCGCATACGCAACACTGACAGGACTCTGGAAAGCATCACGGACAAGTATCAGAAGGAACTGCTCGAAATCAGGCAGAGAAGGAAAGAGATAATAGATGAAGCTACCCGGGAGGCGCAGGAAATAGTGGCCGGGGCCAACAGGCAGGTGGAAAACACCATAAAGACCATAAAGGAGGCGCAGGCGGAGAAGGAAATCACCAAGGAGGCGCGGAAAGAACTGCAAAATTTCGTGGCGGCGCTGACGCAGCGTAAGGAACAGCAGCAGAAAGAAAAGGATGACTACATAGAGCGGAAAATCAGGCAGATAGACCAGAGACGGGAAAGAGAACGCATGAGGAAGATGCAGCGGGCCGATGAAAAGACCCGGAAGGAGATGAAGGAGCAGGAGGAGGCGCAGAGAAAGCTGGAAGAGTTCAGGAACGCTCCGCTGAAACCGGGGGAGAAAGTCCGGCTGAAAGGCAGCGGAATGGTGGGCGAGATAGTCAAGGTGTCGGCGAAAACAGTCGTGGTGACCATCGGCAATATCAGTTCCAAACTCTCTCCGGACAAGGTCGAGCGTATCACCTCGAATGAATATCGGGATGCTGTAAAGACGGCTGCACCGAAGGTTTCCGCCGTGCGTATCGATTCTTCCATCACCGAGCGCAAGTTGAATTTCAGTCCGGAACTGGATGTGCGCGGAGAGAGGCTGAACGATGCGGTAGACAGGGTGACGAAATATGTGGACGATGCCATCATGCTCGGCATTCCGAGCGTGAGAATCATCCATGGGAAAGGTACCGGAGTCCTGCGTGAAGAACTGCAGAAACTTTTGCGCACGATGCCGGGAGTGGCAAAGGTGTCGGATGAACATATCCAGTTCGGAGGTACCGGCGTGACTATAGTAAATTTTTACTGATATGAGAAAGTTCATACTTAATATTCTGGTCCTGATAGGTATTGCCGGTCTCGGCGTCCTGGCTGCATGGTTTGTAAGGAACTGTGCCGGACATGACAGGGGGCCATCTCCGGAGGAAACTGTCAGGGAATTTTATCTGTCTCTGATAAACGGACAGTGGGACAAGGCCCGGAGCCTGTGCGTGCCGTCCGAGGACATGCGGACGTATTGCATGAAATTCCGGCAGTTCCGGGAGGCCGCCCACGAGGCTGATTCTTCCGCATTGTCGGCAGCCGCATGCATATTGTCGGAGGCCGGGACGGTATTGTCCGGAGGACTGCAGGAAGACGGGGGACTGTTTACCGGCCTGTTTACCGTCACCGCTGACGGCGGGATCAGCAAGACTGTGAAAGTGGAACTGGTAAAGCAGAGAGGAGTATGGCTGATAGGCGGAATCACCGCAGCAGAGTAGGGCGTTCTGGAGAAGATATCGCGGCTGCCTATTTATGCGGGCTGGGACATACGGTGCTGGACAGGAACTGGAGAGCCGGACATCTTGAGATAGATATTGTGACGATGGCCTCCGACGGAATACATTTTGTTGAGGTGAAAAGCCGGGTTTTTCCTGCGGAGGCTCCTCCGGAGGAAAGTGTGGGCGCGGCGAAACGGGGAAGAATAGCGGCTGCGGCGTCGCGATGGATAAGGAAACACGGAACAGGGGATATGGAATACGCCTTCGATGTCGTGAGCGTCGTATTCAAGGGAGACGGATATGCTGTCGAGTATTTTCCCCGGGCTTTCATCCCGATTTACGGGGCATTGTGAGACCGGCAGTTCCGCAGCATGCGGGCAGTCTGCATGGCGTTAAATTGAATATAAACAGAAACCGATATGAATGCCAATTTCTATTGTGTAATAATGGCCGGCGGCATCGGGACCAGGTTTTGGCCGATGAGCCGTGCCGCACGTCCAAAGCAGTTCCTGGAGGTCGCAAATACAGGTAAATCATTCATTCGTCACACATACGAACGGTTTGCACAGATAGTGCCGGAGGACAATATCATTGTCGTCACTACAGACCGGCTCGGGAATATAGTCAGGGAGCATCTTCCCGAACTGAAAGAGGACAACCTCCTCCTCGAGCCTTACGGAAGAGATACGGCTCCGTGCATCGCCTACGCTACATATTCTCTGCTCAAACGCAATCCAAACGCAGTGATGGCCGTTACACCGGCCGACCATATAATCGTCGGCCAGGAGACTTTCGCGGATGACATATTGAAGGCGATGGAGTATTCAGAGGGAAAGGATATCCTTATGACATTGGGGATGACGCCTACGCGTCCGGATCCGAACTACGGCTATATACAGGTCAGCGGCGGAAGGTGCAAGTGCGGGGAAAAGACGGCCGTCAAGGTAAAGACATTTACGGAGAAACCGGATGTGGAACTGGCCAAGGTTTTCATCGATTCCGGGGAGTTCTTCTGGAATTCGGGCATTTTCGTATGGAGGGCGGAGACCATAAGGGCGGAAATGGAGAGATACCTTCCGGAAGTGACGAGGCTTTTTAGCGGCTGGCAGAATGCGATAGGCAGTCCTGTCGAGGACATGTTCATAGAGAAAGCCTATTCGGACTGCATAAAGATATCCATCGACTACGGAGTGATGGAGAAAACCGCCAAGGCATGGCTGTATCCGGCACATTTCAGATGGGCGGATGTGGGGACATGGGAGTCCCTTTATAATATTATAGGGCACAAGGACGCCGACGGAAATTATTTCAATTCCGCCAGTGTCCTGTCGAAAAACAATTTCGAATCGTTGGTAATTTCAGAGGACAGGAACAAGCTGATGGCGGTCTCGGGGCTTAATGATTTCGTGGTCATAGATACTCATGACGCCCTGCTGATATGTCCGAAAAGCGACAAGCGTGTGAAAGACTTTATTTCCGGCCTGGCAATGCCGGGATACGAAAAATTCAAATAACGTATAGAATATGGAACTCGAAAAACAGATTCAGGCAGATATGGTTTCTGCCATGAAGGCCAAGGAAACCGTTCGGCTTGCAGCCCTCAGGGGCATCAAGGCCGCCATTCTTTTGGCAAAGACTTCAGAAGGCGGCAATGGCGAAATCTCGGATGCCGACATAGTGAAAATCATCGGCAAGTTAGTGAAGCAGAGAAAGGAAAGCGCGGAAATCTACAGTCAGCAGAATCGTCCGGAACTGGCTGAAAACGAACTCGCAGAGGCCGCGGCCATGGAGGTTTACCTGCCGAAGCAGCTTTCCGAGGCTGAGGTCGAGGAGGAGTTGAAAAAAATCATAGCGGAGACAGGGGCTTCGAAGATTTCCGATATGGGGAAAGTGATGGGCACGGCTACAAAACGTCTTGCCGGACAGGCTGACGGAAAGCTGATATCCACCCTTGTGCGGAAACTGCTTTCGTAAGGGAAACATCGGTGTGTATATTTTTTGAAAATTTTCAGTAAGCAGACAAGAGTATGAACGACAAGAGACTCATGGACAGGGCTGCCGACAATATCAGGATTCTGGCGGCTTCTATGGTGGAAAAGGCCAATTCAGGGCACCCCGGCGGCGCTATGGGTGGGGCAGACTTTATAAACGTACTTTTTTCGGAGTATATGGTGTACGATCCGGAAAATCCTTTCTGGGAGAGCCGGGACCGGTTTTTCCTCGACCCGGGACATATGTCGCCGATGCTGTATTCAGTGCTGGCTCTGACCGGAAAGTTCACGCTTGACGAACTGAAGCAGTTCCGCCAGTGGGGCAGTCCTACGCCGGGACATCCGGAAGTGAATGTTGCCCGCGGCATAGAGAATACCTCCGGACCGCTCGGGCAGGGACATACTTTTGCCGTGGGAGCCGCGATTGCCGCGAAATTCCTGAAAGCCCGTCTCGGCAGCCAGATGAGCCAGACCATCTACGCATATATTTCCGACGGCGGCATACAGGAGGAGATATCCCAGGGGGCAGGGCGCATAGCCGGGCATCTCGGTCTCGACAATCTCATCATGTTCTACGACTCGAACGATATACAGCTTTCGTCCACGACAGAGGAGGTGACAAGCGAGAATGTGGAGATGAAATACAAGGCCTGGGGATGGGAAGTGATGAAAATCGACGGAAACGATGTGGAGCAGATCCGCAAGGCTTTGGACGCGGCAAAGAAGGTGGAAGGCCGGCCGACCCTGATCATCGGGCATACCGTGATGGGGAAGGGTGCCCGCAGGGCGGACAATTCGAATTATGAGAATTGCTGCGCCACTCACGGCGCACCGCTCGGAGGAGACGCCTATGTGAACACGATACGCAATCTCGGGGGAAATCCGGATAATCCGTTCGAGATATTCCCGGAGGTAAGGGCATTGTATGAGGCCCGCCGCCAGGAACTTTCGGCCATTGTCCGTGAGCGCAAGGCCGCCAAGGCTGAATGGGCGGCGGCAAATCCGGAACTTGCAGCCAAGATGGAGAACTGGTTTTCCGGCAAGTTGCCTGAGCTCGACTGGAATTCCATCGTACAGAAGCCGGGTGCGGCGACAAGGGCGGCATCGGCTGCGGTGCTCGGTTATTTGGCGGAACATGTGGAGAACATGATAGTATCTTCCGCCGACCTGTCCAATTCTGACAAGACCGACGGTTTCCTGAAAAAGACGCATGCATTCAGGAAAGGAGATTTTTCAGGAGCTTTCCTGCAGGCCGGGGTTTCCGAACTGACTATGGCCTGCTGCTGCATCGGCATGATGCTGCATGGGGGAGTAATTGCGGCATGTGCTACATTCTTCGTATTTTCCGATTACATGAAGCCGGCCCTCAGAATGGCTGCCCTGATGGAGACGCCGGTGAAATTCATCTGGACGCATGATGCGTTCAGGGTGGGCGAGGATGGCCCTACCCATGAGCCGGTGGAGCAGGAAATGCAGCTGAGGCTGATGGAAAGGCTTAAAAATCACAGCGGGCGTAATTCCCTGTTGGTGCTTCGTCCGGCCGATGTTGAGGAGACCACTCAGGCGTGGAAACTGGCGATGGAGAATGTGAAGACTCCTACCGCACTTCTGTTTTCCCGTCAGAACATCGCGAATCTTCCTGCGGGCAATGATTATTCGTCAGTGGAGAAGGGTGCGTACATAGTGAGCGGGTCGGATGAAAATCCGGATGTGATACTTGTGGCTTCCGGCTCCGAAGTCTCCACGCTTGTATCCGGAGCCGAACTGCTCAAGGCGGACGGCATCAGGGTCAGGGTGGTATCGGTTCCGTCCGAGGGGCTTTTCCGCAGCCAGGACAAGGCTTATCAGGAAAGTGTCATTCCGACCGGAGCCAGGGTATTCGGCCTTACGGCCGGGCTTCCTGTGACATTGGAGAGTCTTGTGGGTGCCAACGGGCGTGTATGGGGTCTTGAATCCTTCGGTTTTTCCGCACCTTACAAAGTGCTCGACGAGAAACTCGGCTTCACGGCGCAGAATGTCTATACTCAGGTGAAAGCCATGCTTGCCTGACCTCTTGCGGCCGGACAGCACGAATCATAGAAATACTGGGAAGCCAGACGGCTTCTCAGTATTTTATTTTGTCTTCTTTGGCCATCCATTGCCGGAATGCGGCAATGGCTTCTTCCGGCATCATTCTTTCGGTTTTCAAAGCCCTGTCTTCCGGCTTGAGATCCAGTTCCTTGTAGATGAATGCGTCATCGAAGCCGATGCTTGCCGCATCCTGCTTGTCGTTTCCGTAGTAAAGTTTGTCCAAATGAGCCCAGTAGATGGCTCCGAGACACATCGGGCAGGGCTCGCAGGATGAAAATATTTCGCATCCGCCCAGGTCGAAAGTGCCCAGGACCTTTGCGGCATTCCTGATGGCATTGACCTCCGCGTGCGCCGTAGGGTCGCAGTCGGAGGTTACCCTGTTCGTCCCGCGCGCTATGATTTCACCGTTTCTCGCGATCACCGCTCCGAACGGACCTCCTCCATTCCTTACATTCTCCTCAGACAGCCTGATCGCTTCTCTCATGAGTTCTTCTTTCTTCATTTCAAATATTTCAGGAAATTTCTCTTCGAAAATACGTCATAAAATCCATAGTTCGGCTACGGCTGCAAGCAGGTCACGGGCAGCACTTGTCGACAGGGACATACTTGACAATACCGGAAACCGGATTACATTTCAGGATCCGATATTTGCCTATTGGCTGAAGCACGTTTATTTCGAGATGTAATCCCGAATCTGCGGCGGTCAGTCCAATATCTGCGCCGTGTGGTTTTTCGTATCGACCTTGTCTATGATGCGGGTGATGATTCCGTCTTCGATGATGAAGGTCTTGCGGAGCGTGCCTGTGGTGACCTTGCCGTACATCTTT
>CALUQC010000079.1 GCA_944322805.1 uncultured Bacteroidales bacterium | reverse complement strand
GAGGTTTTGCATTCAACGCCGACTATATGGGACGGCATATACTCGACGGAGGCGGCGCACTGATTCCCGGCAGCGACGTGTTTGTCTACACCGGCTCCGGACTGAATGTGCAGGCCAGCTACCTTTTTAACAGGAAGTGGGAAATCGCTCTCAGAAACTCCACCATGATGCCGGACAAGGCGGTGCAGGAAATGACAGGCTACCGGACATGGAACCAGAGCACCCTCGGGGTGACGCGGTATATCATAGGACACAGCCTGAAAGTGCAGCTGGACCTTTCCTACAATTACCGGGACCAGCTTGTCTCCGCCCCTCTCGACGACCGCTGGAGCCTCCGCTTCCAGGTCGAACTGGGTCTGTAGTCCCGTCATATGTTTTATTGACCCGTTTTATTTGACTATTTATTTGGCTATCCGGAATCATTTTGTTATTCCAGATTTATTTTTTAATTTTGTCGTGTACTACATTGATAGTACAGTAAAACATCAATACGGAGCAGATATGATTACACTTTCAAATGTATCTTACTGGTACGAAAAAAGCTCTGCCGTAGTCCGGAATATGGACTTCAATATAGGACACGGCAGGATATACGGGCTGACGGGCAGGAACGGTGCCGGAAAGACCACCCTGCTGAAACTTCTGTACGGGGAAATTTTCCCGAAGACCGGAAAAATCCTTGCAGACGGAGCGGATGTCTCCGGACGGGATGCCGGGACGCTCGGCAAGATGTTCTTCATGCCTGCCGAATTCGGATTCGGGCACCTGTCGACAGACAGATTCATCGGACTATACTCCCCTTTCTATGCCTCTTTCGATGAACAGGTATTGAAAGACTGCCTCGAGGCTTTCGGAATGAGCCCGGACATACCCGACCTGCAAAAACTGTCTTCTGGGCAAAAAAGAAAGGTACTGCTCGGCTTCGCATTGGCCGCAAGGCCGGACTACTTGCTCCTCGACGAGCCTTTGGACGGCATGGACATTCCTTCCCGGGATATTTTCAGGAAAATGCTGATAAGCCACATGACGGACCGGCAGACCGCGGTAATCTCCACCCACACCGTCGCGGACATGGAAAACCTTCTGACCGATGTCATAATCCTCAGACCGGACGGAAGCGTATTCGCAAGCTCCATATCGGAACTCGCAGCAAAATATTCTTTCGCCGAAGACATCTCAGCAGAAGGCGCCGTCTATTCAGAGCCGTCGGCAGGAGGATACAGGGTAATCCGCAAAAACATATCCGGAGAAGATTCTCCGGTACGGATGGAAATGCTTTTCAATGCAGTAACAAAAGGAGCCGTAAAATGAAAAATTTCAGTTTCAAGAGAATGATGATGTTCAGCAGGCTGCTGCTGAACAATGCCTGCGGTTATTCCATTCCGAAAGCTGCCGGCGTGATAGCGGCCGTCATCCTGTTTTGCATCCTGCTGCCTGTCCTGACGGAGGACGGCGGCATCCGGGAAATGATGGACACCTCCGAAAACCTGCTGCAGGTCCTGCTGATAATACCCCTTCCATGGCTGTTTTCAGCCGCCATCGGCACAGCAAGACCTGTTCCCGGAATCATGATACCGGCCACGCTGACGGAAAAATACGTCTCCGTCTTCCTTTGCGCGGCTGCGGCAGCCGCCGTCTCCCTGTGCGCCTCCGTAATCATCGGAACAGTCTCGTTTGAAATCTTGCGCCATTTCACGTATCCCGACGGCGTACAAAAGATGCAGATACTGTTTTTCAGAGACACGGAAAGCCTGCTCACGGATATTCCGCTGCTCTTCCTGACGGCGACGGCTCTCCAGATACTGTGGGCGGCGCTGCAGACGCGCAGAAAGACCGGCAAGGCCGTGATTGCCGCTGCAGTCTGCGGGTATCTCCTGCTGATATTCACTCCCGCCTTGCTGATGACAGCCGGTATTATCGGACAGGATGCCGCAAGGATTTCCACTGCCGTCGTGCTGTGCCTGCTGACCGTACTGAACATAAGGCTCGGCTATCTCCTGATGAAACATTTCGAATTCGACATGGGCGGAAATGAATGATTTCAGACAGGACAAGGCCATCTACATGCAGATAGCCGACCGCATCTGCGATGCAATCATTGCCGGAGAGTACGGCGACGGTGACAGGATACCGAGCGTCAGGGAATATTCCGTGCATATTGGCGTGAACGCCAACACTGTCGTACGGACTTACGATACCCTCTCGCGATTGGGAATCATATACACGAAACGCGGGCTCGGCTATTTCGTGACTGCGGAAGCAAGGGATATTATCATAAGCGGACGCCGGAAAAGGTTTTTGGACGATACCCTGCCGGAAATAGTGCGCCAGATGAAACTGCTGGGCCTTCCCGAAAGCGTATTCCACGACGAATGGCAGAAAAAAACGGAAATCTGAAAAAAAATCATTGTCCGTCAGGACAAATTATCCGGAATAATCGTACCTTTATTCGGATTTCCGCTGCCGGAAGCTGTTTTTTCCCCTCTTTCCACACTGTTCTGGCACGGATTTTTCTTATTTTGCGCGGACTAAAAAATCGATATAAAAATGCCAGGATTGACAGGACATATTTCGCAGGTGATAGGGCCGGTGGTCGATGTACATTTCGACATTTCCGGTGAAGATGTAGCGAGGGAGCTGCCTCGCATCCATGATGCTTTGGTCATAAAAAGACAGGACGGAAAGGATCTCATACTGGAAGTCCAGCAGCATATCGGAGAAGACACTGTCAGGACGGTGGCCATGGACAGCACGGACGGACTCAAAAGGGGCATGGAGGTGACAAATACGTTCGCCCCGATTACCATGCCGGTAGGAGCCCAGATCCGTGGACGGGTGATGAACGTCACCGGGGACTGCATTGACGGGATGGAAAGTCTCGACAGGACCGGAGCACTTCCGATTCACAGGGAGCCGCCTAAGTTCGAAGACCTCACCACCACTCAGGAAGTGCTGTTCACGGGAATCAAGGTCATCGACCTGCTCGAGCCGTATCTGAAGGGCGGGAAAATCGGGCTTTTCGGAGGTGCCGGCGTCGGCAAGACGGTCCTGATCAAGGAACTGATAAACAACATAGCGAAAAAACACAACGGATTCTCGGTTTTTGCCGGTGTCGGAGAACGTACAAGGGAAGGCAACGACCTTCTGAGGGAAATGATAGAATCCGGCGTCATCAAATACGGGGATGAATTCCTCAAAAGCATGGAGGAAGGCCACTGGGATCTGTCAAAGGTGGACCATAACGAACTTCCGAAGTCGCAGGTGGCCATGGTGTTCGGTCAGATGAACGAGCCGCCGGGAGCACGTTCTTCCGTGGCGCTTTCCGGACTTACTCTCGCCGAGTCATTCAGGGACAGCGCAGGGACGGACGGTCCGAAGGACATCCTGTTCTTCATAGACAACATTTTCCGTTTCACCCAGGCCGGCTCGGAAGTGTCCGCCCTTCTCGGACGTATGCCGTCCGCCGTGGGATACCAGCCTACATTGGCTACGGAAATGGGTCAGATGCAGGAGCGCATCACTTCCACAAAGAACGGCTCCATCACATCAGTTCAGGCAGTGTACGTCCCGGCCGACGACCTCACGGACCCGGCACCTGCCACGACATTCACTCATCTTGATGCCACCACGGTGCTCAGCAGGAAAATCACCGAACTCGGCATCTACCCTGCGGTCGACCCGCTCGAATCCACCTCCAGGATTCTCGACCCGAACATCGTAGGCAAGGAACATTACGATACGGCACAGAGAGTAAAACAGATACTCCAGCGCAACAAGGAGCTTCAGGATATTATCTCGATTCTCGGCATGGACGAACTCTCCGACGAGGACAAACTGACGGTCAACAGGGCCAGACGCGTACAGAGATTCCTGTCCCAGCCTTTTGCAGTGGCGGAACAGTTCACCGGCGTACCGGGAGTCATGGTTTCCATCGAAGATACCATCAAGGGCTTCAACATGATTCTCAACGGCGACGTGGACTATCTGCCGGAGCAGGCTTTCCTGAATGTGGGTACGATTGAAGATGCCATCAGGAAAGGCGAGGCGCTGCTTGTCGCAGCCAGGAAGAATCAGTCAGCCGGGGAGGATTGACCATGAAGCACAAAGGCGGGATATTTCTGAAGATTTTGTCTCCCGAATCCCAGATCGCGGGACGGATGGTCGGACAGGTGACACTTCCCGGCTCGGCAGGAGCCTTTACCGTTTTGGAAGGACACGCCCCCCTCATCACGTCTCTTTCGGAAGGAGACATAGAATACACGGAAGGTGCCGAAAAGAGGACCCTGCACATCAAGTCGGGGTTTGCCGAAGTGGCGGATGATACGGTGTCGGCCTGTGTTGAAATATAGGAGTTCCTGAATGAAAAGAATCGGAAAATATATCATATCGCTTATAGCCGTTCCGGCAATGTCGGTATCAGTCATGGCCGCAGAACCGGCGGTGACAGGACAGGATACGCCCGCAGACACGCCGGAGGTGACGGAACAGGCGGAAGCCGCGGCCAATTCGTCCGAAGATTCATCCATCGACATAAAATCATTGATTTTCGGGCATATAGGGGATGCTTATGAATGGCATATCACTAAAATCGGCCAGAAAGACATAGTCATTCCCCTGCCGGTCATTGTCCGCAGCAGTACCGGATGGCACTGTTTCCTGTCATCGAAACTTGAAGAGGGTCCGTACAAGGGGCTTTATTGCGCCGAAGGCGGAAAATATGACGGTAAAATAGTGGAAAAGGATGCCTCCGGCAATGAAATCCGCCCGTTGGACATCTCCATTACGAAAAACGTCGCGGGGCTTATGATCAATGCGGTCATCGTCGTCCTGCTTATACTCGGATGCGCCCGCTGGTACAGGAAGCATGATGTTCTTAAAGAGGCACCGAAAGGAGTGGCCGCCATCATAGAACCGGTCGTGACATTCATCAACGACGATGTGATAAAAGGCTCCATTCCTGCCGAAGTAAGCGGGAAATACGCCCCGTACCTGCTTACGGTGTTCTTCTTCATACTGGTGAACAACCTCATGGGCATCATTCCGGTTTTCCCGGGAGGGGCGAATACGACAGGAAACATAGCCATCACGCTTGTGCTGGCCCTGTGCACTTTCCTCGCTGTGAACGTATTCGCAGACAGGCACTACTGGAAAGACATATTCTGGCCTGAGGTGCCGTGGTGGCTGAAAGTGCCGCTTCCTCTTATTCCCATCACCGAACTGTTCGGCATATTCACCAAACCGTTCGCGCTGATGATAAGGCTTTTCGCGAATATCATGGCTGGACATGCGGTCATACTGAGTTTCGTGTCCATCATATTCATCACCGTGAAGATGGGACCGGCCATAAACGGTACCATGACGTTCGTATCGGTATTCTTCGGTATTTTCATGGACTTCCTCGAACTGCTCGTGGCATTCATCCAGGCATACGTATTCACGATGCTCTCGGCCGTGTTCATCGGGCTGGCACATGAGGGCAGTACGAAAACGGAAAACAATAAATAATAAATAAACAAACCAAATTCAACAGATTATGTTACTTTCTACATTATTGCTTCAAGTAGCTGCAGCAGCCTTCAGCAAAGTCGGCGCTGCCATCGGCGCAGGTCTCGTGGCCATCGGTGCCGGAATCGGTATCGGCAAGATCGGATCCTCGGCTATGGAATCCATGGCGCGCCAGCCTGAAATGGCAGGCAATATCCGTACGAACATGCTTATCATCGCGGCACTCGTCGAAGGTGTGGCCATGTTTGCGGTGATCATATGCTTTATAGCTGTAGTGTAACCGAAGGAGGAGGTAAAAGATGTCATTGCTAATGCCAGACAGCGGCCTCCTCTTCTGGATGCTCGTCATTTTCATCATTGTGCTTGCCGTACTGGCGAAGTGGGGGTTTCCCGTAATCACTTCCATGGTGGACAAGCGCAGGAACTACATCGACGAGTCGCTCAAGCTCGCAAAAAAAGCCGACGAGAAGATGGCGGGACTTATGAAAGAGCAGGCCAGAATCATCGGCGAAGCGCGTGAAGAACAGAATAAAATTCTGAAAGAGGCCGCAGAAGCCAGGAACAATATCATCCGGCAGGCTCAGGAACAGGCTAAGGATGAGGCGGCGAAAATACTGGCCGAGGCGAAGGTGCGGATTGAAGCGGAAAAGGAAAGCGCCATCAGCCAGATACGCAGCCAGGTAGCCCTGCTTTCCGTCAATGTTGCCGAAAAAGTCATCCGCAAGAATCTGTCTTCGGAACAGGCTCAGAAGGAACTTATAGAAAAGATGGTGGATGAATCGCTCAAGATAGATTCCGCATCCGGAAATTGAATGGAATGGAAATGAACACAGGAATAGTTTCGTCCAGATATGCCTCGGCCCTGCTCAAGTTCGCGACCGGAACCGGCAATGAACAGAAGGTTTACGGGCAGGTCCTGAAACTGCATTCCATGCTGACTGCATCGCCGCAGCTTCGGGAACTGATAGACAATCCCATGTCGGTCCCGGACAGCAAGAAGATGGATCTGCTGGTATCGGCGCTGGACGGGGACGCCATGGCGGAAGAGTTGCAGCGTTTCATACGTTTAGTCATGAAAAAACGCAGGATGAAACTTTTCAGATTCATGCTCGTGTCTTTCATCGACCAATATCGCGAAGCGCACAACATCAAGACCAGCAGGCTCATAACTGCCATACCGGACCCAGAGCTGGAGAACAGGATATCGCAGATAGTCAAGGAAAGGAAAGGCGATTCCGTGCTTTTCGAACACAGGATCGACCCGGAGATCATAGGCGGATTCATTTTCGACATTGACGGCTACAGGCTCGATGCCAGTACGGCGTCCCAGTTGAAGTCCGTACGCAGGCAGTTCATAGAGAAGAACCGCAGGATCATTTGATAGAAAAACATAAAGGATACAAAATATGTCGCAGAATATAAATCCAAGCGAAATTTCGGAAGTGTTGCTCAGGCAGCTGAAGGAAATAGATACGGAACTCAAATTTGAAGAAGTCGGTGAAGTGCTTCAGGTCAGCGACGGTGTGGTAAGGATATACGGCATCAGGCAGGCGGAAGCCAACGAGCTTTTAGAGTTCGAGAACGGTATCAAGGCCGTAGTGATGAATCTGGAGGAAGACAATGTGGGAGCGGTCCTGCTCGGGCCCACGGATCAGATTAAGGAGGGCATGACAGTCCGCAGGACAGGGCATATCGCTTCGATAAATGTCAGCGACAGCATGCTGGGCAGGGTCGTGGACCCTCTCGGCACTCCTTTGGACGGGCGCGGCAGAATCGGCGGGGACCTGACCGAAATGCCTTTGGAGCGGAAAGCCCCGGGGGTAATCTTCCGCCAGCCGGTGACAGAGCCGCTCCAGACCGGACTGAAAGCCATCGATGCCATGATTCCTATCGGAAGAGGACAGCGTGAGCTCATCATCGGAGACAGGCAGACAGGAAAGACCGCCATTGCCATAGACACGATAATAAACCAGAGGGAGAATTACCGCGCGGGGAAACCGGTCTACTGCATCTACGTAGCCATCGGGCAGAAAGGCTCCACGATAGCGAACATTGTGAACACCCTGAGGGAAAAAGGGGCCATGGACTATACTGTAGTGGTAGCAGCCACGGCTGCGGATCCGGCAGCCATGCAATATTTTGCGGCATTCGCAGGTGCGGCTATCGGTGAATATTTCAGGGATACAGGACGCCATGCGCTCGTAGTTTACGACGACCTTTCCAAGCAGGCCGTGGCATACAGGGAAGTATCGCTGATCCTCCGCCGTCCTTCAGGCCGTGAAGCATACCCTGGAGACATTTTCTACCTGCATTCGAGACTTCTGGAAAGGGCTGCGAAAATCATTGACCAGCAGGAAGTGGCAGAACAGATGAACGACCTTCCGGACAGCATGAAAGGCAAGGTGAAATGCGGCGGATCCCTCACCGCGCTCCCGATTATCGAGACACAGGATGGAGACGTTTCGGCATATATCCCGACGAATGTGATTTCCATTACGGACGGTCAGATTTTCCTCGAGACGGACCTTTTCAACCAGGGTTTCCGTCCGGCCATCAACGTGGGAATCTCAGTCTCCCGTGTCGGAGGCAGCGCCCAGATCAAGAGCATGAAAAAAGTGGCCGGAACATTGAAGATAGACCAGGCCCAGTACAGGGAGCTGGAGTCGTTCTCCAAGTTCAGCAGCGACATGGATCCGGTGACTGCCATGGCCATCGACCGCGGAAGGAAAAACAATCAGCTGCTTATCCAGCCGCAGTACTCCCCTATGCGGGTAGGCGACCAGATAGCCATCCTGTATTGCGGGACAAGGGGGCTCATGAAGGATGTCCCTCTTGACAAAGTACAGGAATTCCAGTCATCGTTCCTGGACAGGATGCACGCTTCCCATGAATCCGATGTCCTCGCTCCGCTCGAAGCCGGGCAGATCGACAAGAATATCGAGTCCATCATCGAAAAGGAAGCTGCCGCCACATCCATGCAGTTCAGAAAATAATTCTGCACAATTATCGGGGAGAAGGAAATGGCTTCATTGAAAGAAATAAAGGACAGGATCAATTCCATAAACGGAACGCTGAAAATAACTTCAGCCATGAAAATGGTGGCGACTTCGAAGCTGCGCAAGGCTCAGAATGCCATCGGCAATCTCGTTCCGTACCAGAGGCAGATCCATCACATGCTTGCCGACCTGCTGTCGGACAAATCGGACATCGAGGGAGATGTTTACGTAACGGTGCGGCCGTTGAAGAAAGTCGCTATCGTGGCCTGCGCCTCCAACACCTCGCTTTGCGGGGCTTTCAACTCGAATGCCGTCCGGCATTTGTCCGAGGCCGTCGAGCGGTACAGGAAACAGGGATTGTCCGACAGCGACATAAAGGTCTTCCCCATCGGCAGGAAAATGGCGGACGGTGCAAAAAAACTGGGATTCGACTCTGACAAAGATTATTCCATGCTCGTGGACAAACCGACGTACGATGATGCTGCCGCCTTTGCACGAAAACTGATGGACATGTTCTCAGGCAAGGAGGTGGACAAGATCGAACTGATATATACCCACTGCAAATCCACATCCACTCAGGTTCCCGTCGATGAAACATATCTTCCAGTCTCCCTGGACTCTTCCCTTTACGAGCACGAAGAACATCACGGGATAAGCAACTTCATAATCGAGCCGGATGCGGCCGAAGTGCTCGAATCCCTGCTTCCGAAAGTCCTGTTCCTGAAAATCTACGCCGTACTTTTAGACAGCATTGCAGCCGAGCATGCAGCCCGCCTTATGGCCATGCAGACTGCTAC
>CALUQC010000078.1 GCA_944322805.1 uncultured Bacteroidales bacterium | reverse complement strand
CAGAAGTCTCCGGAGGAGAAACTGAACATGACCATGTACGCCATCATGAACATGTACGTGGATACCGTAGACAAGGTTTCCTTTGTGGATGAAGTGATAGCCAGGACATTGAGTTCGCTGGATCCGTTTTCCGCCTACCTTTCTCCGGCGGAAGCCATGGCCAATGAAGCCGCGCTTCTCGGTCCGACATCTTTCGGAGGCGGTGCATTGGTGCGGCAGGAGCAGCCGGCCGATTCGATTCAAGTCCCTGTGATGCAGCCTGAGACCGTGCAGACGTGCTATATGGCTGATGACAGGACAGGCTATGTCAGGCTGACCATGTTTGCGGAGTCTACTCTCGAAGAATTCCGCACGGCAGTCGCATCTCTCCGCAAACAGGGGATGCAGAATCTTATTCTCGACCTTCAGGGTAATCCCGGCGGGTTTTTCGAGTCGGCAGTGGCGATTGCGGACGAATTTTTGGACGGGGACAAGACCATAGTCACGACTTCCGGTGCGCATGTCCCGACGCAGACCGCCGTTTGTCAGACAGACGGATGTTTTGAAAGGGGGAGGGTCGTCCTCCTGGTGAACGGACAGACGATGTCTGCTGCGGAGATTCTTTCCGGTGCTTTGCGCGACTGGGACAGGGCAGTGCTTGTCGGCACCAGGACATTCGGGAAAGGTCTGATTCAGGAAACACTGCCTTTCGAGGACGGCTCTGCCATCAGGCTTACCGTAGCCCGGTATCTTACACCTTCGGGCATGTCCATCCAGAAGCCGTATGAGGGGTATGGAAAAGCTGGTGCCGATACGTCTGCTTCATATCGTTCGCTTGTAAACGGCAGGCTGTTGAGGTCCGGGGGCGGTATCGATGCCGATGTCCATGTCCCGCGCGACACTTCTTTCATGACGTCCCTGTATTACAATCTTTCATTCAACGGCTTCCAGCCTGTGGAAGCGGATTCTTACATGGAGAGTCACGGGGATGCCTTGCTGAAGAAATTCCGGACGCCGGAAAAATTCATTGAAAAATTCTGCGGTGAAGAAGAAATGTTTGCCGAATTGTTGGAAGAAGCCGGAAAAGCGGGTCTCTCCTTTTCCCGGGAAGATAGTGAACGGATAGCGTTTGCCGTGAAGACACAGTTGAAGGCATTGCTCGGAAGAGCACTATATCCTGAAGACAAATATGTTTATTACAAGATACTGAACACTGCCAATCCTGCCGTAACGCGGGCATTGGAGGTTATCAACAGTCCTGAATACGATAAATTTTTGAAATGATGATGCTCAGATTGTTTTCATTTTCCCTTTTGTGGCTTCTGCTTTCCGCATGTGCGGCAGAATTTTCGGTGGATGCCAATATCGGCTCGGAGGAATACGACGGCGTGACCGTGTATATGATACGGAAAGCTCCGGTCGAAAGTTCCGAAAATATTGTCCTGGACAGTACCGTTATTGCCGGAGGGCTCTATTCTTTTTCCTTCAAGACAGACGGCGAGCCGTTTGTAGCCATGTTCGAACTGGCTCCGAAAGCTGTCGAGGAGCATACGGTCTATTATTATGACTTGCCTGCCGCAAACTGTATCGCCGAGTCCGGGAATGTCAGTCTTGCATATTCTCCCGACGGCGTGACAGTGTCCGGAACACCGATGAACGATGATTATGACAGGCTCGTCCTCGCCCCGGCACGCAAGGCCAGAAGTCTGTCCAGGAAATATACGGAGCGGACGGACAAATCCGATTCGATAAAGGTTTTCTACGATGCTGTCATGCCGGAGTACATGGCCTTTGTCAGAAAATATGCGGATTCGGAAGTCGGCGCTGCGGTCTTTTTCGGCAGGGGAAAGTCCTGTTATCCCGATTCTGCCTATACGGCATTGTCTCAGATGGTCCCTGCGAAGTATCTTGAGCAGGCTAAGGCACGTGAGGCACGTTTCAAGGCTGAGCAGGAGGCGGCTTCAGCTGCTCTTTCGGCTACCCGGGAGGGGAACAAGTTCATGGATTTCACGTCTGAAACCCAGGATGGCCTGACGGTGCGGCTGTCCGATGTGGTAAGGGAAAACAAGGCTACCCTTGTGGTTTTCTGGGCTTCCTGGTGCCGTCCGTGCCGTGCCGAGATTCCGGAACTGAAACGGCTGTATGAAAAATATCGGGATGCCGGCTTCGAGATAGTCAGCGTCTCTTTGGATACCGACAGGAACAGGTGGGAGAAGGCTATGGAGGCTGAAAACATGCCGTGGCCGCAATGGTCTTCCCTTGACGGCTTCAAGAGCGAATCAGCAAAGTCGTATGCGGTGCATGCAATTCCATATGTCGTGCTGATAGACGGGGAAGGCACGCTCGCTTCGGTAAACAAGCATGGGGAAATCCTGGAAAAGACGATAGCCAGTCTTTTGAAATAGTTCCGCAGCGTTAATTATACGGACCTTCGTTTTCATCTGGGTGTTCAGGCATGAATCCGCTTCCCGGTATTTCATGATATTCACGACCGTCGTTGCCCATCAGGCGTCCGTTTGCGCTCTTGCTCAGATTCACCAGATTGCCGTTTGCGTCCGTGACAGTACGTACGGAAGGATCGTACGGAGCTTCTATTGAAGCTATGACTCCGGCTGCCAGCAATACTATGTAGACGAGGAAAAGAAGATATATCACAGGATAGCACAGGAGCATGAACGGGAGCATGGAGCAGTTCCCGTCGGAATGCCTGACATAGTTTATTGTGGTCGGAAGTCCTGCGGCTACCAGCAGGGCGTAACCTCCGAGACCGGTCAGCAGATTTCCGGAAACCATCATTCCAGTGGCGGTTCCCATTGCTAAAAAACCGATAATGTATTCGATTTTTTTAGGAAACCATGAATATGTGTTGTTGTATGCCACCAAATTGACTTCTGTCGTCAGAATCAGAAGCAGCTGCAGCACAAGCAGGGCGGCAAGTACCGGGAAAGTGAAGAACCCAAGGATTCCTACGTCGAAAACTATCCATAAGGCATCCCGTTGAAGCGAGATTATATACCACACCTCCACGACGGTAAGTGCAATGAGCACACCCAAGGTCACATCGTACAGAGTATCCGGAAAGAAAAATTTCGGATCGTAATCTGTTTTGTTGAGTACATAAAGGACCGCAGCGGCGACAAGCAGGGCAAACAGAATCCAGAATGACATGCGTCCTGCACGCCATCCGTTGAGCCAGCCGGCAGTATCTTCGTCCCTTTCATCGAAACGCAGGGAGGAATTCCATTTCGAAAAATTTATTACCGATTTGGCATTCTCCCAAAGATACATGTCTACGGCATTTTTCGAGCCTAAATTCTCGATTCCGGATTTTTCGACATACAGTTTCCTGCCCTTTATATAGTCTATTGCGATATAGTCGCCGTTCTTTTCATCCGGTCTGCCTATTATTATGTCTCCATGGCCGAACGTGGTTTTTTGGTCACCTTCGATGTCGACGACTTTTACGCCATCGGGAGCCGTGACTTTCCATACGTTCTGCGGATTGGCGAGAAAACCTGCCGTGCAGAACCGGATGAGCCAGTCTCCTTCATACGAAATATGCATGTGTACGGACTTGTCCGGGTAAGTGACCAGGTATGTGACGCCTGATATATTTCCGGTCCCTGTCATCACGTATTCGGGCCTGCGTGAATCTGTCAGTGTCATTTCGATGTCTTCCGGAACGCGAGGATGTTTTCTCCATGTTTTGCCGTCGAATTCTATGATGCAGGCTCCTTTCAGAAATATCTTGCCTTTGCCTATGGTATAGGTATAGTAGGAAGACTGCCTCTGGCCTTCGTGATTTTTATTAATGGAGGCATGTCCATTTTTCGAGAATATGATTGTGAAATCGGTATCGGATTCCGACGTGTTTATGTTGAATACCTCGTAAAACGGTTTCTTGTATTTGTTTACCGGATTTCCCTTGTGGGAATCGCTCTTTGCGAAAATTTCTGACGCCAGAAAGATTCCGGCGAATGACAATAACAACAGAGTCGAAAGTTTTTTCCAAGCCATGATGAATGAGTTCTAAAATTTCCGTACTGGCTGCCGCTCCCTCGAGCTCCCTC
>CALUQC010000077.1 GCA_944322805.1 uncultured Bacteroidales bacterium | reverse complement strand
AAGGACGGCGGAGACAAGGTCTCCATAAAGATACAGCAGCCTGTACCGGCAAGATACGAAAAGAGTTTCGAAGGCCTTTCGCTCGTGAAAAAGGACGAAGTGAATTACAGGAATTTCAAGAAAACGTACGAGTACACCTTTACAGGCTCTGCCGTAGTGTGCGAGGGCAAGGTCAATGCGAAGAAGGAATGTCCGCGGGATTATGTTGCCGAACTCGAAGTTACGGTGGACGGCAAATCCGAAACCGTAAGGATGCCGGTGGACTTTTCCGTACGCAAGATCGACATTTACTGGAACTACGATCTCCCGCAGGGCGAGCACGTGATGCGGATCAAGTGGCTCAATCCTGTTCCGACGGCAAACGTAGTCATGCATTCCGTTGTGGTGTACGAGGATGAAGATAAATAGTCCGGAATGTATCGTCAGGTGAACATATTGAAAATTCTGGGCGGAAGCGCATTGATGCTTGCCGCCCAGAGCGTCTGTTTCTCGAAAGACGGCGTACAGAGGCCCAATATCGTCATCATCCTTGCCGATGACCTCGGCTATGGTGACCTCGGCTGTTACGGGCATCCTACGATAAAAACTCCGAATCTGGACAGGATGGCTGACGAAGGGATGCGGATGACGCAGTTCTACAGTGCGGCCGGAGTGTCTACTCCGAGCAGGGCGGCGCTTCTGACGGGCCGTTATCCGGTGAGGACAGGTATGTACGGTGACAAGTACAGCGTGCTGTATTGGGATGTCGAAGAAGGCCTGCCGACAGATGAGGTGACATTTGCACAGATAGCGCAGGACAGCGGTTATTCCACCGCCTGCATCGGGAAATGGCATCTCGGCAAGCAGAGCCCGTATTTGCCTTGCGACTTCGGTTTCGACTACTGGTTCGGAGTCCCTTTCGCCAACAACTTCAAGCCTCTCCCGCTGATGGAGAGCACCGGAAAGGATGATCTGAAATGTCTCGAAGAAAATGCCGACCAGCGTTATCTGACCCGGCAGTATACAGAGCATGCAGTACAGTTTATCGAGGACCACAAGGACGAGCCATTCCTGATTTATTATGCCCTTAATGCACCCCATACTCCGCTGTTCACTTCCGAAACATTTACCGGGAAAAGCAGGCGCGGAGCATACGGAGATGTAGTCGAGGAACTGGACTGGAGCGTCGGACAGATATTGAAGAAACTGAAAGAGACTGGAATAGATGACAATACCCTTGTGGTATTCACCAGCGACAACGGTCCATGGTTTCTTGTAGGGCTAAGGGGCGGATCTGCCGGATTGCTCAGGGGAGGAAAAGGCTCTGCATGGGAAGGCGGTTTCAGGGTCCCTGCCATATTCCGTTATCCGTCGGTCATAAAGCCGGGAACTACATGCTACAATATGGCTTCACTTATGGACCTTTTCAATACAGTGGTGTCGCTGTGCGGTGGAACTGTCCCTCAGGACCGCATCATTGACGGGGTGGATCTGACACCCCTCATGGAAAATCCGAAGGTACAGGTGCGCAAGAACATGCAGTTCTGGTGCGGAAGTCATCTCAGAGCCGTTCGGCAGGGCCAGTGGAAACTTGTTTATGAGCCGTATGAAGAGTATTTCATAGAACATGGCCTTGATCCGGAACATATGACTCCGCTGCTGTTCAATATCGAGCAGGACCCTTCGGAAACGCTCGACTACTCTGCAAAAAGACCGGGTATATTCATGCGTTTGACTGAATTCAGGGACAGTTGTGCCGTGAATACGGTTGTCGCACCTTCCGTGTGCGACAGGAGGCCGGTCGAAAACGATTAACCAATCTATTATTAATAACATGTCAGACAATGATTAGGAACATCATTAAATCCGCATCGGTTTTTATCGCAGCCTTGTTTGCGGCGATGTCGGCCGGTGCCCAGGAAAAACAGGTCATTTCGGGAAAAGTATTTTCCGAAACGACCCGCGAGAGCATCGTGGCTGCTGACGTGATTCTGAAAGGTACTACTATCGGTACAATGACGGACAGCGATGGACAATTCATTATCGAAGCATCCGTCGGAGACGTCATTCAGATTCTTTTCCTCGGAATGCAGCCTGCAGAAATCACCGTCACCGAAAATACGGGAATGAAGCCATTGGAGGTGTACCTCAAGGACGACTCTCTTTTTCTTGACGACGTCGTGGTAGTGGGTTACGGAACGCAAAGGAAACAGAGCGTCGTAGGCGCCATATCTCAGGTCAAGGCCGATGACCTGGACAAGACAGGAGGCGTGACAAACATATCGAATGCGCTTACCGGTCTCGTCCCGGGACTTACCACCTTGAACTACTCCGGCAAGCCGGGACAGGATGATGCCGAGATTATCATCAGGGCAAAATCCACATGGAACGGCTCTGCTCCGCTCATACTTGTGGACGGCATAGAAAGAGACATGAACGATATAGACGTCTCCGAAGTCGAGAGCATCTCGGTTTTGAAGGATGCTTCCGCAACAGCGGTGTTCGGTGTGCGCGGCGGTAACGGAGTCATTCTCGTTACGACCAAGAGGGGAAAGGAAGGCAAGCCGGTGATGTCTGCTTCCGCGAATATCATAGCGAAAACGATGTCGAAAACACCTTCCCACCTCAATTCGTACGAGGCCCGCTTGCTCAGGAATATCGCCGTGGAGAACCAGCTCGCGCAGAATCCCGAGTCATGGGCATATATGACACCTGTGGCCATACTCCAGAAGTACAGGGACCAGACGGATCCATACATGTATCCTGATGTGGACTGGAAAGACATAATGCTCAAGGATTACGCCTTTTCACAGAGATACAACTGGGATATCCGGGGAGGTACCAAGTTCGTGAAATATTACGGAGCGTTGGCCTATACTTATGACAGCGACATCATCAAGGGCCAGGACTTCGATCAGGGATATGTTCCGAAAAACGACTATTCGAGATTCAATTACAGGACGAATCTGGACTTCACTGTTACCAAGACCACTACTTTTTCAGTGGACATAGACGGTGCTGTCGGTGTGGAGAGATCGACGAATACCAGTCCTACCTATCTGTGGCAGGGTATATACAGCAAGGCTCCAGATGACTATCCTGTACGTTATGAAGACGGTACGTTTGCAAACAACACTAACGGATACAACCTCTACAACCCTGTCGAGTATTTCAATTACAGCGGTATGGACCGCGAGACGAGGATGGACATAAATGTCACACTGTCTTTGAACCAGAAACTCGATTTCATTACGAAGGGCCTCCGCTTCAAGGGCATGGTGAACTTCCGTAACTTCTATTATTCCGAAGGACCGTCACTTTCATCTGTCCGTCCGTTGACCAAGTATATCGACTGGCGTACCGGCGAAACCACGTGGAATATTCCGACCGATTACGATACTTCCGACGGCTTCGAATTCGACATGGGAGAAAATTCTGTGACGAACGAGACCGCAAAGAAAAATGTCTACAAGAACCTGATGTATCAGCTTTCCCTGAACTACGACAGGACTTTCGGCAAGCATACGGTCACTGCCCTGGCCTTGTTCAAGAGGGTGGAAAATTCTACAGGGGCGAATTTCCCTGCATACCGTGAAGAATGGGCCGGACGTGTCACTTACGACTACGGCGGACGCTATCTCGTCGAGCTGAACGGTGCGTACAACGGTTCGGAAAAATTCGCCAAAGGCAACAAGTTCGGCTTCTTCCCTTCGGCTGCGGTCGGTTGGGTGCTCACCGAGGAGCCTTTCATAAAGAATACCGCTATCAGAGACTGGGTGGACCTTTTCAAGTTCAGATTCAGCTGGGGAAAGGTCGGCAGCGACAACAACATCCCGAAATGGCTGTATGTCACGCAGTGGAGCCAGATTACGAACAGTGCCATTATCGGTTATCCTGATGGAAAAAGGCCGGTATATCCGGGGTACGAAGTATCCACGATAGGAAATGAGGATGCAAGATGGGAAACGGCCGTGAAGAATGACTTCGCAGTGGAGACAGCCTTCTTCAACAACCGACTTTCTATCGTTTACGACTATTTCTGGGGCAGAAGATACGATATTTTCATGAGTGCGGACCAGCGCAACATACCGCCTTGGTTCGGCGCCGAGCCTGTAGCCGCCAACCTGGGGCGTACGAAAGAGCACGGATGGGAACTCGAGGCCCGCTGGAGGCAGTCATTCTCCAACGGCTTCTCTTATAACCTCGGTGCCATGGTTTCCTATGCAAAGGATGAAATCGTCTACATGGAAGACCCTGAGTTCGCTCCTGACTATCAGAAAAAGGCCGGACATCAGATAGGGCAGCAGAAGACCCAGATCGCTGACGGAATCATCAAGAACTGGGATGAAATGTACACGTGTGTGACTGGAGACAATTATGCCGACGCATTGCCTGGAATGTACCGGATGGTGGATTATAACGGAGACGGCGTAGTGGATTCCGACGACGTTGTGCCTTACGGTTATCCAAACAGGCCGCAGTACACCATGAATTTTACTATCGGGTTGAAATACAAGAACCTGAGTCTCAATTTCCAGATATACGGCACCAGGAACTGCACCCTTTACCAGTCTCCGGCTGAATTCTCTGCTCCGCAGTATTTTAATGTGGTGGATGCGGATGTCGCCGAGGATATGTGGCTCCCGGGATACAACGAAGACGGCACGTACCGTGTCCCGGTCTACATGCTTTCAGGTGATGCGGTGTCGTGGGGAAACTATTACCACAAGGACGGAACGCAGTGGAGGCTGAAGACGGCCGAGATAGCATACAATATCGAAAACGCATGGCTGCAGAAGATCGGGATAAACAGGATAAACGTGTATCTCAACGGAAACAACCTGTTCCTGTGGTCGCACCTGAATGAAGACAGGGAGACTGGCGGCCAGCGAGGCCACTCACATGTAGAGTCATATCCTATGACCAAGCGTATCAATCTCGGGCTTAAAGTCGAATTTTGATAAACCAGGATGAAATGGACAGAATAATAAAATATCTTTTGCCGGTTTTCCTTCTTGTCATGTCGACAGGATGCGAAGACTATCTTGAGAGGACTCCTGATTCCGACCTTTCGGATGAACAGGTTTTCGGAAGCTACAGGAATTTCCAGGGATACATAGACGGACTGTACGGATATGGTCTTGTGAAATACGTATCCGGGCACTGGACGGCGAGCATGGATTTCGGGGACGACGTCTACAACAACAAGACATTCCCTGTCTCATTCAATATTCCGACGGGAAACTACTGGTGGATATGGTCAAATACCGATCACAATCCGTTTGTAAATCAGATAAAAGAGCCTATAGCAAACAGCCAGTGGGGAATCTGGGATCAGGGCCTGATAAATATCCGCAGGGCCAACCATGCTCTCGAGAATCTGGACAAACTGACGAACAATACCCAGGAGGAGTACAATCTCCTGAAAGGCCAGGCCTTGTTTTTCAGGGCATGGAATCATTTCGAGATAGCCAAATTCTGGGGCGGTCTTCCTTATATAGACAAGTATCTCGAGCCTTCCGACGACATGAGGCTGGAACGTCTTTCATACAAGGAGACCCTGCTCAGGGTCGCGAATGACCTTACAGAGGCGGCGGCACTGCTTCCGGTGGACTGGGATCAGACGGAGCAGGGCGCCAATGCACCTGGCACGAATACCGGACGTATTACGAAAGGAGCGGCTCTCGCCCTCAAATCCAGGGCATTGCTGTATGCGGCATCCCCTCTGACTACGAGGATGGAGACAGGCGTGGCCGAATACGACCAGGACTTGTGCGAGGAGGCTGCCAAGGCGGCTTACGAAGTGCTTAAACTTGCTGACCAGGGCATCTATTCCCTCGTTCCGTGGTCGGACTATTCGTACATGTTTGCGGACAGCAGGTCGACTACCGGCGTGATATGGTCCGACGAGACTATTTTCGCCAAGATGATTACAGCCAAGGGCGGCGGTCAGGTGACCAACGGCATCGGACGTGTGCACAACAGTCAGAGATTCGGAGGAAACGGAGTCGTGACTTCCCCTACGGTGAATTTCATCAACCTTTACGAAACGGCGACGGGATATGCCATAAAGGACGCTCCGGACGGTGACTATGACAAGGTAGTGCCGTGGAGGCACAGAGATCCGCGCATGCTGAAGACGATACTTGTGGACGGTGTAAAATGGGTCTCTACGAAAAACGACGAGAGCGCTTATGTCCAGCTGTATAATGCCGGAGGCAGTTCGGCATCCGGCATCGGTCTCGACAGGGAGGCATCCGGAGGCTCTGTGACGGGATATCTTATAAGAAAGTACATACCGTACAAGGTAAATACTATCGAGAAAGGCTCGGACTGGAACAATTTCCGTTTCATGTGCCCTTATATCAGGCTTGCGGAAATGTATCTGAACTATGCCGAAGCGGTAAATGAAGTGTATGGTCCGACTACGGTTCCGGGATGGGCCGACCGTTCGGCCGTAGACGCCATAAACACCATCCGCAGAAGGGTCAAACTTCCTGCCAACGAGGATGTAACACTCCCGGCGGAACTTATGGAATATTCGGACGAGTCATTCCCTGATGTACAGAGCATCTATCTGACATCCAAGGAAGTATTCCGTGACAGAATCAGGAACGAGAGGTCTGTGGAACTGGCATTCGAGGGTCACAGATTCTGTGACATGCGCCGCTGGTACCTCTGCAGTTCGAGGGATTACAGGGTGCGCTATGCAGCTTCTTTCGACAAGCAGCACACCTACTATCGCGAGGAAGTCCTCTTCGAAGGTCCTTTCGACGAGAAACATTACTGGTTCCCGTTCAGAAGGACAGATGTCCAGCAATACGAAGGATTCCAGCAGAATCCGGGATGGTAAAAATCTATGGATTATCTAATCGCATCATTTATGAACAAGAAACATATC
>CALUQC010000076.1 GCA_944322805.1 uncultured Bacteroidales bacterium | reverse complement strand
TTATCTTTAACTGTTGCATGGAATAACAAAATTTTACTATCTTTGCAGCCCCTAAAAGCCGCAGGGCTTTTGGTGCAATGGGGTCCGGAAACGGACTGAGTAACACATTTTCAAACACAAAAAGATGAAACACATTGAATTGAAAGGCGCTGTCCGCCAGGCGGGCAACAAGGCCGTAGTGAAAAACATCCGCAAACAGGGGCTTGTTCCTTGCAACATTTACGGCTCAGGCATCGAGAACGTCCTCTTTACCGTTACTGCCAAGGATCTGAAAACCATCACTCACACTCCAAACTCCTACATCATCGATCTGGAACTGGACAACGGGGCGAAATATCTTGCAGTTCTTCACGAAGTACAGTGGCATCCGGTGACCGACGAAGCTCTCCATGTAGACTTCCTCGCCATCACTGAAGACAAGCCGGTAGTAATCGATGTTCCGGTAATCATTACCGGTCACTCAGAAGGTGTAAAACTCGGAGGAAAACTGCTCGTGTCTTCACGCAAACTCCGTGTCAGCGCATTGCTCGCAGACCTTCCTGACAATCTCGAAGTAGATACCACGGACCTGATGATCGGCAAGCAGATCGTAGCCGGAGACCTTCACTACGACAAGATCAGCATCGTATCTCCGAAAGCCACCATCATCTGCTCCGTAAGGCCTACCCGTGCTACGGCTCAGGCTCAGCAGGCTTAAACCAGACAGTCGGAAGTATGGACACGTTTCTGGTAGTCGGTTTGGGGAATATCGGCGCAGAATATGCGAATACCCGACACAACATGGGATTTATGGTATTGGATGCCTGGGCAAAGGCATCCAATATCGTTTTCAGGTCCGACCGCTACGGAAGCATAGCGGAAACGTCATTCAAGGGGCGCCGTTTCATCCTGCTTAAACCGTCCACTTACATGAATCTCAGCGGGAAAGCCGTCAGATACTGGATGAATGCGCTGAAACTGCCTCTCGAAAATATCATTGTCATCTCCGATGACCTCAACATCCCTTTCGGCACCCTGCGCATGAGAAAAAACGGCAGTGCCGGCGGACACAACGGACTGACGAACATCACGGAAATGCTCGGAAGCCAGGATTATGCGCGTATCCGCGTGGGAATAGGCAACGATTTCAGCCGCGGAGGCCAGATAGACTTTGTCTTGGGAGAACTGAGCGAAGAACAGCATAAGGAAATGCCCGGAATCTGCGAGCGGGTCATCGACGGGATAAAGGCCTTCGCCACCGTCGGTCCTGACCGCGCCATGAACACCGTGAACACCAAGCCGAAACCGGAGACAAAATAACGCTTGTTCCGATCCTGTCGACAAGAGGAAGCTGATTCAGCGGTAGAGACGGCGCAGGACGGCGAGAAGCCAGCGGCGGACACGGAAAAGGCGCATCCAAAGCCATGAGGCAAGATGCCATGAAAAAGTATTGCAGCCCCATTCCTTTCCGGATGGGGTTATTCTTTTTGTCATGACTCCGAGGACCGAGTGAGGAAGGGCGGTTTCCATGCCGCGGAGATTGCCGTCACCCATGGTCCGGTAAAGCATTGCTCCGTCAGGAGCTGCCTCAGTCTTGTAAATCCGGTGCAGGACATGTTTCCCGCGATATTGGAAAAGGATGACTTCTCCCGCGGACAGAGCCCGGCCGTCGTACCATTCAAGACATACGCTGTCCTTGCCGTTCCGCATGAAAGGATACATGCTGTAACCCTTGACGATGAAAGTCACCGGGCTTCCTCCGGCCAAAGTCTCGGCTACCTGTCCGAAAAAGACATCGTTAGGGATAACAAGCGATCTGCGGTCAGACATGCCGGAGATACCGGACCGTCCTGAATCATTATTTTGCGGCATCGTTGAAAACGGTTTTGAAAGTCAGTTCCGCCGCGGCAGTATCAGGCAGGCACTCAAGATGATAGAACGATGCTGCCGAGACCGTATCGGATACGAAAGTGCAGACGGCATCGGCGGTTTCATCCACATAGTTGAAAGCAGGCGGAGCAGACGGAAGCAGGGCGCCTATGGCCTGCAAAGGGGAAAGAGAAGTGATTTTGTTGTACGGAGCCTGACTCAGACGGACCATGGCTTTCAGGGGATATGCCTCCTGTCTGTAACATGGGGTCTTGCCGCTCCATGGAGAGCCGTACACCATGACTTTCCCCTCGTCCGTCACCCTTACGAACGGACTGTCATCATTCAGCAGGAACATTTCGGGAAACCTCTCCCTCAGCAGCCTCGTATGGGTGCTCTTGCCGGTGCCGGACTCACCGAGGAACATCGCCGCGACACCTCCGCACACGTTTACCGAACTGTGCACCGCAGCACATTTGCGCGTGATGCAAAGCATGTTCAGGGCCATCCAGAGCCCGAATCTGACCATGGACGGAGAATATTTCCCTGATGTACAGTGCACGGTCCCGTCGCCGAAAGTCCAGAGAAGCACGAGAGTATGCGACTTGTCCGGAGACTTCATGTCGAAATATATCCGATCTCCCATTTTGCCGTAAGAGCAGTCTATGCCTTCGAAACTTATTTCGTAGCGGCTCTGCCTTTTGAGGTACGCCTCCGAATGCACGGTATCATTTTCATCGAGGTCCTGGCATATGAAAAAATCAGGCTCTCCGTCCGTAAGGAAATCCCTGAATGCCCCGGACTTTCCGATATAGTTCAGCAAGGACTCTCCCGCTATCGAAAAAGTGAAGTCCGCTACTCTTATGTTGCATTTATCCATAATAATGTCTGTTATCCTACCCTATCTCCTTATCCAGGTCTATGACCCTCCGGCATGATGCCAGCGTCTCCTTCCTGTGCGCAATGACCACTACGGTCAGAGAGACATCCTCCCGTGACAATCCCGTTATGAAACTGTTTATTTCCTGCTCGGTCCGCACATCCACCGACGATGTGGCTTCATCGAAGAACAGGACACTGGCTCCCTTGTACAAGGCCCTCGCTATGCCTATGCGCTGTTTCTGTCCCCCGGAAATGGAATTGCCGGCCTCGGCCAGGCGCGTATCCATGCCATGCGGGAGCCCTGACACCCAATCCCACAGCCCCACCTTGCGGAAAATATGTTCTATCCTTTGCCTGTCGGCATTTTCCGGTGTCTCGCCGAACGCCACGTTGTCCACGAAAGTCCCGTTGAGCAGGAAAACATCCTGCGGCACATAGCCTATAAGCGCCTGCCACGATTCCGTATTGTCCGGACCTATCCGGACATCATCCACATACAGTCCTCCTTTCTCCGGACGGTAAAACCCCATCAGGAGGTTGAACAATGTCGTTTTTCCTATCCCTGAGTGTCCCTTGATGCCGACATATTCGCCTTTCCTTATCCGAAGGTCGAAATTTTCGAACAGGAAATCCCCCGACTGATCATACCTGAACGAGACCGACCTTAAGGAAATCTCGCGGTCGAAAGAAACGGGTGCTGTCCTGCCGGACAATGTCTGCGTCCCGACTTTCCCGGCTCCGGCATCGCCTTCCGGCAATATTCCCTTCAATACGTCTACGCTGTACCGGGCCGACTGCATCGTCTGCCAGCTTGCGACTATGCTTCTGACGGACGGCAATATCTTCATCGCGGACAATGCGAAAATTCCGAAAGTCATGGAAAGGCCCCATGAGGAAGACATCGACAGGAGCATCAGGAGAATGATGGACAGCATCACGGTTATCTCCATGAATCCTGCCGACATGGCCGAATAGGATTCCGTCCTGATGCGGACTGCACCCACTTCATCTATGCTCGTCCTGAAAATGCCGAGCTGTCTGTCCACGGCTCCGTTCACATAATATTCCGGATAGCCCCTGAACAGTTCGAATACCGACCGCGACTGGTCTCTGCGGGCCCGGTTTTCAGTCTCTCCGAGATTGCGCATCTTCTTTCTCAGAAAATACGAATAGAAAAACATGAAAGGTCCGATCACCAGTATGAGGGCCAATGTAGGCAGCGGCTCATATATAAAAAGTGCCGTCAGGATGATTGTCAGCAGGATGACGGAAGATACGGCATTGAGAAACGACAGTATGATTCCGGAAGTGAAAGTCATGGTCACGGCATTCACCTTGTTTGCAAGATCAACGCTGTTTTCCTGCCTTATGAACAGCAGTCCGCGCCCTATGAAATTCCGAAGGGCGGTTTCGGCCATATCCGTGTAAAGGGAAAAGACATATCTGCTCCTGAATTTCGTCAGGAGCAATACGATCACGCCCTTTACGATTATGAATGCCATTGCCCCGGCGGCCACCGGCAGGACTGTCGCCGGCGTGCCGTCTTTCTCGAGGACCTGCACAAGTACGGGGATAAATACCACGACACCTGCAAAATCGAGGACCGCCCTGAGGAAAAGAGAGGCCGCAACCAAGGCGCCTTTCTTTCTGAACGGTTTCGGGATCAGGGAATATATTGCCTTGAAATTCATCCGCCCGTTATCATACGATTTTTCCGAACAGGGATTCATTCCGCCAGCAGACGGCATTCCCGCAGTTTGTCGCACCATGCCACGGCATCATGCTCCGCAAGCTCCCTGTCTATGCCGTATTGCGATACAAGTGCATCAGCGGCATCGGCCGCCTCGAAATCCCTTCCGCTGAAGGTATTCCACAAAAACAGGGAGGATTCGTTCAGGGATATGATTTTCGTCATGTCCGCACCATTCCTGCCCTGTATGATAACTACATGCTGCCCGGCCATTTCCCGGACCTTGTATTTCTCCGATATCTTCATAAGTCTTTAGCCAATCTCCTGGAAAACGTTCCTGAATTTTTCAAAAATGCCTTCAGTTGTCTTTCCGGTATAAATTTCAACGCACCTTCCTGCAAAGGTACAAATTTTCGGTCATACGCTAAAGCAGATCTCTCGACTTCGCCTGCGGCTCCGCTCGAGATGACAGAAAGGTGGCTCGAGATGAAAAAAACCGGAATGACAAAGACTTTGACGGCTATAAAGCACAGCCATGCGTCCAAAGGCGGCAACAGTGCCATGCCATACCCCGACAGTAACAGTGTGACTTGTGCTCCTACAAGGCAGCAATCGCCGCTTCCGACAGCCCGGTGACCTGCATGATGGCCTCTACCGGCATCCCCATCCTCTTCATCCCGGCAGCCGCTGCCGCAAGACCTTTCTTCTCACCTTCTTTCAATCCTTCCTGACGGCCTTCGGCTATTCCTTCCTGTCTGGCGTAATCCAGGGCATTCTTTCTGTCGTTTTCCGTCATCATATTATTCTCGTATTGGTTTCTTTCCTCTTTCGTGAACGCCGATATCTCCGCCGTCTCGAATATCTTCCCGAATATCCGCTCCTGCAGAGCTGCCGGTCTGTCCATCAGCCGTGAAAGATTCTTCAGTACATACATCCATTTGTCAAGCATTCCTCTCAGCTCGCTCTCGCTCTTGCGGAATGTCCCCAACTCCACGAACACGAAACGCAGGTTTTCAGTCATCTCCTCGCCCGTCTCACTCTCCCTTAACGAATACCGGTAGATCAGCTTCTCCTCTACTCCTGCCTCTCCCGTCCCGTTTCCGGCCGGATGGTTCAGCGTGAAGTCGAGTATCCCCACCATATACACCGGTGTCAGCCTGTAGTTCCAGTCTCCCTTCCGCCCCTGCTCCCGCAACGGGTAGGTCGAGTAGTACAGCGCCCTGTCTCGGAAATACGTCTGCCGCTCCTTCTGCATCTCCACGATGAACTCTTCTCCACTGTCCGTCTTGCAGCACACGTCGAATACCGATTTCCTGTCTTCCCGGGTCAGGCCCAACTGCTCCGGGTTAAGGTACCGGATATCCCGTATGACCTTGTCCGGAAACAGCACCTCCAGGAAACCTGAAAGTATCTCCTTATTCGCCTCTGTCCCGAACAGCCGCTTGAAGCCCCAGTCCGTCAACGGGTCGATGTACCTGACTTTCTTCCCTGCAATCTCGACAATTTTCCTTTCTTCCTTTTCTCCTGCCTCTTTCTCTTTCATGGCTCTACAAATTTAGATAATTTAACAATGATTTCAACGGGATGCCCGATACTTTTTGCCGGCGGAATCCCGGGCCGGACAGAAGGGCATTCCCGAAGGCGAAGATGCAGCTTGTAAAGGAAAAAAGACGTTAAAAAGAGAAAAAGTTTGACAAAAAAGAGAAAAATATGATTATCCCGCCTTGTCATGTCGAGCTTGTCGAGACATCTGCTGTTCGATGGATGCTTTACAAGCAGATCTCTCCACTCCGGGCTCCGCCCTCCGGTCGAGATGACAAGGGTGAACTCAACCTGTCATGTCGAGCTGGTCTGGACATCTGCCTCCTTTGGATGTGCCATAAACAGATCTCTCGACTCGCTGCGCTCGCTCGAGATGACACGGAAGAAAACCTCGGTCCGATGAAACTCATATTCAACTATGAGAATGTATTCTACAGTTTTTTCTATGATGATGTCGATTCCGTCAAATACGCCAAAACTTGAATCAGGGGTTGTCAAGTTGCCCAAGACAGCGGAAATAACCAGTCTTTTCGCTTCTCTCACCCCGTTTTTCGACCCGGAAGTAAAGCCGCAGGACGATTTCATGCATTTGAAACTGCAGGAAGGCTTGCTTGCCCTGCTTCATATCGACAAGCGGTTTGCTTCCACGCTGTTCGACTTCAACGAGCCGTGGAAAATCGATATACTCGACTTTTTGGAAAGGAACAAGGTCGTGGATGTCTGTGCCAAAGTCGGTTTCAGGAATCAGTCGCATTTCTCGGCGGCATTCAAGAAACAGTACGGCATCGCACCGACAGCCGTTGCCGCCGTATAGTCATTATACTCAGCC
>CALUQC010000075.1 GCA_944322805.1 uncultured Bacteroidales bacterium | reverse complement strand
GCACACATCATCGCGCCGGAGACGATGCCGAGATGTGTGCCCGCCTGTATCTGAAAGAACTCGAAGATGCAGGGAAAACCTGAAGCCGAAGTTCAATTCACAGGACTTTCCATTCCTCGATTCTGCGAGATGACTTGTCGAAGTTCACGCCGATTCTGAAGACCTTGCGGCTGCCGGCGGCAAATGCCTTGGCGTAGCCTTTCTCCTCTATCTGTGCCAGAGCCTCGTCTGCGCTGCCGTCGGTCTTGATTTCGATGATGTAGATGTAGGCCTCGGTCTGCAGAAAGATGTCTATGCGTCCGTTGCTGGTCTGGTATTCTGTCCTGACATATTCTCCGATTCCGGAACCGGGGCGTAGGCTGTCAGGAGCATCTTGGTGAAGCCCTTTTTTACCTCCATGTTGGGGAATCCGAGCTTGTATATGCCGAACATGCGGTCAAACTCCCGGATGGTGAGATATCCGCTTTGATATAGGAGCGGAATCGGATTGTTGACATAGTCATTGACTCCGGACAGCATGTCGGAGTCGATCTCGACGTCATTCTCAGACAGCCTTGTTATGTCGTACCCCGTCTGCTTCAGGATCTTGACGAGAAAAGACGGTGTGCCGGTCTCAAACCAGTATTCGCTGAATCTCTTTTTTTGGAGCGTGTTCAGGAGGCTGAACGGGTTGTACATTCCTTCGGAGTCTTCGCTGAAATGGTAGCCGTCGTACATTTCCTGGAGTTTGGAATAGCATTCATTCTCGGTAAGGCTGTTCCTTTCTGCGAGTTCCTTGACCGACTCGGAGAAATACTTGTGCAGGTCGGAGCCACTGATGCCGCAGATGTCCGAGTATTCCGGGTCCATTGAAATGTCGTTAAGGTTGTTGAGCCCGCTGAATACGCTTTTTCCCATTGTTCCAAATGGTAATTCAATATATTCAGGAGAGCCTCTTCCGTATTATACGCTTTTCCGCTCAGGTCAAGATGCAGCACGGGGTATGCCGTCCAGTCGGCCTCCAGTTTTTCCAATGCCAGTCCGCTGAAGAGGTCTTTCCTGCCGCTCATGTATGCTTCAATGGTGGACATGAGAAGACTTTTCCCGAAGCGTCTCGGGCGGCTCAGGAAATAGTATTTGCCCGTAGAGACAAGCCTTTGTATCAGTTCGGTCTTGTCCACATAGATATAGCCTCCTTTTCTGAGGTCCTCAAAATTCTGGATTCCGATAGGGTACAGCATAAAATCTTGTTTTGCAGCCATTGGTGCCGTCCAATCCCTCGCCAAGGACACCACATGGCTGACACATTTCTCACAAAATTAGCAAATTGTTCTGAATACTGCCCGATTTTCATTGATTTTACAACCGCTCCGACCTATGATTTCATGCAGGAAATATTGTCTCACGGGGCTTCGGTAGAGGTATTGTCTCCAGCCCATCTCAGGGAGGCGGTCCTGCAGCAGGCCGAAGCCATTGTGGCAAGGAAATGAAACATTCTCAGCCTTGGGCTGCCACCGGCTGAAGAAACTCCAGAACATCCTTCCAGACCTTTTCTTTTCCGGTCTCGTTGAGTATTTCATGCCTCATGCCCGGATAGAGAATATGGCGGACGTTTTCGTAGCCGGCTTTTTTCATGGCCTGTACTGCCTCGAGGAATTTTTTTCTGTTTATCAGGCACGGATCTTCTTCGCCCGAGATGAAAAGCACGGGCAGGGACGGGTTGCCGGCCTTCCAGTCTTTCGTGCGGTAGGCATCCTGCATCAGGGAAAACAGGTTGATGAAGCCGTCATTGGTAAACTGGAAATTGCACAGGGGGTCCGCATCATAGTTCCGCACGATTTCCGGGTCGGAACATACCCATGCATGCTCGGACTCCTCGCCCTTGAATCCGCGGTTGAAAGCTCCGAACGCCAGTTCCTGAATAAGTTTCGGACGATGGTGCCGTCCGGCAACGAGCGCATATGCTCTTGCTGCCAGCTTGGCAACCGCCGCTCCGCCGTTGCGGCTCGGACATCCGCATACGATCAGTCCGCATATCTCGTCATCATGCCTTTTGGCATATGACCGTACCGCCATGGAGCCCATACTGTGCCCTAAAAGAATGACGGGAAGTCCCGGAAATTCCGATTTCGCCACTTTTGTGACTTCATGGATATCTTCGACCAGTGCAAGATAGCCGCCCTCGTAAAAATAACCGAGGTCTTCAGATGACTTTACCGACTCTCCGTGTCCCCTGTGGTCGTGGATAATGCAGGCAAATCCGTGCGAGGCCAGGAATTCCATGAACGGAATATACCTTTCCTTGTGCTCGCACATTCCGTGTACGATCTGCACTACTGCCTTCGGGTGTTCCCGGGGCTGGCAGATGAGTATGCTTATTTTGAGGTTGTCCGCATTGGACAGTATGGCTTCTTTCCTTAATCCGGATGCGGGATTGGTGTTTGCTGTTTCCATGTTTCTGAAATTTTTCCGGATGACTATCAAAAAATACTCCATAACCGTGGAAACACCGCCGGCATATTCTTCACCTTTCATGGAGAACGGTGGCGCAAATTCCCTATATTAGCAGTCGAAATGAAAAAAAGTCATGAAAAGAATATGTATGATGGCGGCAGGTCTTGCCGCACTGGCTTGCTCGGAAAATGAAAGCCTTGTCGGCAAATGGGTGCAGGCTGTTCCCGGCATGCCCCGCGCAGAGCAGGGATTTGTCCTGGAAGCGGATGGCAGTGCCGAATCCGTCAACATGGCTTCCATGGTTTATGAAACATGGAAAGAACAGGACGGACGGCTCATACTTTCCGGGAAAAGCATCGGGAATCACCAGACGTTCGGATTTTCGGATACGTTGGTCATAGAACGGCATACGAGGGACAGCCTGATCTTGAGGAAAGGCCTGCTGAAACTGAAGTACGCCAGAAAGGCCAATGATGAAAACCGGCCGCGGCCGGCAAAAGGGATATTGACCATAGGGCATGAAACGCGCTGCCTGAGGATGTGGCAGGATACGAATGATTACTGGATTGTCGACAAGACGGGAAACCTGTACCGGCAGTATGATTCGATTACGGAAGGCGTGAAGAACGGCCGGCCAGTTTATGCCGAATTGCAGGTCATGGATGCAGGCTGTCCGCAGGACGGTTTTGCAGAAGGTTATGACAGGGTTTTGCAGGTGGTCGGAATAGATGCCATCGTTCCTTGCGGCAGGGATATGAGGCTTTTCGCAGAGGGAATCCGGACAGAGTCCGCAAGCGGCGGGGGAGAGACTTCGGCCTATATCCTTTTCGGAAAGGATTCCCTGTATGCGGACATATGCAGGCCTGAAAGCGGAACGGAGAAAAGGCTGATGCGGCATACCCTGCCCGATGGAAGACATGTGTGGAACGTCGAAGACGACGACACGGAAAACCTGGGCCTTGCAGACGGATGCTGGACTGTCAGCCGGAGGGGCAGGACACTGTTCCGGCAGTTGCGGAGCGACAATGACGGCAGTCTGGGACCGTGGGTCGAGGAACGTTTTGAAGGCGAGATTCCGGATTCCTTATGTCCCGGCACGGCATATCTGCTGCTTGTCCGTCACAGGGAGCACAGCGGGGACGGGCAATTCTTTCTGCGGTGCGCCGGCCGGGAAACGGACAGCGGAAACGATGCCGGCTACACCTGTACGGGCAGAAGATATACTCTGCGCGGCACTCCGTCGGATAATGATGCGACCGTATGGAGGCTTGTGTCCGACAACGATGGAAGAGTCTTCAATTTCCTTTATGGGGCGGACGGACATGCGCTGACGCTGCTTGACGACAAATTCGAAATTGCCGGACCGGTCCTGAATTCCCGGGGTGCAAAGTAGTGGCAGCGGGTCTGGATGGGTCCAGTCTTTCGAAGAAAAACATTTGAGGGTGACCCAAATTTTTTTGGATCACCCTCAGTCAAATTGACTTTATTGCTTCTTACTGCTCGTCCATGAGCTGCATGTGCTGCACATAGATGGCCTTTTTGATTTCCTCTCTTCTCTTGACGGAAGGTTTTACGAAAGCCTTTCTGGCGCGGAGTTCGCGGATGGCTCCGGTCTTTTCAAATTTCCTCTTGAATTTCTTCAATGCCTTCTCGATGTTCTCGCCTTCTTTTACCGGTACTATAATCATTTCTAAATCACCTCCTTTTATTTGCGGCTGCAAAATTAACCATATTATTTTGAATTCAAAATTTTTTTGAACTCCTCCATCCCTTTTGTAGCCACATTCCTGATATGCCTTATCCTCGGATCCGACACCGGCACGTCTTTCGGGTCTATAATATATATGGGTGTATCCCATCCGGCATACCTGTACAGCCCGGCTGCGGGATAGACCTGCAATGACGTCCCCACTATCAGCATGATGTCTGCACTCTCCACTGCTGCGATGGCCTGCTCTATTTTCGGCACTGCCTCGCCGAACCATACTATGTGAGGCCTCAGCTGTGCCCCGTCCGGAGCCAGGTCTCCCATGTGAATCTCGCCGTAACCGATATCGAACACCGTTTCCTCGGAAAATCCGTCCCTGTCGCTGTATCTGTCTTCCGGCCTGACCTTGGTCAGTTCTCCGTGCAGGTGGATGATGCGGGTGCTTCCGGCCCGCTCGTGCAGATTGTCCACATTCTGCGTGATGACCGTCACGTCGTATTCATTTTCGAGTTCCGCTATGGCGATATGCGCGGCATTCGGCTTTACGGTGGCTAATTCGCGCCTTCGTGCATTGTAGAAATCGAGCATCAGGGCGGGATTCCTGTGCCAGCCCTCAATGGATGCGACGTCTTCGACCCTGTAGTTCTCCCAGAGTCCGTCGCTGTCACGGAATGTGCTTATGCCGCTTTCGGCACTCACTCCCGCCCCGGTCAGCACCGCAAGTTTCTTCTTTTTCATGATTGAAAATCTTTTATCTTTCAAAATAATATTTCTCAATCCAGTATCTGAACAGGGGATCCAGTATCCAAGCCTCCTCCTTGTCGTTGAAAGTTATGATTTCCTTCTTTTTCAGGGCATCCTTCACCCTTCTCACGTTGGCCGACGAATTCAGTCCGTATTTCTCGATGACCTCTGTCGAGCTGAACTTGTTTTCCCCGTCGAGGATGGCCCTGAGAAGACTCAGCTGGTGCACTGTCAGATCGTCCGTAACAGTGGTGAAGCGGTGCCTGTGGATGGAAATCATGATATTGAGCGCATCCATGAGGATGCCTTCGTTCAGGAAGCCCTTTGACAGCGAATCGCAGATGGCGGAAAAATGGCTCAGATACCAGATGTTGTTGTCGAACAGCCTGATGGCCCCCATTACGAGATCCTGTTCGATGACTTTGCCTCCCGTCGAGAATCCTCTCAGGATGTGGTCCGCTATTTCCCTGTCCCCGATTTTGTGGAGAGGCAGGTGCTCTGTCTTCCTGAAGAAATATTTCCTTTCCTCGAAGATGAATTTCATCGCGTTCACTTTCGACCCCGAGAGAATGAAGGAGACGCCGTATTCGCCGGTTTTATTGTCCGAAAGGATTTCGGACAATATCCGGAAAATGTCTTCATATTCCTTTTCGTCGAGTTTCAGCAATTCCTGGAATTCGTCGATGATGACGTAGATTTCGGTTTTTTTGCCCTCGGCAAGCCTTCCGGGCAATGCAAGCAGCTGGCGTATGTCGTTCTCGTCCGGAGTGCCGTCAAGCGTCAGGACCTCGTCCGACATGGAAAAACGTTCGTGGTCGAAGATGAAATGAGTGCCGGCGAGCATTGTTCCGACCGTTTCCGCATATTCGGCCGGGGTAGAGGCTGCGGCACGGATGACGGACGAGCCGAATTTCAACAGGAAATGGCTGACTGAACGTATGTTGAACAGATTCGTGCCGAATACGGCGTATTGTCTGCCGGCAAGCCTCATGTCGAAAAGAGCCTGTTGTATTACGGACTTCTTTCCCGTCATGGGCGGCTCGTATATACGGACGTTTTCCCTGTTTGACAGGAGATTGCACAAGGCGGCGCATTCGGATTTACGCCCTATGAAATTTTTCCCGGTAACGAATCTGTCGTAAATGAATGGAGTATCCATGGTAGGCTTTGAAATAATATGCGCGAAAGCGGAAGACAAAAATACCATTTTTTTTTTGTCTTCTCGGCAAAAAGTGTTATTTTTGCAGACCAAAATTAGATACAGGGTCGTTAAGCCGTTGACAAAGAGCCGTTTATGCGGCCGCTTGCGATCGGAACTTTTAAGTTTTTACAGTTTATGTACGCAATCGTGGATATTGCAGGCCAGCAGTTCAAGGTAGAGGCTGGCATGGAAATTTTCGTAAACCGCCTTCCGGAAGAGAAG
Source organism: uncultured Bacteroidales bacterium (assembly GCA_944322805.1). Classification (GTDB taxonomy): domain Bacteria; phylum Bacteroidota; class Bacteroidia; order Bacteroidales; family UBA932; genus Cryptobacteroides. The sequence continues at coordinate 29,418 of CALUQC010000075.1, read as the reverse complement.
GGGGCGTCTTTGGAGTTCAGCAAGGTTCTCCTCGTGGATGCTGACGGAAAAGTGAAGGTAGGAGCTCCGTATGTGGAAGGGGCAGTGGTGAAAGCTACGGTCCTGGACGATACCTGCAGGGCCAAGAAGGTGCTTGTTTTCAAGAAGAAACGCCGCAAAGGCTATCAGAAGCTGACCGGACACCGTCAGAATCTTACTAAAATTCAGATTAACGAAATCGCTTAATTACTAAGACTCAGGAGGTTTAATTATGGCACATAAAAAAGGTGTAGGTAGTTCGAAGAACGGTCGTGAATCACACAGCAAAAGGCTCGGTCTGAAGAAATTCGGCGGTGAATCGGTGAAGGCCGGAAACATCCTTGTCCGCCAGCGCGGTACGGTGCACAACCCTGGACAGAATGTCGGAATGGGAAAGGATCATACGCTTTTCGCTCTGATCGACGGCAAGGTGCAGTTCTGCAAGAAAGCAAATGCCAAATCATATGTCTCGGTAGTTCCTTTCGAAAACTGAGGAACTCTCGGAGAAATGTCGGAATAAGAGGATTGTGCTCCGGGCGAGTGGCAGTCCTCTTTTTTTTGGAAACTGTTTTGACAACACAGTTTCTTATACGGTCTGAAATAAATATTAACAGGTATGTTGACGCTTAAATTGCTCCGGGAAAATCCGGATTACGTGATTAAGAAGCTCGCCGTAAAGAACTTCGATGCAGGTGAAATTGTCTACAGGATAGTCGAACTGGACAAGAACAGAAGGGCCATGCAGGCCGAACTCGACAACAGTCTCGCACAGCAGAAACAGAAGGCATCCATGATAGGAGCCCTGATGAAGGAAGGGAAAAAGGCCGAGGCGGAAGCCGTAAAGGGCGAGGTTGCCGTCCTGAAGGAAAAGTCGAAGGAACTGGAAACCCGCTCCAATGAAAACAATGCGGAACTCGAGTCCCTGATGGTGCTGCTGCCAAATATCCCTTGCGACATGGTGCCGGAAGGAAAGGGTGCGGAGGACAATGTGGTCGTGAAGACGGGCAATGCCATCCCTGACCTCGGTCCGGATGCCCTGCCTCATTGGGAACTGGCGAAAAAGCTCGATATCATAGATTTCGATCTCGGCGTAAAGCTGACGGGAGCCGGTTTTCCGGTTTACAAGGGAAAGGGAGCCAGACTGCAGCGCGCCCTGATAAACATGTTTCTCGACATCAACACTGCGGCCGGCTATCTTGAAGTGGAGCCGCCGGTTATGGTGAACGAGGCGTCCGGTTTCGGGACCGGCCAGCTTCCGGACAAGGAAGGCCAGATGTACCATGCCACTCTCGACAACTATTATCTCGTTCCTACCGCAGAGGTGCCTGTGACTAACATCTATCGTGACGTCATTCTCGGCAACGATGATTTTCCGGTCAAGATGACAGCCTATACTCCTTGTTTCAGGCGTGAGGCCGGCTCGTACGGCAAGGATGTGAGGGGGCTGAACAGGCTTCACCAGTTCGACAAGGTGGAAATCGTCAGGATAGAGAAGCCTGAAAACTCCTATGCGGCTCTGGATGAAATGATAGCCCACGTCGAGGGAATAGTCAACCGTCTGGGCCTTCCGTACAGGATACTCAGGCTGTGCGGAGGAGATATGAGCTTCACTTCCGCCATTACGTACGATTTCGAGGTTTATTCCGCAGCCCAGGGCAGGTGGCTTGAAATCAGTTCCGTATCCAACTTCGAGTCTTATCAGGCGAACAGGCTGAAACTCAGATATCGTGATGCCGAGGGCAAGATACAGCTTGCACATACGCTGAACGGCAGTTCGCTTGCGCTCCCGAGAGTCGTGGCCGCACTTCTCGAAGACAATCAGAAAGACGGCAGGATAGTCATTCCTGAGGCTCTCAGGCCATATACCGGCTTCGATATCATATAATGAACGGCAGCGAATCGGGAAAAATAATAATGGGGATAGACCCCGGGACCAATCTTTTGGGTTTCGGGGTCATTCGCATTGACGGCAGGAACGCTTCGTTCGTGGACATGGGGGTGCTCGACATGAGAAAGGAAAAGGATCATTTCGCCAAATTGAGGGAGCTGTCCGCGAAAATGGAAAGGCTTCTCGATGCCTACTGTCCTGACGAGCTTTCGATAGAGGCTCCGTTCTACGGAAAGAATCCGCAGGTGATGCTGAAATTGGGACGGGCGCAGGGAGCGGCCATCACGGCTGCGCTCAGGCGTGGCATTCCCGTGACCGAATATGCTCCGAGGAAGGCGAAAATAGCCATTACCGGGGCGGGAGCGGCTTCCAAGGAGCAGGTAAGTACGATGATACAGAAGATATTGGATGTCAGGCTAAATCCGGAGCACCTTGATGCCACGGATGCTTTGGCATTGGCGGTATGCCACTATTTTCATCTGACGAATCCGTTTTATGCCGCCAGGTCTTCCGGCGACTGGAAACATTTTGTGGAAGCAAATCCCGAACGGGTCAAATGACGGAAAAGGCATAAATTTTGCATAAAACGGCACGCCTGTTTATTGCCGCCGGGCGTATGGAACGCCCGGAATTTTTTTGTTTCACTGTGAAAAAATGAAGACGAACATTCTTTCGGTGCGAATGATCTTACTGCACTTGTCGGCAGCCATCCTTCTGCTGTCAATCCCTTGTGCCGCTTTTGCGCAGGCGGGCTTTACCGTTAAAATGCAGCTTTCTGACGCGACGAATTCGGAGCCGGTGGGCTTCGCTACGGTATCCCTTACTCCCGACGGGGAAAAGGCGGCCACACGGTATGTCCTGAGTACGGCCGAGGGTGCGGCCACGCTGATCAAGGTAGGCAAGGGCGACTATCTTCTGAAAGTCGAACTGATGGGGTACAAGACCTACGAGCAGAAGATAAAGGTGGACAGGCTCCTGGACCTTGGCGAGATAAAGATGCAGCCGGATGCGCAGGTCCTCGATGCGGCGAGCGTGACGGCAATCGGCAACCCTATCATCGTCAAGAAAGACACGATGGAGTACAGTGCGGCATCTTTCAAGACGTCCGACAACGACATGCTGGAGGAGCTTCTGAAAAAACTGCCGGGAGTGGAAGTCGGCTCTGACGGTACGATCACGGCAAACGGCGAGACTATCACCAAGGTGATGATAGACGGGAAGGAGTTTTTCCTCGACGACCCGCAGCTGGCTACCAAGAACATACCGGCGAAAATCATCGAAAAGGTGAGGGTGGTGGAGAAGAAGTCCGAGCAGGCGGAGTTTACCGGAATAGATGACGGTGACGAGGAGACTGTGATAGACCTGTCGGTCAAGCCCGGCATGATGGACGGATGGTTCGGAAACGCGATGGCTGGAGGCGGACATGATCTCCGGGGCAAAAACGAAGGAGCCGGCGACTGGAGATACCAGGCGGCCGGAATGGCGGGAAGATTTTCGGAGAAAAGCCAGATAAGCATTATCCTGAACGCGAACAATACCAACAACCGCGGATTCAACGACTTGTCGAGCGGAATGATGCAGACGATGCGCGGCTCCCGCGGTATGGGAAGAGGCACCGGAGGCTGGAGCCGGAACGGCGTCACGACCTCGTGGATGGCCGGAGCCAACGGCGCGTTCGACCTGCTTGACGACAAGATGGAGCTGAACGGCAACTACATGTACGGCGGCTCCCGGAGATATGTGGAGGAGCAGAGTTCCAGGACTACCTACATGGATGACGGAAGCCTGCTGATATATGACAATGACGGACAGAACGTATCGAACAGCGACGGCCACCGTTTCGGCATCAGGCTGGATCACAAGTTCAGCGAAAACACCTCCATACTTTTCGAGCCTCAGTTCAATTTCGGCAACGGCAGCTACAGAGAATATTCCGATTTCCTTACCATGAGCGAATCCGGCTCCGACAGGGAAACCACCAACCTCGGTTTCAACGACAATTCGGGCACCAACAGGAACTGGACCACAAGCGGATTCCTGCTGTTCAGGCAGAGGCTCGGCAAGCCGGGCAGGACGGTTTCCGTCAACCTGTTCTACAATTTCAGCAACAATGACCTGTGGGGCTTCAACCAGTCCCTGACCAGGACTTTCGAGAACGAAATGCCGCAGGACAGCATCATTAACCAGAGATTCGACCAGAATTCACGCCAGTCTTCCCTGACCGGAAGGGTGGTCTATACCGAGCCTCTCGGACATGATTTCTATTTGGAAGCGAACTACTCCTACAGTTGGAACAGGAGCACATCCCTGAAGGACACCTACAACAGCGGCACCAACAATGTGGACATTGACGGCGGGCACATGACCTACGACCCGAACGGGGAGACATATGACGGAGTTTACTCCAACAACATCCTGAACAGGTACATAAACCAGAGCGCAGGTCTCAATGTCATGTACCAGAAAGAGAAGCTGAGGGCCCAGCTCGGTGCCGCCCTGCGTCCTACGAACACCCACAACGAGACCAACGGAGAGTCTTACGACAGCAAGGTCCTGAACTGGTCTCCGCAGGCCATGCTTGCATACGACATAGATGACAACACGAATATCCGCATGTTCTATTTCGGACGTTCTTCGCAGCCTTCCACATCGCAGCTGATGCCTGTCCCGGACAATTCGGACCCTCTGAACGTTTCTTTGGGAAACCCTTACCTTATACCGTATTTCAGCCACAACCTCAGGGCCATGTTCGGCTACACCGATACCGACACATTCATGTCGATTCACGGGCGTTTTGCCGGCAGCATCAACCAGAATCCGATAGTGAACGCCCAGTGGTACGACGATAACGGGGCGCAGTTCTCCATTCCGGTGAACGGTCCGCTTTCCGGCTTTGTGGACGGACGCGTGATGATAAATTCGCCTTTCGGCAAGGAATCGAAATTCTCCGTATTTTCGATGACCAACGCCAGGTACAACGAGTCAAACTCATATATCGGCAGGACCGGCGGATTCGACACGGACCTGTATTATGACAGCGATAATGCGGAATTCGACTACGATGCCTTCCAGAGGGACTTTGCGGAGAAGGGAGCCGACATGTTCACCCTGAACAAGACCCAGAGCCTGAGTTTCACGCAAAGGCTCAGGTTTACGTTCAGGAATGATGCCGTGGAAGTCAATATCGGAGGCCGTACGAGGATTGCGAAGTCATGGTACACAATAGCTTCGTACAACCAGAAGCCTACCTTCAACAACCAGGTCGACGCGTCTGTCAACTGGACGATTCCGGGAGGCGTAAACCTGATATCCAGCCTGGACTACAACTGGTACAACGGATATACCACCCCGCAGGAAGACGAATTCGTGCTGAATGCTGAAATAAACAAACTGCTGTTCAAGGACAAGTTCACTCTGGCAGTGAAAGCCTACGATATCTTCAACCAGTCGAAAAACCTCTCTGTGACGGACGAGTCCAACTATCACCTCGAGACCCGGAACAATACTCTTGGCAGGTACATCATACTGTCGCTTACGTACCGTTTCGGAAACTTCGGAGGACAGCAGGGAGGCCGCGGTCCCGGCGGTCCGATGGGACCTCCGCCTCACCGTCGCGGATGACGGACAGCCATCCTGACGACAAGCGCTGCAAGGAGCAGCCAGAAGACGAAATTGCATATGCGGCCGGTGATGTCTCCATGTTCCGTGAAGAAGGTCCGGCCGCTGTTTTTGTTTATGCTGCCTCTGAGCACGTCCTTTTCCCACCAGGATGTCCTTTCCACGATGTCTCCTCTCTGGTTTATCAGGGCCGAAATCCCTGTATTGGCACATCTGGCGATGCTGCGCCGCGTTTCTATTGCCCGGAGGGAGGCATAACTAAGGTGCTGCCTGTATCCCGGCGTATTTCCCCACCACGCATCGTTGGTGATGACTGTCATCACCTCTGCGCCTTTTTCCGCATATCCGGTGTAGTATTCCCCGTAGACCGATTCATAGCATATTGCGCATCCGACAGGTATTTCCGTGCCGTCCGCACCCCGGTAGTGGAGCAGCGAAATGCTGTCCTGGCCTATGCATCTGCCCATCACTCCGCCGAGCCAGTCGTCGATTTTGCAGAACACGGCAGGATAGGGGGTCTTTTCCACTGCCACCACGAGCTTGTTCTTGTGGAAAATCTCCTGTCTGCACCCGTCGGTCATCAGTGCCGAGTTGTGCGACTCTATCCACCTTCCCGGACGGACCTGGCGGGCCGTGTGTGACGGACGCGCCGTGGAATTTATGTATGTGTACGAAGATGCCCCGAACAGGATGTTTACGTTGGGGTAGTCTTTCAGGAAGGCTTTGAAGCTGCGCAATGTCCGGCCGGCTGCCAGATCGTTTGTGATAACGTCGTTGGTGAAGGTCTCCGGTGCCATGAGAAGCAGAGGGGCGGCGGTGCTGTCGTTTTTCCTGTATCCGAGCGCATTTGCGGCCTGTTCGAGGAATATCCCGGTCTGCTGCTGCTGGGTCAGGGCTTCGAACTTGTGGTACGGGTCTATATTAGGCTGCACTATGACTACCTCGAACGGATCACTCTTTTCTTCATAGCTGCCGTATATGGCCCTCGAGATGATGAACGGGGCGGCAATGACGAGCAGGCAGCCGAATGCCGCCGCAATCCTGGCCTTCCTGTTGAACACCGTCTGCCAGCGCCCGTCGGACAGGGCTGTCATGATGCCGAACACGGACAGGTTGGACAGCCATATCCAAAGCGAGCCTCCGAGCGTTCCCGTGTATTCATACCACTGCACCGATTTGATGCTGGTGGCGAAAGAATTCCCGAGCACTAACCATGGCCAGGAGATTTCCGCGTCGAAATAAGCCCTTTCCCATGCTATCCACATGGCTGCCAGCAGTATGTAGGGCAGTGCGCCCGAGAAATACCGCTTGCTGCAGCGGAAGACGGCGAATATGACCGACATCTGGAATGCGTTGGCGAATATGGCGAAAAGTCCTCCGCCGACAGTGGCGTTGCAGACCCAGAACGTGGTGGCTGCGTTCCAGAGTACGAAGGCGAGATAATGCCATATCCAGAAGTGCCGGTATCCGGTCAATGTGGCGATTCTGTCCATTATCAGAAGCGGAAGGAAGCCGAAAAGCGCCATGAATCCGGTGTGCGGTACGATGAACGGCAGGGACATCGATATTGCGAATATCGCCGTAAGGCAGGCAAAGAGGAGATTCGTCTTTTTCATCTCGAAATTTTTGACTGCCAAAGATAGCTATTTTCATTCAGAAGAAGATTAAATTTAATATTATCGCTATCTTTGCCGACTGTCTTCGTGTGGTGAATATGTTTTTGGATATACTGAAAGCGTTGGTCATCGGAATCTGTGCTTCTGCCCCCATAGGGCCGATAGCCATTCTCGTGATTCAGAAGACACTCAGTAAAGGCCACAAGGCAGGTTTCATCACCGGAATGGGGGCCTGTGTGGTGGACACCCTTTTTTCCATCGTCGCCATTTTCGCGCTTGCGGCGGCCAGGAAACTCCTCGACGACCACAGGGAGCTGATTTTGGTGGCTGGCGGTATCGTTGTGACCCTGCTCGGCTGGAGCATGAGCACATCGAATCCTTTCCGTAAAATGAAGGCAGGGGAGACATCCTCCTCCGCGGCCATAGTAAAGGACTTCCTGCAGGCCCTGGTGATGGGGCTCTCGAATCCGGGGGCTATCCTGGTGATATTCGCGCTCTTCGCATTCTTCGGGATAGGGCCGTTGGACAGGCCGGACTGGAGGGTGGCTCCGATTATCTTTTCGGTAAGTCTCGGGGCAGCTTTCTACTGGTTTACCGTGACATGGCTGCTGAGCCGTTTCCGGGGGAAGTTCAAGTTCCGGACTGTCATATGGATAAACAGGCTTACAGGTGCGGCCGTCATCATCATCGGGCTGACACTTCTCGGAGAAGGCCTGTTCCGGATGATATTCATGGGAGGACATTTTTTCTGACAGGCATGACATTAAGAGACAGTTTCTAAAATACAGGAATATGGGTATAAGGAATTTTTTGTTCAACAGGATAACGGCAAATGTCCTTGCAGGGATAATTCTCGTCCTTGCTCTGATGTTCGGGACGCGCGTGATGCTCGACAAGGTCACGAGGCACAATCAGGAAATCACCGTTCCCGACCTTACCAACATGAGTGTGGCGGAGGCGCGGAAAGTGCTGCAGGACAGGAAAATGCGTCTTGACGTGGTGGATTCGGTCTATGTGAGGAGAATGGGCAAGGGCCTGATATACAGACAGAATCCGGCTGCGGGCAGCAAGGTCAAGGAGGGAAGGCGCATCCTGCTGACCATAAATGCCGTGAATGCCAAGAAGGTGATGATGCCGAATCTGGTGGGCTATTCGATGCGGCAGGCAAAGGCTGAGATCCTTTCCAAGGGGCTGCAGATAGGCCGGCTTGCATATGTCACGGATATTGCCACGAACAATGTACTCAGGCAGTTCGCTGACGGCCGGGAGATACAGCCGGGCACGATGGTGGAAAGCGGTACGAAAATCGACCTGGAGCTCGGGCTGAACAATGATGACTGCATCACGTATGCGCCTGCGGTTTACGGCGCAAGGTATATGAATGCCGTGGAGGCCGTGCATGACAACTCTCTGAACATAAAGGACATAATATTCGACGAAACGGTACATGACTATGCCGACTCCCTCAATGCGGTGGTGTTCGGCATGGACCCGGACTATGGAGAGGAGCCTTTGCTGATGGGGACGGAAATATCGCTGTTCCTGACGACGGATGTCTCCAAGGTGCCTGTAATGACGGAAGATACCGAAAACGGACAGGACAAATGACAGCCAAGGTTTTCGACATGGACGACGAGTTCATTGATGCTCCGGACACCGGAGAGGACATCGATGACGAGCAGAGGGAAATGTTCGAGCATTTCCGTCTGGAACTCGACAAGGGGCAGACACCGATGCGGGTCGACAAGTATATGGCCACGCATCTGGAAAATACGTCCCGCAACAGGATACAGCTTGCGATAAGGCAGGAGTATGTGAAGGTAAACGGCAAGACCGTCAAGGCCAACTGCGTGGTACGGCCCGGAGATGTCATTTCCTTCGTGATGCCGTATCAGAGACGCGGCCTCGAGATTCTGCCGGAGGATATACCCCTCGACATCGTGTATGAGGACGAAGACCTGTTGGTGGTGAACAAAAAGGCCGGAATGGTGGTGCATCCGGGACATGGACATTTTTCCGGGACACTGGTGAACGCCCTCGCCTGTCACTTGGGCATCAGCCAGGGACCTGACGCCGAGGACGAGAGGATGGGTGTATTGGTGCACCGCATAGACAAGGACACTTCGGGGCTGCTCGTGGTGGCGAAAAACGACGAAGCGCAGCTCGACCTGGCCCGGCAGTTTTTCGTGCACTCCATAGACCGGCGTTATGTAGCCGTGGTGTGGGGCAACCTGAAAGACGACGAGGGGACCATAACCGGCAATATAGGCAGGGACCCGAACGACCGGATGCGTTTCAAGGTTTTCCCGGAAGGCGATTACGGGAAACATGCCGTGACACATTACAGGGTCCTGGAACGTTTCGGCTTCGTGACCGTGGTGGAGTGCCGTTTGGAGACGGGAAGGACGCATCAGATAAGGGTGCACTTCAATTATATCGGCCATCCGCTTTTCAATGACGAGAGGTACGACGGGGCCGAAATCAGAAAGGGGACGGTTTATGCCAAATACCGGCAGTTCATCGAGAACTGCTTCCGTATCATGCCGCGCCAGGCCCTGCACGCCAGGACCCTCGGTTTTGTCCATCCACGCACGAAAGAGCACATGCTTTTCGACTCACCTCTGCCTGAGGACATGTCCGCCCTGATAGAAAAGTGGCGCAATTATGCCGGAGCAATGCGGGATGGCTTGCCGGACGGTGAATGACGGGTGCTATTTGCGTATTGAAATGTATTTTCCCGTTATCCTGCCTTTCCTGTCCACGGCCGTGATGTATGGCAGGACAGACAGGTCGACGGCATCGAACAGTCCGTATGCCGTGTCAGGGTCCGAGTCGAGGACGGCATCCACGTCTACGATGAAAAACCTGGCCCGGCGGTCAGCCATGGCAACGGAATCCGCGGCTTCAAGTTCGGCTTCACAGAAACTGCATCCTTCCGAGTGGAAGATGACTACGGTGTTGCGCAGCCTGTCGAGGCTTGCTGCCGCAGGCTTTGCCTTTCCTCGGACTTTCAATGTCCCTTCCACCCTTATTGCCGGAAGCCGGCCGCCGATTTCCGTTTTCCCGAGCAGATCTTCAAGAACTTTTGCATAGGAAAGTATCTTCAGGGAGTCGTTCCCGTCCGTCCATGCTTCCGGTTTCCCGAGAACATATTCCTTAATCAGATAGTCTAATCCGCATTTGACCCCTTCTCCGCGACGGACAGCGAGCCAGTACATCAGGTCGCCGGTCATCTGCTTGAAAATCACCGTGTCGCGGCTGCCGAGGGTCTTGTGTGCGATGCTGTCGCAGAGTTCCTTCACCTTGCCGCAGTCCGGATCCGGCCCGTAATCCGAAAACAGCCTGTCGTAAAAGGCCGACGATTCTTCGCTTCCGTATGAATACGGCTTGCAGTAAAGGTCGAGCATCCTTTTCAGGGAAATGACATCCAGTCTGCGGCCCGCAATCGTCCCGTCCCGCGATATCAGGAAGATGCGCGGTGTCTGGAGCACTCCGTACTTGCGCTGGAAGTCGGATTTGACCTCAGGGTCCCAGAAATGCCCGATTCTGACTTCCGGATTATCGATATTTATATACTCTTCCGTGAATGCCTGCCATTTTTCTTTCGACCGGCCTGTGTAGAAGGCATTGAAATTCAGCCGGTATTTGCCGCCGCCCAGGATATTGCGCAGCATGACAGCATCCATCTTGCAGGTGGGGCATTCGCTGTCATAGAAAAACAGGACTGTCACTCTGTCAGAGTACAGCCCGCTGTCGAACAGCCCGGCCCGGTGTCCGCCGATATCCTCCACCTCCAGTGCGGGAGCCTTCATCCCGATAAGGGACTGCCTGTTGAATTCGGCGAAAATCCGCGCATTCATGAAATCCAGGTCGTTCTGCATCTTCACCTTGCCGGGGGCGAACCATTCGTCGAAAATGTGGATGGCCACCGTTTCGTCTCCCATGAGGGAAGAGGCCACGTAATGGCTGTACAGCCTGATGGCCGTGAACTGCCTTACGAGCGAATCCGTGCAGCTTTCTATCAGGAAGTCTGCCTCCCCGCACTTGATTTCCGCCGGCTCTGTTTCGATTATCGAGACATATTCGTCCAGCTTCCTTCCCAATGCTCCCGTTACTGACGTATCCAGGACGGCCGCGGCCGGCGCCTGATTCACCCTGCCGGGTGCGGTTTCCGCTCCGGAGGCCGGAGCAAATGCCGGCATTGCCAAGCAGACGGCGCACAGTATGTGGAACAGGGCCGGTTTCATTCGTCCTTGAACAGATTCATGTCGACACCTTCCGGGATAAACATGGATGTGTCGCTGTTGTGCTTGATAAGGTCCCTGACGGCGGTGGAAGATATGTGGGCATATTCCTGGGCCGTAGGGATGATGACCGTATCTATTTCCGGAGCAAGCCTCCTGTTCGCATCCGCAATGGACCTCTCGGTCTCGAAGTCTATCATGTTCCTGACTCCGCGGACGATATGCCTTATGCCGAGCTCGCGGCATATGTCGACGGTGAGGTTGTCGTATTTCACGATTCTGACCCCCTCGAGGCTTGCGGTGGCCTGCCTGATGATTTCGATTTTCCTATCGGTCGAAAAATGTCCTTTCTTGTCTATGTTAATGCCGATGGCGACGACTACTTCATCGAACATGGTCAGGGCTCTTTTCAGTATGTTCAGATGCCCTGCGGTGAAAGGGTCGAAAGAGCCGGGGAATAAAGCCGTACGTTTCATTTCAGTGTATGGGTTTATGGTGTCTTGACAGACAACGGTCATAGCTGCCAGTCTATTGGTGCGAGTCCTTCCTTTTCGAGAATTTCATTTGTTTTTGAAAAATGCCGGCAGCCGAAGAACGCCCCGCGGGCAAGAGGGGACGGATGCGCTGCTTCCAGGACGAAGTGTTTTGACGTGTCGATCAGAGCCTTCTTGTTCCTTGCATAGCTTCCCCAAAGCAGGAACACTATGCCCTGCCTGTGGTCCGACAGCCATCTGATGACTGCATCCGTAAATTCTGTCCAGCCTATCCCGCTGTGCGAGTTCGGAATGCCTGCCTGTACGGTCAGGGACGCGTTCAGAAGCAGGACTCCCTGCCTTGCCCATTTTTCGAGATTCGGCCGTCCGCTCATGGTGATGCCGAGGTCGTCATGGATTTCCTTGAATATGTTTTTCAGGGAGGGCGGTGCCGGGATGTTGTCCGGAACGGAGAATGACAGTCCCATCGCCTGGCCGGCGCCGTGGTACGGATCCTGTCCGATTATCACGACCTTGACTTTGTCGGCCGGGGTGAGTTCGAATGCCCTGAATATGGCCGGTCCCGGCGGGTATATCGTCTTGCCTGCCGCCTTTTCCTTATGCAGAAAACGCACTAAGGCGGCGAAGTACGGTTTCTCGAATTCGTCCTTTAGTGCGTTTTTCCAGCTGTTTTCTATCCTGACTTCCATTTATTCCTTGTATAATGCGGTGCAAAATTGTGGAAAAAAACGGATATGTCCAAGCGTCAGAAGATATAGTTTATGACATCCTCTATGGTCCTGACATAAATGAACGTCAGACCCTTGACATAGATTTCCTTGATATCTTCTATGTCCTTGCGGTTGTCTTCGGAAATGAGGATGGTGCTGATGCCGGCGCGTTTGGCGGCAAGTATCTTTTCCTTGATGCCGCCGACAGGAAGCACCCTGCCGCGCAATGTCATCTCTCCTGTCATCGCGATGCCGCTCTTTACCTGCTGTCCGCGGAGGGCGGAGACCATGGAACTTACCATCGTGATGCCGGCGGACGGGCCGTCTTTCGGAACGGCGCCTTCCGGGACATGCACGTGTATGTCCTTTTCCGCGAATTCTTCCGATGTCATGAGAGCCATTTCCGGATGGGCCTTGATGTACTGGTATGCAATGGTGGCGGATTCCTTCATCACGTCCCCGAGGTTTCCGGTCATGGAAAGATTGCCTTTCCCCTTGCTTATGGAACTCTCGATGAACAGTATCTCGCCGCCCATTTCGGTCCATGCAAGTCCGGTCACTACGCCCGGAGCCTCATTGCCCTTCTGCATGTCGTGGAAATTGGTCGGAAGACCGAGATATTCTTTCAGGTGTTCCTTTTTCAGCACTTTCGGATAGTTTTCCCCGAGAGCTATCTTCTTTGCCGTCACCCTCGCTATCTTGGCTATCTGCTTTTCAAGTCCGCGGACACCGGATTCACGGGTGTAGTCGCTTATGATTTTCTCGAGACATCCCTTGTCTATCCTGAGTTCCTTCTTGTTTATACCGTGCTCTTCCAACTGTTTCGGAATGAGGTAGTCCCTGGCTATCGACATTTTCTCCTCGGCCAAATAACCGGTGACGTTTATCATTTCCATCCTGTCGCGCAGTGCGGGCTGGATAGTGGCGGTCGTGTTTGCGGTGGTCAGGAACAGCACGTTTGACAGATCGTAGTCTATGTCGAGATAGTTGTCGTGGAACGTGGTGTTCTGCTCGGGGTCGAGGGCTTCGAGCAGTGCCGATGACGGGTCTCCCTTTATGTCCGTGCTCAGCTTGTCTATTTCGTCGAGGACTATTACCGGGTTGGATGTCCCTGCCCTGTTTATGGCATTCAGTATCCTGCCCGGAAGTGCTCCGATATATGTTTTCCTGTGCCCCCTGATTTCGGACTCGTCATGCACTCCGCCGAGGGCTATTCTGACGTACTTCCTGCCGAGAGCCCGTGCGATGGATTTGCCCAAACTGGTCTTGCCCACGCCCGGAGGCCCGTACAGGCACAGTATCGGGGACTTCATGTCACCCTTAAGTTTCAGCACGGCAAGATATTCTATGATTCTCTCCTTTACGGTGTCCAGTCCGAAATGATCTTCGTCGAGCACTTTCTGGGCGTGTTTCAGGTCGAGATTGTCTTTGGACATCTCGTTCCACGGAAGATCCAGCATGAACTGGATATAGTTGAACTGTATGCTGTAGTCCGGCGAGCTCGGGTTGTACCTCTCGAGCTTTGTCATTTCCTTCTCGAAAATCTCGGCTACCGACTCAGGCCATTTTTTCTCGGCTGCCCTGGCTCTCAGCTTCTCGAAATCCTCCATTTCGTCCATGCCGAGCTCTTCCTGGATGGTTCTCAACTGGCTGTTGAGGTAATATTCCCTCTGCTGCTGGTCGATTTCCATCTTCACTTTCTGGTTTATGTCCTGCTTGATTTTGAGAAGCTCTATCTGGGTGTCCAGCACCGAAAGCAGTTTCATCGCCCTCGTCTTCAGGTCCTCGTACTGGAGCAGCTGCACCTTGTCCTCGAAATTCTCCACTTCGATGGTGGTGGCGATGAAATTGACGAGAAATTCGAATCCGTCTATGGATTTGAGCGCGGACGCTGCTTCACGCGGCATGTACGACGACATTTTCAGGATGGTGACAGCCTTTTCTTTCAGAGATTCGGCTATCATCTTGACATCCTTGTCGCTGCTGTCCGGATGCGTATCGTGCAGATAGTGCACCAATCCGAGCATGTACGGCTCGTATTCGGTCACGGAATCTATCTCGAAACGCTTGAATCCCTGGAGTATGGCCGTAATGGTCCCGTCCGGCATTTCGAGCGTTTTCAGGATTTTGGCCACCGTGCCGAAACGGTACAGGTCATCCTTTTTAGGATCCTCCACCGATATGTCGTTCTGCGGTACCGCACCTATGAATGCGTTGTTCTTTTCCGCGTCCTCTATGAGTTTGATGGATTTTTCTCTTCCTATGGTAATCGGATATATCGTCCCCGGGAACAGGACGGCATTTCTCAGAGCCAGAATCGGGAGGGAATCTGGCAGTTCCGACTCATCTATTTTCATATACCCGTCTCCCTGCAGCACCGGAATGATGTTTACTTCCGTGCCTGACGGCGATAAAAAGTCTTTCATTTGGATTTCCTTCATAATTTTTGCTCCTTTTTTGCCGGCTCGGCGCATTTTGCTCCTCTGCCGGTTTGCCTGCCGTGGAATCACGGCGGAAATTGCTGACATTTTGTCAGTATCCGCGTGGTTTTTTCAGCGGCGCAACTATTGGTCAATCTTTGTGCCAGAAATGCTCAGTATCGCACATCGCTCAAAAAGAGTGCATATCCGGGGACAGATTCGCCGGCGTCGGAGCGGCTGCCGTTTTCTATCAGGGAACCTATCCACCCCGCATCCCTTTTACCCCTGCCCACGCAGACGAGGGAGCCTACGACCGCCCTTACCATGTTCCGGAGAAACCGGTCGGCCCGAATCGTGAATACCATGTAGTCTTCCCCGCCTGCCGGGTATCCGAGTTCCGCGACATGGGTCGGGGTGTAATATTTCCATCCTGCTTCGTAAACCGTGCAGATCGATGTAAGGTTGTTGCCTCCCTTTTTCTCGAAGCAGCTGAAATCATGGGTCCCGAGCAGATATCCGGCAGCCTCGTTCATTGCCCCGATGTCGAGACAGTACCCGCATTGCCATGAAAATCCGCGTATGAACGGGTCCTTTTTCCGATGGATGAAGTAGCGGTATTCCCGTGAGACGGCTCCGAATCTTGCATGGAACGTTTCCGGAGCGGGTAATATTTCATGAATGATGATTTCCTTGCCTGTGATGGCATTTAATTTGTACACTAACGCCCCCGGCTCCGGAATATCTTGTCTCTCAGTGTCGAAATGCGCCATGTAGTTTACGGCATTGACTCCGGCATCTGTCCGGCCGGCTCCCGTGACGGTTATGTTTTCGCCGAGAGCAAGCGAAAGCGCCTTCTGGAGAGCTTCCTGCACGGACTGCCCGTTGGGCTGGATCTGCCAGCCGCTGAGACCGGTCCCGTCGTATGAAAGTCTGATGGAGTATCGCATCGGATTGGGAGATAATGATTAAATTTGCAAAATTACAATAATTTCAGTTATATGGACAATATAAATATTAAGGAATTGAATGACCGCATCCAGCAGGAAAGTTCTTTCGTGGATATTCTCACTATGGAGATGAACAAGGTCATCGTAGGGCAGAAGCACCTGGTGGAAAATCTGCTTATAGGACTTCTGGCAAACGGACATATCCTGCTCGAGGGCGTGCCCGGACTGGCCAAGACATTAGCCATAAACACCCTGGCTTCCGCCATAGATGCCAAATTCAGCAGAATCCAGTTTACTCCGGACCTGCTTCCTGCCGATGTCATCGGAACATTGATCTATTCGCAGAAAAGCGAACAGTTCCAGATCAAGAAAGGTCCTATCTTCGCGAACTTTGTCCTCGCGGATGAAATCAACAGGTCGCCTGCAAAAGTCCAGTCTGCACTTCTCGAGGCCATGCAGGAACGCCAGGTGACCATAGGGGACGAGACTTTCCGGCTCCCGGAGCCTTTCCTCGTGATGGCGACTCAGAATCCTATCGAGCAGGAAGGCACATATCCTCTTCCGGAGGCGCAGGTCGACCGTTTCATGCTCAAGGTCGTGGTAAGCTATCCCAAGAAGGAAGAAGAGAAACTGATAGTCAGGATGAACAATTCCGGCACCTTCCCCAAGGCTTCCCCGGTGCTCAAGCCGGAGGATATCGTGAAAGCCCGTTCGGTGGTAAGGGATGTCTATATGGATGAAAAAATCGAGAGATATATCGTGGATATCGTATATGCTACGAGAACTCCTGCCGACTACGGTTTGGAGAAACTTTCGGGACTCATAGCGTATGGCGGCTCTCCGAGGGCCAGCATCTCGCTTTCGATGGCTTCAAAGGCATATGCGTTCATAAAAAGACGCGGATACGTGATTCCGGAAGATGTCAGGGCAGTCTGCAATGAGGTCCTCCGGCACAGAATCGGGCTTACCTACGAGGCCGAGGCGGAGAATGTCACGCCCGAGAATATCATCTCGGAAATCATCAATGCAGTAGAGGTTCCATAATGGAAAAGAAAGATGCAAACGACCTTCTGAAAAAGGTCAGGAAAATCGAAATAAGGACCAAGGCGCTTTCGCATCAGATATTTGCAGGTGAATACCATTCCGCATTCAAGGGACGCGGTATGACTTTCAGTGAAGTGAGGGAATACCAGTACGGAGACGACGTCCGCAATATGGACTGGAATGTCACTGCGAGGATGCGCTCGCCCTATATAAAAGTCTTCGAGGAAGAAAGGGAAATGACGGTGGTTTTGCTGATAGATATCAGCAGGTCAGGACTATTCGGAACTGCCGGTCAGAACAAGCGCGACATGATAGCGGAAATAGCCGCGGTCCTTTCGTTTTCAGCCATCATAAACAATGACAAGGTGGGGGCGATGTTTTTCAGCGACAGGGTGGAAAAGTTCATACCCCCGAAAAAGGGACGCAGCCACCTGCTGCACATCATAAGGGAAATCCTCGAATTCCAGCCGGAGCACAACGGCACCGATATCGGAGAAGCCCTGCGTTTTCTCACCAATGCCATCAAGAAAAGATGCACGGCCTTCCTGCTGTCCGACCTCATTGATGTGGACGGAGACGGACGGCCGAACTATGAAGATGCCCTGAAAGTCGCGGTGAACAGGCACGACCTGTCTGTCATCGAAGTGCATGACCCCCGCGAGCGGACTTTGCCGGACATAGGCTTCGTCCATGTCAAGGACTCGGAGAACATGTCGGCAGGGTGGGTGAACACCTCGTCCAGGAAAATGCGGTCGCTGTATGAAAAATGGTTTGCGGATCTGTCCGCGGCATCTTCGAGACTGTTCCTGAAATACAAGGTGGACAATGTGAGCATTTCCACTGACAGCGATTACGTAAAAGGTCTGATGGCCTTTTTCCAAAAAAGATAGACAGCATGAACATCCGTTTCGAGTTATCGATATTGTTTTTGACGGCGGCCGTTCCGGCCTTTACGGCAGCGGCGCAGGATTCTGCTTCGGTGGCGTATGCCGGGGAGGCTTTTCTCGAGCAGCTGCAGCCGAGGGATTCTGTCCTGATAGCGGACCAGCTCAGGTACGGATTCGAACTTGAAAAGGTGGAATCCGGTACCGGCTTCATGTTCCCGGACTATTCGCAGGGATTCTGCGAAGGCGTGGAAGTGGTGTCGCCATGGAGACTGGATACGGTCAGGGTCGTGAAAGGAAAGAAGAAGGCGCCTGAACTGATGGATATCAGGGGAAGCGTTGTCATAACTTCTTTCGACGAAGGCCGTTATGAGCTTCCTCCCGTAAGCGTTGTCCGCATTTCCCCGAAAGGGGTGCCGGACACCCTGTACTTTTCACCGAAGATTATGGACGTGAAGACGATGCCCGTGGATACCGCGGCTTTCAAAGTTCATGACATCAAGGACCAGATCAGGTATCCGATAGAGTTCCGTGAAGTGGTCCCTTATATCGGAGGCGCTCTGCTGCTGGCCCTGATAATACTTGCCGCCGTTTGGCTCACGAGGAAATACATCAGGAAAAAGGCGGACGACATGGCTTCGAGGGAGCCGGCCCATATCAGGGCATTGCGGAAAATAGACAAGTTCAGAGGCGATTCCTTCTGGGCTCCCGAAAAACAGAAGGCGTTCTATTCGGGAGTGACGGATGCGCTCAGGGAATATATCGCGGCAAGATTCGGGGTGTCGGCCATGGAAATGACTACCAAGGAAATTTTCGACGGGCTGAAGGGTATGGACATCACTCCGGAACTGTTCGGGGAGGTCCGTGAACTTTTCGAGCGTGCGGATTACGTGAAATTCGCAAAATATGTGGCCACGCAGAACGAAAACGCCTCGGTGCTTCCGGTAGCGGTAAAATTCGTCACGATGACCTACCAGGAAGAAATCGACGCAGAGGCCGGAAAGGCCGGAGAAGCAGCCGGGCAGGCACAGCCAGTCCGTGCTCCGGAAAACCGGCAGCAGTAAAAAACGAGACAACAGATCATTATGTTTTTCGAATATCCAAAATTACTCTGGCTCGAGGTAATCCCCGCCTTGCTGATACTCCATTATCTTTATATGGAGTGGAAAGAGCGGAACCCGCATCTGAGGGTGTCCACCATGACGCCGTGGATGAAATCCGGCAGGTCGGTTTTCAGCATATTGCGCCATGTCCCGTTTGCATTGAGAATATTCGCCCTGGTGATGATAATCATCGCTACGGCACGTCCCCGTTCATCCGGACAGATGGAGCGGGTGGACTCCGAAGGCATCGACATCATGCTGACCATGGATGTGTCCACGAGTATGCTGGCGAGGGATTTCACTCCCGACAGGCTCAGCGCGGCCAAGGATATAGCCATAGAATTCATTGCGCAGCGCCCGTATGACAGGATAGGAATCGTGGTTTTTGCGGGGGAGAGTTTTACGCAGTGCCCGATGACTACAGACAGGTCCACCCTGATAAATCTGATGAAGGAAGTCCAGACGGATCTCATCGAGGACGGTACCGCCATAGGAAACGGGCTTGCAACGGCCGTGGCGAGGATGAAGGACTCCGATGCCAAGAGCCGCGTAGTCATTCTTCTGACCGACGGCGTGAACAATTCGGGGGAAATAACTCCTCAGATGGCCGCCGAGATAGCGAAGACCTACGGGGTCAGGGTTTATACGATAGGAGTGGGTGCACGGGGCATGGCTCCGTATCCGGTGATGACGCCATGGGGAGTGGACATACAGAAAGTGCAGGTGGAAATAGACGAGGACCTGTTGAAGGAGATAGCCGAGACCACCGGAGGCCAGTATTTCAGGGCGACGGACAATACCAAGCTGATGGAGATATACAGCGAAATCAATCAGATGGAAAAGGTGAGGACGACCGTGGACAGTTTCCCGGTGTACAGGGAACTGTTCGGGAAGTATGCTTTCGCCGCGCTCGTGGCCCTGCTGATAGAGTTCGTCCTTAGGGTGTTTGTATTGAGGCGCTTGCCTTAAAATCAAGAAGGGGGATTTGTTAAGATGATAAATTTTGCGCAGCCATATTATCTGATACTGCTTTTGCTCGTACCTCTTTTCTTCGTCTTCTATGCTGTCATGAGGCATTTCAGGAAGAAAAGGCTGTCCGCCCTCGGCGACAGGGAGCTCGTAAGGGAACTGATGCCTTCCGTATCTGCCTCGAAGGGGTGGATAAGGCTGACATTGTTCGCCCTTGCCTTCTTTTTCTTTACGATAGGACTGTCGAGGCCTCAGATAGGAGCCAAACTGAAAGAGCGGAATATCAAGGGTGTGGAGATAATGATAGCTCTCGACGTTTCCAATTCGATGATGGCGGAGGATTTTTCTCCGAACAGGCTGGAGCGTGCGAAACTGGCCATTTCGAGTCTTGTGGACAAGCTCAGGGATGACAGGATCGGGCTGGTCGTATTTGCCGGCACGTCGTTCGTGCAGCTGCCGGTCACGACTGACTATGCTTCCGCAAAGATGTTCCTGAACAGCATAAATACCGAGTCGGTCCCTATCCAGGGTACGGCATTGGGCGAAGCCATCAATACCTGCATCAGGAGTTTCAGCGCGCAGAGCGAGAAGAGCCGGGCGATAATAGTCATCACCGACGGCGAAAATCATGAGGACGACCCGGTATCGGCGGCAAAACAGGCAGCCGACATGGGCATCAAGGTCTTTACCATAGGCGTGGGGTCTCCGGAGGGAAAGCCTATCCCGTATAAGGGAGAGCTCCTGAAAGACAAGGACGGCAATATCGTGGTGTCCCGCCTCGACGAGAAGGTGCTCAGGGACATTGCTTCGGCAGGAAACGGCGCATATGTGCGTGCCGGCATGAGCGAGTTCGGGCTGAATCCTATCGTGGATGACATAAGGAAGATGGATGAGGAGATGTTCAACTCCGTCGTGTTCGAGGAATTCGACGAGCAGTTCATGTATTTCTTCGCCATAGCCCTTGTACTGTTCGTCATTGAGATGCTGATAGGCGAGAGAAAGGCCCGTAAACACTTGTTGTAGAATAGTCTGTTATGAAAAAGTTATTATGCATACTGCTGCTGGTCCCGTTTACGGCTGCTTTCCTCTCTGCCCGGGATGATGACAGGAAAGATGTCAGGAGCGGCAACAGAAAGTTCGACAAAGGGGAATTCAAGGAGGCTGTAGTCGATTATCAGAAGGCCCTGCTCAGGGATTCTTCGTCATTCGCCGCCGCATATGACCTGGCCAACTCCCTGTACCGGATGGAAAACTTCAATGAAGCCAGGGCCGTCCTCGATACGATTGCGGAACAGGCACCGCTGTCCGGGCATGCCTCCGATTACTATTACAATACGGGAAACGTGGCGCTTTCCCTGAAGGATTATCAGGCAGCCGTGGATGCGTACAGGTCGGCCCTCATGGAGAATCCTGGCGACCTGGATGCCAAGGAAAACTACATCTATGCCAGGAAAAAGTTAGAGGAGCAGCAGAACAACCAGAA
Source organism: uncultured Bacteroidales bacterium (assembly GCA_944322805.1). Lineage (GTDB taxonomy): Bacteria > Bacteroidota > Bacteroidia > Bacteroidales > UBA932 > Cryptobacteroides. Next base: position 7,980 of record CALUQC010000075.1, on the reverse strand, counting down.
CAATCAGGGGCAGGACAACAAGGACAATCAAAACAATCAGGACAATAAGGATAAACAGGATAATCAGGATAACCAGGACAACAGGGAGAATCAGGACAACAGGAATGACGGAGGGGACAACGGCGGAAATCAGAACCAGCAGAACGACGACCGCAGCCGGCCGGACTCCGGAGAGCAGCCGCAGTCCCGTCCGCAGATAAGCAAGCAGGCGGCGCAGCAGATGCTGAATGCCATCATGGCGAAGGAAAAGGAAACCCAGGATAAGGTGAAGAAGGAGAAGGCGGCCGTGATGCAGTCTAAGCAGAGGGAGAAAAACTGGTAGGATACGCTTCCATAACGATTAGAGATAGAGAGGGTAATATGAAGAAATTATTGTTGACACTGTGCATTGTATTTCAGGCCGTGGCGATGTCCGCCCAGTTGAGGGTGGAAGTGCCGGATGTCGTCTCCGTGGATGAACAGTTCAATGTGACTTTCATCTACGAAGGGGAAAATTCCCCGTCCGCTTTCGAGTGGTCGCAGGGAGATGATTTCCAGCTCGTCTGGGGTCCTCAGCAAGGCCGTTCCACGAGTATCCAGATTATAAACGGAAAGAGGACGAAGTCGTCCCAGTTTACATACACTTACATCATTACGCCTAAAAAAACCGGGACCTTTTCAATCCCCGGAGCATCGGTGACTGTCAAGGGCAAGACATATTCGACGGACCCTGTCAGCATTTCCGTCGTATCCCAGGGGGCTTCGGCCCAGCCGGGGCAGTCCGCTCCGTCATCTTCCGGACAGGTGTCGGCATCCGATATTTCGGACGATAACCTGTTTCTCAGACTGACATTCAGCAAAAGGAACGTGGTGGTGGGCGAGCCGATAGTGGCAACGCTGAAACTGTACCAGAGAGTGAACATAGCCGGTTTCGAAGACGCCCGTTTCCCGTCCTTCAACGGTTTCTGGAATCAGGAAATCGAGGCTCCTTCAAATATCGAATTCCGCAGGGAGAGCATGAATGACAGGATATACAATTCGGCCCTGCTCAGAAAATATATCCTGATACCTCAGCAGTCCGGCACCCTTACCATAGACCCCGCCGAACTCGTGTGCCTGGTCAACGTCAGGACTGTGTCGAGCGGCAGTGTAAGTATCTTCGACGAGTTTTTCGATGAATACAGGACCGTGCGGAAGCGCATCAGCACCCCGTCCTACAAGATAAATGTTTCGGAACTGCCGGCAGGTGCGCCTGCATCGTTCAAGGGCGGCGTGGGGCAGTTCAGCATATCCGCCCGTCTCAGCAAGGATTCTCTGCGCACCCATGATGCCGCCTCGCTTATAGTGGAGATCCGCGGCAAGGGCAACGTATCCCTGCTTGAAGAGCCGGACGTGACTTTCCCTCCTGACTTCGAGGTCTATGATACGAAAGTCTCCGAGTCCATAGACAAGGCTTCCGGGGGAATGTCCGGCAGCAAGACTTATGAATTTCCGTTTATCCCGAGGAGTGCTGGGGATTTCGCCATTGCCCCGGTCAAATACAGCTATTACGATATAGATGCGGGAAAATATGTCACAAAGGAGACGGCATTGATACCTTTTTCGGTAGCCAAGGGCAATGAATCCGATGCCGCATCCGGGCCGGCCGTGGTGCCGGGGGTGACCCGCAGAGGTGTCGCCGACCTGAACCAGGATGTCCGTTTCATAAATACCAGGGATTTGAAGCTGGCCGCAAAAGGCGATTTCTTCGCAGGGTCCGCGATGTTCTGGATACTTGCCGCCGTTATTTTCATGGCTGGCGCCCTTGCGTATGCGGCTTTCAGGTTCGTCGCGGCGCGCAGGGCCGACATAGCCGGCTCCAAGAACAGGGGAGCTACCAAAATGGCGAAGAAGCGTCTGCACAAGGCGTCGGAATATCTTGCGCAAAATCTGTATTCCGCATTCTACGAGGAGCTGCACAAGGCCTTGATAGGGTATGTGTCCGACAAGCTGAACATGTCGTTTGCCGACATTTCCAAGGACCGGATTGCAGAGGAACTCTCGTCGCGCGGGGTGCCGGAGACTGTGACGGACCGGTTCGTGGCTTTGGTGGATGCGTGTGAATTCGCGCGCTACTCTCCTGATTCCGGCAATGCCGCCATGGCTGCACATTACCGGGATGCGGTGGATGTCGTATCTTCGATAGACTCGTATATGAAAACCAAAAAGAAGACGGGTGCTGCCGCAACTGCGGTCGCATTGCTGATGCTCATGCTTCCGGTTTCCGGACATGCAGCCGACAGTTACGTGGACTCCCTGTTCATGTCTGCCAACGCCGCCTATACGGAGGGGCGCTGGTCTGATGCCGTGTCTGCCTATTCTTCCATTGAAAACATGGGGCTGGAGTCTCCTGCTCTGTATTGCAATCTCGGCAACGCGTATTTCAAGTCGGGGGATGTCGCGAAAGCTGTCCTTTATTATGAAAGGGCCCTGAAGTCGGATCCTTCGTATTCGGATGCGCGCTACAACAGGACCGTGGTTTCGGACTTCATCCAGGACAGGATAGAGCCGGTGCCGGAATTCATCCTCAAGACCTGGATACGTGACCTGTGTTATGCCTTGGATTCGGATGCCTGGGCCGCAGCGGGGCTTGTCTTCCTGTTCGTGACGGTGGCCGCCCTGCTGCTGTTCCTGCTGTCGGCCTCTGTCGGGCTCAGACGGACCGGATTTTTCTCCGCAATCGTGTTTTTCCTGCTGGCGGCAATGTCCCTGACATTTTCTTTCTGGCAGAAGAACGACTATTCGCGAAAGGACGGAGCCGTCATCATGGCCCCGGTAGTATCGGTAAAGAGTTCCCCGTCTGCGGAAACGTCTACCGATCTGTTCATCCTGCACGAAGGAACGAAAGTCGTCATCCTTGATGAAGTGGGTGACTGGCGCAATATAGAACTGGCGGACGGCAGGCAGGGCTGGATGCTTTCACGAGATATGGAAATAATATGAAAATAGTTTTTTTGGATGCGGCGACACTGGGCGATGTTTCCTTTGCGCCGATAGAGGAAGCCGGTGAACTGGTCTGCTACCGGACTTCGACACCGGAAGAGGCCATGGAAAGGGTCAGGGACTGTGATGTCCTGATTGTAAACAAGGTAAAGGTAACTCCGGCTCTTATGGATGCCGCCGGGAAACTCCGCCTGATATGCGAGGCTGCTACCGGAGTGAACAATATCGACATGGATTATGCGGCTTCCAGGGGCATACCGGTGAAGAATGTCGCGGGATATTCGACGGAATCCGTCGTGCAGAGCACTTTCATGCATATTCTGAGTCTTGTCGGCCGTCTTCCGTACTATGATGCGAAGGTGAAGTCGGGACGCTATTCGTGGGGCGGACTGTTTACGGATGTGTCGGAGCCTTTTTTCGAACTTGCAGGCAAGACCATGGGAATCATCGGGATGGGCAGCATCGGCCGGAGGGTGGCCCGGGTGGCGGAGGCTTTCGGCATGAAGGTCATCTATTTTTCGACATCCGGAACTTCTCACTGTACGGAATACCCGAGCGTTCCTCTCGGACAGCTGATGTCCGAGTCCGATGTGGTATCGGTACATGCCCCGCTTAACGAAAGGACGGCCGGGCTTGTCGGTGCCGCGGAACTGGGGATGATGAAGCCTTCCGCCATTATCGTGAATATGGGCAGGGGCGGAATCGTCGACGAGGCTGCATTGGCAAGTGCGATCGATGACGGGAAAATCGCCGGAGCGGGGCTGGACGTGTATTCTGCCGAGCCTCTCAAGGTCGCGAATCCGATTTCGAAGGTCAGGCATCAGGAGCGGCTGTCGCTGACTCCGCATACTGCCTGGGCATCCGTGGAGGCGAGAAACAGGTTAGTCTCGGAAATAGCGAAGAATATCGGGGAACTGCGGCAGAGTGAAAAGTAAATTCATGACGGAACTATGATAGTAAAGGAATTCAAGGGAAAAAGACCGCAGGTCGGGAAAGATGTATTCGTGGCTGAAAATGCGGCACTGATAGGTGATGTGAAAATCGGGGACGGCAGCAGCATCTGGTACGGCGCCGTTTTGAGAGGTGATGTCGGCAGCATTACCCTGGGAGAAAGGGTGAACGTGCAGGAATGCGCCGTCATGCATTCGACTACCGGCGTATCTGAAGTAAGGATAGGCAGCGATGTGACCATCGGCCACAATGCCATCATCCACGGCGCCGTTATCGGGGATGACGTTCTTGTAGGCATGGGAGCCGTCGTCATGGACAATGCGGTGGTCCCGTCAGGAACGGTCATTGCCGCAGGCGCCGTCGTACTTGCCAATTCGGTCCTGGAGCCGGGAATATATGCCGGCGTTCCCGCAAAGAAGGTCAAGGACGGGTCCGAAAGCATCACTAAAATGATCCGCGACAATGCCGCCGAGTATGCGGAGATTGTCAGGGAATATATTTGACGAAAATGTCCGTTATAGTCACCATTTCCGTTGCCGCTGCGGCTGCTGCCGTTGCCGCGTTTGCGGCACACATGTCATCCTTGTCCAAAATCAGGAAAATGGAGAAGGAACTTCTTTCGCGTGAATCCGAGCTGCGCACCCTCCAGGCCAGATCGGAAGCGGATACCGAGGCTCACAGACGGGTCGAGGAGGAAATCCGCAAGTCCGGGGAAAAGGCTTTGGAAGAAGTGAAGAAAACCCACGCGGAGACTCTTTCCAGGCAGATAGAGGCCATGAAGGCTGAGATGAAGGCCGAAACGGACGAAATCCTGCGCAAGCGTGAAGAAGAACTCGGAAAAAAGGCTCAGGAAACATTTTCCGCCATTACGGGCGGTTTGGAGAAGGATATCCGGAACATGAAGGAGGCTTTCGAATCCAACAAGAAGACCCAGTCGGAGACATCTTCCGCCATGAAAGAGAGCCTGTCCAATGCCATCCGCAACCTGGAGGAAAACACGAAGGCCATAGGAAGCAAGGCGGACAATCTTGCGGATGCGCTGCGCGGGCAGAACAAGATGCAGGGATGCTGGGGCGAAACCATCCTCCAGACCTTGTTCGACAACGAAGGCTTTATCGAAGGGGTGAACTATGACAGGGAGGTCACCTTGCGCGACAGCAGGGGCAATGTCATCCTGAACGAGGACAGCGGCATGAAGATGCGTCCGGACTACATCATACATTTCCCGGACAATAACGACGTGGCGATAGATTCCAAGGTGTCCCTGGCGGCATTTTCCGACTATATCCAGGCTTCGGACGAAGCGGCGCGCAAGGATGCCTCGTCGAGAAACCTTGCTTCCATAAGGGAGCAGGTGCGCAGGCTGGCAGGGAAGAATTATTCCGGCTACATAGTTCCGGGACACAGGATGCTGGACTATACGGTGATGTTCATCCCGAATTATGCCGCGCTGCAGCTGGCTTACAGCGAGGACAAGAACGTGTGGAGGGATGCGTTCGCCAAGAATGTGCTTATCACGACAGAAGAGACGCTGATGCCCTTCCTGCGGATGATTACTATCGCATGGCGCAATACGGAGCAGGTGCGTAACCAGGAAAAAATCATAGACGGCGCTTCCCGGATGATAGAGCGGGTCGCCGAACTCGTCAAGAGTTTCGAGGTCCTTGGACGCAAGCTGGATGATGCGCATGATGCCTATGACAAGTGCAACGCCAAACTGAAGGATTCGGGCCGCAGCATCGTCAAGTCAGCCAAGGATGTCGTCAGGCTCGGCGTTCCCGTCTCCAGGGACAAGTCCGTGGAGGATGTGGAGCTCATAGACGCGCACTGAGTGCGGCCTTTATTCCCACTCTATGGTAGCAGGCGGTTTTGAACTGATGTCGTAGACTACGCGGTTCACCCCGCGCACCTTGTTGATGATGTCGTTGCTGACCTTTGCCATGAAATCATAAGGGAGATGCACCCAGTCGGCTGTCATGCCGTCTGTCGAAATGACTGCCCTCAGGGCGACGGTATATTCATAGGTGCGCTCATCTCCCATGACACCCACGCTTTTTACCGGCAGCAGGATGGCGCCGGCCTGCCAGATGGAGTCATAGAGATTTTTCGCGGTCATGGCGGGATCCGAAGCAGACGGTACGCCGTCTATTTTGTATTCGCGCAGTCCGCGTATGAAAATGTCGTCGGCTTCGCGCAGTATCTCCAGCTTTTCTTCCGTCACTTCCCCGAGAATGCGGATTCCGAGAGAAGGGCCCGGGAAAGGGTGTCTTCCGATAAGTTCATCCTTTATGCCGAGAGCGCGGCCCACCCTGCGCACTTCGTCCTTGAACAGTGAGCGCAGAGGCTCCACGATTTTGAGATTCATCTTCTCAGGAAGACCTCCGACGTTGTGGTGGGACTTTATGGTCGAAGACGGACCGTTGACGGAAGCCGACTCTATGACATCCGGATATATCGTTCCCTGGGCCAGCCAGCGGGCATTTTCTATTTTATGCGCATATTCATCGAAAGTTTCTATAAACAGCCTTCCTATCACCTTGCGTTTCCGTTCAGGCTCCACGACTCCTTTCAGCTGCTCTATGAACACTTTTGAGGCGTCAGCCCCGATAACGTTCAGTCCCATGTCCTTGTATGAGGCGAGCACGTCTTCGAACTCGTTTTTCCGCAGAAGTCCGTTGTTTACGAAAATGCAGGTCAGGTTGTGCCCGATGGCCCTGTTCAGCAATACGGCAGCCACGGTGGAGTCCACGCCGCCGCTCAGGCCGAGTATCACCTTGTCGTCTCCGAGCTTGTCTTTCAGGGATGCAATGGTCGTCTCGATAAATGAAGCCGGAGTCCAGTCTCCCTTGCAGCCGCAGATGCCGAGAGCGAAATTCTCAAGTATCCTGCGTCCCTCTGCCGTATGATATACTTCCGGATGGAACTGCACCGCATAGGTCTGTTCCCCTTTGATATGATAGGCCGCATTTTCCACGTCCCCGGTGGATGCTATTACCTCACCTCCTTCCGGAAGCCGTGCTATCGTATCTCCGTGGGACATCCATACCTGTGACGGGGAAGCCACTCCTTTCATCAGCGGAGACTCCTTTTCCCTGACTTCAAGCATCGCCCTTCCGTATTCTCTTGCGAGGGAGGCGTTCACTTCACCGCCGTATCGCTGCGCAATGAATTGCGCCCCGTAGCATATACCTAACAGCGGAAGCACTCCCTTGATGCCGCCGAGATCGGCCTGCGGAGCCTTTGCGTCCCTTACCGAGAACGGGCTTCCGGACAGTATTACGCCTTTCACGCTTTCATCAAGGTCGGGAATCTTGTTGTAGGGATAAATTTCGCAATATACGTTCAACTCTCTCAGTCTTCTTCCGATGAGTTGCGTGACCTGCGAGCCGAAGTCGAGGATGATTATCTTTTCCGTCATTATTTCCTGGATTCTGTAAATTTCCGCAAAAATAAGAAACTGTTTTGAAATTTTTCAGAAACTGTTTTGAAATTTAATGACATAAATTTTATAAAGTTTTCTCCTCCTTGTCATCTCGAGCGCAGCCTTCCCTCCCATGTCATCTCGGGTGACACCTTTCCATGTCATCTCGAGCGAAGCCGCAGGCGGAGTCGAGAGATCTGCTTATGATACATCCAACGAACAGCAGATGTCTCGACAAGCTCGACATGACAAGGCGGGATAATCATATTTTTCTCTTTTTTGTCAAACATTTTCTCTTTTCGACGTCTTTTTTCCTTTACTTGCTGCATCTTCGCCTTCGGGAATTCCTCTTTTCACCGTCCCGGGATCCCGCCGGAGAAAAGTATCGGGAATTCCATTGGAAAGAATGTTAAATTATCTAAATTTGCCAGAGCCATGAAAGAGAAGGAGGCAGGAGAAAAGGGAGAAAGGAAGATTGTCGAGATTGCAGGGAAGAAAGTCAGGTACATCGACCCGTTGACGGACTGGGGTTTCAAGCGTCTGTTCGGAACAGAGGCGAACAAGGAGATACTTTCGAGTTTCTTGGAGGTGCTGTTTCCGGACAAGGTCATACGGGATATCCGATATCTTAACCCGGAGCAGTTGGG
>CALUQC010000074.1 GCA_944322805.1 uncultured Bacteroidales bacterium | reverse complement strand
AGACTCCGGAAAGAGTAGCCAAAGCGCTCCAGTTCCTCACTCAGGGCTATGGCCAGGACGGAGCGGAAATCATAAAGGCAGCCATTTTCAAGGAAGAATACCGGCAGATGGTCCTGGTAAAGGACATTGAACTGTATTCCACCTGCGAGCATCACGTCATGCCGTTTATCGGGAAAGCCCATGTAGCATATATTCCCGACGGCTACATCACCGGGCTGAGCAAGATAGCAAGAGTTGTGGAGACCTATGCAAGGCGGCTCCAGGTGCAGGAACGCCTGACAGTACAGATCCGGGACTGCATACAGCAGACACTGCACCCGCTCGGTGTGGCAGTAGTCATAGAAGCCGCGCACACGTGCATGCAGATCCGTGGCGTACAGAAAGCCAATGCCATCACCACCACATCCGCATTCTCCGGGGTCTTTCTTAAAGATGAACGTACGCGCAATGAGTTTCTGAATCTCATAAAAGGCTGATGCAGAGAAGATTCATCAGGATTATCGCTGTTTTTATTGCCGCAGCAGCTGCGGCAATACGGTCATACGCCGACGAGCGCGACAGCACCCGGCACGACAGGATCGACGAATCGGTCGTTATCTCCGTACGCGAAAGCAAACAGTTGGAAGGGGTAATGTCCGGACGGCTACGCCTTGATGGCGCCAATATTTCCGGATTGCCCAAATTCTTAGGCACCACCGACATTTTGAAAACAATCCAACTGCTGCCGGGAGTAATGGCCTCCGGGGAAATGGATTCCGGAATATACATCCGCGGCGGAGATCCCGGACAGAACCTCATATTGTTCGACGGAGCGAAAATCTATGCCCCCGCCCACCTGTTCGGCTTCTTTTCCATTTTCAACAGCGACCACATCTCTTCGGCCACCATCATCAAGTCCGGCCTGCCGACAAGATACGGAGGATGCGCTTCAGGAATCATAGACATCAGTACATCAGACACGACTGTTACGGAAACGGAAGGGACGATCACGGCCGGACTCATCGCCACATACGGCACACTGCGCATCCCCATAGGCAGGAAATCACAAATCACGGCCTCCGGACGAGGGACATACATGAACTACATCCTCAAGGGCGTGGCAAAAGTGATGAATGACGGCTCAGACCTGCCGGAATACGGATTCTCCGACGTCAATCTCACGTGGCTGTCAGAGATAGACGAAAGCAACACTTTGAAATTCAATGGCTATTACGGGCAGGACGGCCTTCAGATGTATCACGGGCAATACGGAGTCTCGGCCGGCATGAAATGGTACAATGCCGCAGCTTCGGCCATCTGGGATTCACACCCGTCGGACGGACCGGGCAACACGCACCGCATTTCGTTCAGCCGGTACGACAACAATATTTCCATCGACCGCGCCCCGGCATCACTGACCATGCCGTCATCCGTCTCAGACCTGTCATACAGCGGACTTGCCGCCTTGCGCTTCCGGCAGAGCCGGCTGGACTTCGGAGCCGACTATACATGGCATCATACGGAGGTCCAGTATCCGGACATTACCGGACTGAACAGCCTGATTGACAGCCAGCAGGCTCCCGAGCCGTATGACACCCACGAATTCGGGATATACGCGGACATGTCCGTCTGGTTCAGCTATCCCGTTACAATAAACATCGGACTCAGATACGGCGGAGCTGTGACAGGCAAGACTTTCTACAGCGGAATAGAGCCCCGTATTTCATTAGCCTGGACTCCCCTGCCGTCCATGCAGTTCAGGGCCGGAATTTCAAGGCAGCGGCAGAATCTCAACATGGTATCCATCTCCGGAATGGGAATGCCGACAGACTTCTGGATTCCGGTCACCGACAAGGTAAGACCGCAAATTACGGACGCCGTCTTCCTCGGATTGTCGCACTCCCTGTGCGGTGGTCTCATAGAATACAGCATCGAGCCATATTTCAGCCTGCTGCACAATGTTCTCGAGTATGATGGAGCCATGTTCGACATGATAAACAGGAAATATATCCCGGAAGACCATGTCATATCCGGAAGCGGCAGGAACTACGGTGTGGAAATAATGCTGAAAAAGAACAAGGGCCGCATCAACGGGTGGATAAGCTACACGCTCGGCAGGGCTGAAAGGTCTTTTCCGGAAATAATGGACGGAGCCGTCTTCCCTGCCAAACACGACCGCAGGCACAATCTTTCCGTAACATGCAACTGCGAGCCGACCAGCCGCTGGACATTCTCGGCCGTATTCGTCTATGCCACAGGTACAGCCTACACACCGCCCGTCGGAATATACCTCATCGGTGAAAACATGATTCAGGAATACGGCCCGCACAATAGTGCCAGAATGCCGGACTACCACAGACTCGACCTGTCCGCCACATACAAGTTCAAGCCGAAAGGGCAATGCCGGCACTCGCTGAACATATCCATATACAATGCCTATGCCCGGGAAAATCCGCTGTACAGAGACCTCCGGTTCAGTTATGACCAGCAGCACAAGACCCTTGACCTGCAACTCGAAAGCGTTTCACTTTATTCCCTTGTCCCTTCACTCAGCTACACATTCGAATTCTGACCATGAAAAGAATACTATACCATACCGCCGCCGTCCTGCTCCTTCTGCCTTCCTGCACCGTAAAATGGGAGATAGATGACAATTTCGAGCCGCAAATCGCCATCGAAGGATGGATAGACAGCGGTAAGCCGGCAAAAGTCATTGTGTCACAGATGCTTCCATACGGCAGCGATACGGAAGGCGGAGCCCTGGACATGAAAAATATTCCCGTAAAATGGGCGACAGTCTCGCTGAGTGACGGAGAAAACGAGGAAATACTTGTAGGACAAATAGATACAAATTATATACCTCCATATATATACACCGGCTCCTCCATAATCGGACAGCCGGGCAGGACCTACACCCTGACAGTAAAATATTCCGGAAAGACTTTGGTGTCCTCCACTACTGTTCCGGACAATGTCCCCGTCGAGCGCGTTGAAACAGAAAAAAGTCCGTCCTGTGACACGCTGTACGGAATAAGGATATATTTCAAAGACAATCCTGATGAAAAGAACTGGTACAAGGTATTCACCCAGGTAAAAAACACTGACAAGAGATACTTCTCGGCATTCATGGGGGATATCAGCGACGAGGTCCTCGGTGAAGATGCGTTCATAACGGTCAACAGGGCTTTCAGGCACACGAGATACAACCGGTACACTCCATATTTCAACGAAAGCGACACTGTCTATGTAAAATTCGCCCAGGTCCCGGAAAGCGGATTCGAATTCTGGAGCAGCTATGAAAATGAAGTGACTAACGGAGCCAACATCCTTTTTCCGAATACCGGCAATCTGAAAAGCAATATCGACGGAGGACGCGGGATATGGTGCGGCTACGGAGTGGACATAGTCGAAGTGAAAATAAAAGATGCGGGTGATTGAAAATGATTTCAAACCACCCGCACTATTGGCATTAATAAAATATCAACGCATTAATCCGCCTTTTCAGCCGTCCGGATTACTCGAAAAGGTAAGTCATATAAAACGCATACCTGTCGGAAAGGCTCTCGGCTGCATCGACTACCGATGAGAACTTTTCTTCATCGAAATAGTCGGTAATCAGATATTCAGCCCCGTCATCCTTGAACTTTATGATAAAATCAGTGGCATAACCGTCATACTCTACATATTTGTACATCGAATTATAACCGTTATAGTATTCATCGCGATATGTAAGGCCTTCCCTGTACATTGACTTGAAAAGGAAGTCGGCGAAAGGCTCGGCACCGCTGTATGAAGCCTGCACTGTCATCAACGAATTCATATAGTTGCAGAATTCCTCGTTATACCCTTTCTCACTCCAGAAAGGATTTTCATTTTGCAGGACAGCAGGGTCATCCCACTCATCCATCTTGTCGGACTCACCGATCATCCTGTTGATAAAATCGCTGGCCTTCGGGCATGCTGCATATATGTTCAGGTCCAGAATACTTATCGTGGCTTCCAAACTCGTCAATGCATTGTTGTAGTCAGTCACATTGTCAATTATGCCTGAAACATCACAGAGATTCTTTCCGGAAACGGCGACTTGCGTCGAGACTGCATCCTGTCCGTCTATGTTGAAATCAAACGACTGCGCAAGACGAGTGCTGCTTATGTTGATGGACATGCCGAGATCGTATGCTCCGGCTTTCACAGTCAACTCCTGATTCACAGGACCGCTTCCCTCGTTATATTCACCCTCTACGGACACCGAGCACAAGGATGTTCCGCCCTTCGTGACGGAAGCTGTCAACTTTTCGGGAATATCCACATCAAAAGACGTATATTCGTCTTCATATTCGAAATAATATGTCTTGCCGGATGCGGAAAGCGTCACCGTCACAGTCTCCCCGTCCACAGGAAACCTGAATTCCAGCTTTTCATCCGAGTCGGTTCTCGACCATGTGGATGACGTACTTTTCAGTTCATAAATACCGTAAACCCTGTCGGCCCTGTACATTGCTGAATTTTCCCTGGCCATGGCATTCAGTGAATAAATGTCATTGCGGGAAATGACCTGCTTTAAAGTCTGCATCACGGCCGATACCGGAGATGATGCGCTCATTCCGTAATTCGAAGCATCATTGTCCACAAGTTCGAAATCGAACTTAGGCTCCCAGATGTAATAGAAATAGGTGTCGATGACTTCCAACAGTTCCTGCTGCTTGTCCGGGCTTGCCAGATTTATCATCTGCATGCCGATATCTTCGAGTTTTGCCCGGTTTTCTTCCGGTGTCAGAGGCGTGGTGCCGTCTCCTTTATTACCCCCCCCCCGTTGAATCACAGGACACTGCGACGAATGCAGCAGCGGCAAGCGTCGTTAAAAGAATTTTTTTCATAGACTTTGACAATTATGTTAAATAAAGAGTTTTCAACATTGCAAAGATGATAAAAATCCTCCTTATAAACAACATCCGCATTGAAATACGGCTTCAAAATACGGCTCTACGGCCCTGGCCTGCATCCCGTCCCAGCCTGTCCTTGAGGGATAACTGAGTTCGGAATGGCAATGCGGATGATACTGATAGAAAGTCGCAGGGGTAGTTTTGCAAATAACCGTAAAAATAAAAAGGACTTCGAAAGTTTTCGTCCGACTCTCGAAGTCCTCCATGCAGCCTGCCTCAAAACATTCACGGCAGACGGCGGCACCATCTCCGGGACTGTTTTTCCTGTCCCGGGGATTGTGCCGCCGTCATGCCACTGAAAAAAGACTATTTCAGATAAGCCTCAGCCACCACCTGCTCGCTCCTCGCAATAAAATCACTCAACCCCTTGCCTTTCAGCATGCCGTTCGCCAGCAAAGCCAGATCGGTGACCTGCTTCAAAATCTCGTTGCCGGAGGCAAACTCCTTCAACTCTGCATTTCTCGCATTTACCGCCTCGTCCCTCTTCGCCTGCGCCTCCTTCTTCTGATCCTCGGTAGCATCCTTAGGCAATTCGGCAACAGGGTCCGCAAGCTCCTTTCCGGCAAAAGCCTCGGCCTTTGCACCCATTATCTTCAATATCAGCGGATTCTGCATATTTACCGTGATGTTGTAGGAAGCTGGCATCTCGCCATAGAAATTCAGGCCGCCTCCCAATGCTGACATGTCGCGGTAACGTCTCATGAACTCGGACTGCGTGATTAGAATCGGAGAAGCATTCTCTCCGAGATTCTCGGCCGTGACGTAATAATTGTTTTCAGAAGGAAGCACACTCCTGAAAACGGTATCCAGATCGGATTTTTCCTGCTCGCTGAGTTCCGGACGGATCTTCTCCTCCTTCGGAATCAGATTGTCCACACTGTCGGAATCCACACGCGCGAAACGGCAGTCCCCTATCTTCGTCTCCAGCAGATTCACGAAATGAGCATCAAGTTCGCAATCCAGCAGAAGCACGTCATACCCTTTCTTCCTGGCAGCCTCCACGAACGGATATTGTGCCACGGCATCGGTAGCATACAGGAACACCAGCTTCTTGTCCTTGTCCGTCTGCTCTCCCTCAATGGCTTTCTTGTAGTCGTCTATGCTGAAATACTTGCCCTCGGTATTCTTGAGAAGGCAGAATTTCATGGCGCGGTCGCAGAACTTCTCGTCTGAAAGCATGCCGTACTCGATGAACAGTTTAAGATTGTCCCACTTGCTCTCGAGAGCCTCCCTTTCATTCTTGAAAATCTCCTCCAGACGGTCTGCCACCTTGCGGGTAATATAGCCTGAAATCTTCTTCACGTTGGCATCGCTCTGCAGATAGCTCCTCGACACGTTCAGCGGAATATCCGGCGAATCTATCACGCCGTGAAGCAGCGTCAGGAAGTCCGGCACTATGTTTTCCACAGAGTCCGTGACGAACATCTGATTGCAGTAAAGCTGTATCTTGTTGCGGGTCAGTTCCATACGGTCCTTAATCTTGGGAAAGTAAAGGATACCGGTCAGATGGAACGGATAGTCCACGTTCAGATGGATATGGAACAGAGGCTCGTCCTGCATCGGATAAAGCGCCCTGTAAAAGTTCATATAATCCTCTTCTTTCAGGTCAGCCGGCTTCCTGGTCCAGAGAGGCTCCGTCTTGTTGATGACATTGTCCTTGTCCGTATCGACATATTTTCCGTCCTTCCACTCCTGCTCCTTGCCGAATATGACAGGGACAGGCATGAACTTGCAATACTTGTCAAGCAGCGTCTGTATCCTTCCCTTAGTCGCGAACTCCGCATCCTCGTCATCTATGTAAAGGGTGATTTCCGTTCCCCTGTCAGTCTTGCTGCTCTCCCCCATCTCATACTCCGGGCTACCGTCGCATGACCATTTCACGGCCTTTGCCCCTTCCTTCCAGGACAAAGTGTCGATAGTGACTTTTTTGGAAACCATGAAAGCCGAATAGAATCCGAGTCCGAAATGACCTATGATGTTGCCAATCTGATCCTTGTATTTCTCGAGGAATTCACCTGCACTCGAAAAAGCTATCTGATTTATGTATTTGTCGACCTCCTCCTCTGTCATTCCGAGACCGTTGTCGATGACTTTCAGGGTTTTCTTGTCCTCGTCGAGGACAATGCGTACGTCAAGTTCACCGAGTTCGCCCTTGAATTCCCCGGAAGCTGCCAGCGCCTTCATCTTCTGATCCGCATCCACTGCATTCGCCACTAATTCCCTGAGGAAAATCTCATGATCCGAATACAGAAACTTCTTGATCACCGGGAAAATATTCTCGGTAGTGACTCCAATTGTACCTTTATTTGCCATAGTATAGAATTTTTATTGATTTCTCATCTTCGCAAGCCCTGCAATGCCTGCTTTTCAGTCACCCGCGGAAAACTCAAAATCCGTTCCGCCCCGCAAAACGTCCGGAATACTGACAAAAAGTCAGTCGTAACTGCCGACGGAATAGTCCGCACCGTCCCGGCCGAAAACCGCACGGCAATAGTTCAACATCACTCCATCCCTGCTGAAATCCACATGGAAACTCCCCTGCGACACCTGCATGACATATGACACCTCACCATAAGAGTCCCCGGAAACGGAAATTCTCCGTACCGCAGCCGGAGATTCCCCGGTATTGCCGGCAGCCATGTACCCGCCGTCCGTTCGTTTTCCCGACACGGTCACGTAAAAAATGCCGGCAGCGCCATCCTTTCCGCCATATCTGACGACGGCTTCCGCCTCGGAAGCCTCCGGCACGGGACCGTCCTGCATCTCTACCGACAGCCTCCATTCATTGTCACCCGTACACTCAGCGGTCCATACCATTTCATAGTACGGCACCGAACAATATCCGGAATACTCTCCAAAAAGGTCGAAATACGGCCTCTTGACCGTCCACCTGCTTCCTGTCTCTCCGAAACGAGTCCCGCCGGGCTGCAGATATGCTATGCCTTTCGCTTCGACAGAGCCGTCCCGATTAACCTCTATTCCGTCAGGGAACATGGTTTCCGCATCTTCCCTGTCCTCGTCGGACATAGACAGATAACTGTCGACATCCATGGCAGCAGCCGTCACGGCGGCAGGCTCGTACAGGGACAGCGGAATCATCAGCGACGACGTATATGCTATAAGGTCTTTCCCGCCTTCGGAATAGACGGGGTCGCTTACCTTGCACGATATCATTGAAATACAGGCCGGCACGGCCATGATCATTGCCCGTACGGGCACCCGGAATCTTTTCATAAACAACATCCGAAAACAGTTTCTAAAACCTTATCCCGATGCCGGTCTTTCCACCGACATACACCATTCCAATACCGCACTCCGCAAACCAGTAAAACCTCGCTTCCGGAAGCAGGGAAAGCACGACTCCCCTGTTGGTGCCGATCTTTCCGTCCGTGACCACATCCAACGCGTTCTGCCAGACTCCGGCGGCTCCGACTCCGACAGACAATGCGAACCAGCGCCTGATATCCATCTCTATTTCGGCAGAGAACAGGGCCGTTTCGTATCCCGGGCCAAGATCGGGACTCTGAATCCCGCGGAGAGTATGTTCGAAAAACAGGGGGTCCGCATCGAAATACTGTCCGAAAAACCCGGCATAGCCCTCCAGCCCGAAACTTCCCGCATCGAAAAGAGGATAGCCGCCCACCCCGATCCTGACACTGTATCCGTATCTGTTTCCGTCGTGTTCCGGAGTCCAGTCACGACCGTTGCGTGCATCGGCAGGCAAAATCAGGCAAGCAGAAACGAATACGGCGGAAATTATTGTCGAATATGCTTTCATATGCTGTAATTTCAGTGGAACAGATGCACGGGAACTTGATTCCGTTGCAAAAAATCCGTATATTGCATTTCTGTCACAATTAACAAGGATGACGATGAGGAAACGACTGATAGTAGCTCTCGTATATGATTTCGACGGGACCCTGTCCCCGGGAAACATGCAGGAATTCGGCTTTATCCAGGCTATCGGAAAGACGCCGGAGGAGTTCTGGAAAATGAGCGATGAAATAGCCAAGGGACAGGATGCGAGCAACATACTTGCCTACATGAAACTGATGTTCGACGAAGCGAAAAAAGCCGGAATCAAGCTGAGAAAAGACGATTTCCGCAGATTCGGAGAACGTATAGAACTGTTCAACGGAGTCAGGGAATGGTTCCGGCTCATAAATGAATACGGGAAATCCAAGGGCGTCCGGATAGAACACTACATAAATTCATCGGGACTCGCGGAAATGATAGAAGGCTCCCCCATCGCCAAGGAATTCAAGCGGATTTTCGCCTGCTCGTTCCTGTATAACGACAACGGTGAAGCGGAATGGCCGGGAGTGGCGGTAGACTACACCGCGAAGACCCAGTTCCTGTTCAAGATCAACAAGGGCATTCTGAGCATCAGGGACAACAAGAGAGTCAACGAAAGCCAGCTCGAAGAGAACAAGAGGATACCGTTTCCGTCGATGATTTATTTCGGAGACGGAGAAACGGATGTCCCGTGCATGAAAATCGTCAAGATGTTCGGGGGCAATTCGATAGCCGTATTTAATCCAAAAGCCGAAAGGAAAAAGAACATAGCCCGGAAGCTGCTGAGGCAGAAAAGGGTGAATTTCATCTGCCCTGCGGACTACTCCAGGGACGGCATGATGTACAGGATAGTATGCGCCATCATCGACAAGATAAAGGCGGAATTCGAACTCAGGAAACTGGAAGATCAGCCGCGCGAGCCCAAATAGATGAAAATCATTCCGACAAGGATGAGGAGCAGGTCCAAAGCCTTGGCTTTCAGATTCTTTTCATGGAAAATGAGTGCACCGCAGAAGAATGAGACTATGACGGAACTCCTTCGTACGAGGGAAACTACGGAAATCATGGAATCCTCATAGTCGAGAGCTGTCAGATAGGAAAAGTCGGCAGCCGATATAAAGATGGAAATCAGCGGTATGGCCCAGCTCCAGCGGAATGCCGTAGTGCTTTTCCGGTGCGGGTACCACATGACGCCCAGGATTATGCCCATGAGAATCATCTGGTAGAAATTGTACCAGCCCTGGACAAACATCGGGCTGAGTTCGGTCATGATGTATTTGTCGTACAGTCCGCTTACGGCCCCCACGATCGCAGCTATCGCCACGAAAAGCAGCCATTTGTTGTGGCTGAAATCCACGGATTCCTTTTTGCTGGAACGGCTTAGCAGGAACAGGGACACTATTGAAAGCAATACTCCCGCCCACTGGAACAGGTTAAGCCGTTCGCCGAACACGAGCATGGCTCCGACAAGGACAAGCACCGGCCTGGTGGCATTTATAGGGCCCACGATGGTGATGGGAAGATGCTTGAGCCCGAAATATCCGAAAATCCATGAGGTCAGGACAATGACTGACTTGATGATGACCAGGGCGTGAGCATGAAGCGGCGACCCGCCTTCAGGATGTCCGGCAAACGGAGATGCATCCAGTACGGTCCCGGAAAACAAGTTACCTCCGGTGATGCTGTCGACGATGAAAGGGGAAAATATCAGGGTCGAGAACAGAGTATTGAGAAACAGCACCGGAAGGACCGCATTGTCTTTCAGTGCCGATTTCTTTGAAGCATCATAGAATCCCAGCAATGCTGCGGACAAGAATGCCAGAAGCAGCCACATACTCTGTCCTCGCTCCGGTTAACGGGGTCAGTTAATGGCAGCCGTGGCCGCAGCCGTCATGGCCGCACCCTTCGCCCTGGCCTTCCCCGCAGCATCCTCCGTCTCCGCAGCTGCCGTCATGGCCGCCGCAGCAGCACTGGTGCACGTACTCACCGTGAAGTCCTTCCTTGAGTTCTTTTTCCGTGGCGTCGCGCACTGTCAGGATTTCCCCGGAGAAATTCAGCGTCTTGCCGGCCATCGGGGAGTTGAGGTCCATCCTGACCGATTTTTCATTGACCTCCAGCACTTTTCCCGGAACGACGCCTCCCATGCTGTTCATCATCGGAATCGTTGCCCCCGGCACTAAAAGATTCTCCTGCACCACTCCGTTGACGGCAAAAGCCTCCATGGGAAGATCTATGATACGGTTAGGGTCCACCTCGCCGTACCCCTCGGCAGGAGTAAGCGTGAATTCGAATTTTCCGCCAGGCTCAAGGCCTTCGATGTTTTTCTCGAATTTTTCAAGCAGGGATCCGGTGCCGTGAATATAGTCCAGCGGCCTTTCCCTGGTAGTCTTGTCTGCAATCTCGCCGTCCACTACAAGTTCGTAGATGAGTTCGACGACTTTGTTCTGTCCTATCTTCATATCGCATTTTTCTTTTTAGGCCTGCAAATATACGCAGAAGTCGAGAGCAATGCAAATGCGGAAGCATTTTGACTGTTCCATCCCGCGAAATTTACATTTACATTGGCATGTTGCCGCCATCCCGGAGGATTTTCCAAAACAGTTTCTTATTTTTGTATGATGATTCGGAAAATTCATATTGTCAGCGATGGAAAATGAACTGAAAGAACGGCTGGAAGAATGGGCCGAAAAATACAACGACCCCCGGTATTTCCAGGAAGACCCCGTGATATTTCCAAAACATTTCGTTTCAGAAAGCAATCCGGGAGAAGCGGGGAAAGGATACAGGCTGGCAGACGTGGAGATAGCAGCACTGATTGCCGCCCATCTTGCCTGGGGCAGGCGGTCCATGATAGTGCGCGACTGCACGAGGGCCATGGACGAAATGTCATGGAAGCCGTACGACTACGTGATGAACGGAGAATACCGCGACGAGGACGCAAGCCTGCACCGGACGGTGAAATGGAGCGAATTTGCCGGAATATGCAGACGCCTCAAAACCGTTTATTCGGCCGCTGACAGTATTGAAAATCTGACGAATGCACAAATCCGCACCCTTATATACGGCCGGAAGGAAGACCCCAGGGCTCCGGACAAGAAGATAAACATGATGAGGCGGTGGATGGTAAGGGATGACGGGAAAGTGGATTTCGGAGTGTGGAAACACAGCGACAAAAAGTCCCTGCTGATACCGCTTGACGTCCATGTCTACGAGATGGCCGCGGAACTGGGGCTCACCGCAAGAAAGCAGAAGGACATCGTGACGGTAAGGGAGATTACGGACGCTTTCAGAGAAATATTCCCGGATGACCCGTGCAAGGGGGATTTCGCCCTTTTCGGATACGGGCTCTACCGTGACAGGAAAAATGAATAACACGCACATATGCCAAGACTGTTCATAATATCCGGCTGCAACGGAGCAGGGAAAACGACGGCGTCATATACCTTGCTTCCTGAAATGCTCGAATGCAGCCAGTACGTGAATTCGGATGAATTCGCCAAAGGCCTTTCACCGTTCAACCCCGAATCGGTTGCCGTACAGGCCAGCAGGCTCATGCTCCTGAGAATCAGGTATCTGCTGCGCAGGAAGGAAGATTTCGGCATAGAAACCACATTGGCCACGAGAAGCCTTCTGAAAATGATATCGGAGGCCCAGGCGGAGGGCTACACGGTGACGCTGATGTATTTCTGGCTCAATTCTCCGGACTTGGCCGTGGCCCGTGTGAAAGCAAGGGTGGCTGCCGGAGGACACAATATCCCGGAAGAAACGGTGAGGCGGAGATACCGTGTAGGGCTTTCCTATTTTTTCAGGGACTATGCTCCGATATGCGACCGCTGGATACTTGCGGACAACTCGCGTGTACCTTTCAAGGTCATTGCCGAAGGCCACAGGAACGATGTCACCGTCATCAAGGATTACGAAAGCTACAAGAAAATAACCGGGTCGATACAGGATGAATAACCGATATTATTTGGACCGTTTCAAGGTCACCGCACCCATGCTCGACCGGCTCGTCGGGACAGCACTCTCACACGGCGGCGGATATGCCGACCTGTATTTCGAATATACCGTATATCAGGACCTGCTGCTGAAAGACGGCGACGTGGCATCCGGAGGATTCCATGTCGACTACGGAGTGGGCATCAGGACGCTGAACGGCGACAGGACCGGCTATGCGTATTCCGAAAGCACGGACATGCCGGACATGCTCGCCGCAGCCAAGGCTTCCGCCCAGATAGCCAATGCGGAAAGTGATTTCGACGGTGTGCCCTACCGTACGGGAAACACTGCCGGTGCCAGAAATGACTTTTACTCTCCGGCCGTGAACTGGCACGACTGCCGGACTTCGGAATTCATTCCGGTATTGAAGAAACTCGAATCCCTCATATACGGAAAAGAGAAAAGGACTGTCAAGGTCATTGCGAAACTGTCCTGGTCCGAAAGCGAAATCATGATGTACAATTCATGCGGCGAACTTGCATGCGATTTCCGCCCTGTCGGCAGCATCGTGGTGTCGGCGATTTTTTCCGAAGGCGGCAAGACCGAAAACAAGACCTCGTCGAGGAGTTTCCGCAAAGGCGCCGAGATGATAAGCGACGGACTGCTTGCGGAAATGGCGGAAGAAGTCGTGTCCGGGATAGATGCCCGTTTCAGTGCGATACGGCCGAAAGGAGGGAAAATGCCCGTCGTCATGGGGGCAGGGGCTTCCGGAATACTGCTTCACGAAGCTATGGGGCACGCTTTCGAGGCTGATTTCATCAGAAAGGGGCAGTCGGTGTTCTCGGACATGGCCGGAAAGCGGATTTGTTCCGGAGAAATAAACATTGTTGATGACGGGACATTGCCCGGGAACAGAGGAGCCTGCAATTTCGATGACGAAGGGATTCCCGGACAGAAGACGTACATGGTAAGGCACGGAGTGCTCGAGTCGTACCTGCACGACAGGATAAGCGCCGGATGGTACGGTGTGCCCCCGACGGGCAACGGAAGGCGCGAATCATTCAGGTTCAACCCCATCCCGAGAATGAGGGCGACATATATGGAAAACGGCCCGGCAAGCAGGGACGACCTGATAGCATCCGTGAAGAAGGGAATATACGTGGACGAGTTCTCCAACGGGCAGGTGAAAATCGGCGAGGGAGACTTCACCTTCTATGTCAAGAGCGGTTTCATGATAGAAGGCGGCAGGCTTGCATCGCCTGTAAAGGACATCAATATAATAGGCAACGGTCCCCGGGCCCTGGCCGACATAACCGGAGTAGGGAACGACCTGGCAATAGACAACGGGACATGGACCTGCGGGAAGGATCAGAGTGTGGCGGTATCATGCGGTATCCCTACGGTCCTGGTACGGGAATTAGTCGTCGGAGGGCAGTAAAAGATGGAAACGGAAAAGAATATCGGCAACGGGCATGCAGCGGCTCCCGGACTTATAACCGGAGAGGAAATGAAGCTGGCGGAGCAGTGCATGGAAGCGGCTCTGCGCCATGGAGCCGGACAGGCAAGGGTGTCACTGAGCAAAAGCACGCTCGACTCGTACGGCATGCTGAACGGAGAATTGGACAAGGTGTCGCACTCCGCGGACAGGTCTGTCATGCTGTATGTATTTGCAGACAGGAAATACGGCGTGTTTTCGACCAACATGCTGGAAGAAAGGGAACTCGAAAGATTCGCCTCACAGGCCGTAGATTCGGTCAGGATGCTTGCCGAGGACGAATGCAGGAGACTGCCTGATCCCTCAAGGACGGAAAAGGACGCGCTTACGGGCAGGGAACTCGGGCTGTATGACGAAGCATATGAAACGCTCACGCCGGAAGACAGATACGGAAAGGCCGCGGCAGAATGTATTTTCCACCCCGGCGGAATTGCCGGGGACGGCTCCGGGGAAAGCGGTATTTCAGCAAGGTGCCCCGACGGAGTGAAAATCATATCCGAGGAATGCGAATATTCCGATTCGGTGGACGACTGTATGACCATGGATTCCAACGGATTCAGAGGCCGTCATACGGAAACGTCGTTCGCCGTCTGCTCGGAAATTACGGTCGGGACCCCCGACGGCAGGAAATACAGCGGCTACTGGTGGGATTCCTCGCCGTTTTCAGGCGGACTCGCACTCAAAGAGTGTTCCGCCATCGCTTTGGACAGGGCCTTAGCCGGCATGAATCCCCGGAGGCACCGCAGCGGCAGTTTCAACATGATAGTGGACCGGTCTGTCAGTTCAAGACTTGTATCGCCTCTGTTTTCCGCACTGAATTCCTCATCCATCCAGCAGGAAAGTTCGTTCCTTAAGGATTCCGTAGGAAAACGGATGTTTTCCGGAGGCCTGACGGTGACGGACCTTGCCAGGAGCCCTGGCAGACCCGGAGCACGGCTCTTCGATTCGGAAGGGGTGAAGACAAGCGACATGGACATCATCAGAGACGGCACGGTGAGAACCTGTTTCACAAACACTTACATGTCCCTGAAAATGGGCGTGGCGCCTACCGTGGAAGGGGTTTCCCGCCCCGTGCTGCAACCTTTCGCCTCTGACCCGTCCGGAATACCGTCCGGAGAATTCGGGGCAAAGGAAATCATGAAACGGTGCCGGTCCGGGATTTACGTGACAGGCTTCAACGGCGGGAACTGCAACCCCACTACCGGTAATTTCTCGTTCGGAATCGAAGGTTTCGCTTTCAGGAACGGAAGGATCACGCATCCTGTACGGGAAATGGTCATAACGGGAGACATGATATCCCTTTGGAACAGCCTTCTGTATGCAGGGAACGATGCCAGGGCCTGCACCAGATGGCAGATTCCCACCCTGTGTTTCGAAAAAACGGATTTCAGCGGATAAACAGTCATGATTGAGAAAAAATTCATAACTCCGGAAATGGTCGCCGCGATGTTCCCTCCTCGCGACCGTTTCGCACATAAGGGAAATTTCGGCCATGCACTTCTTATAGCCGGCAAACAGGGGATGATGGGAGCGGCGGCACTTGCCACAGGCGCCGCCCTGCGTTCCGGGTGCGGACTTGTTACCGTACATGTTCCGTTCAGCGAACGGCTTGCAATACAGATTCCTCACCCTGCCGCAATCCTGAGCCTCGACAGCCACCCGTATTTTGCACAACTGCCTGAAAATCCCGCGAAATATTCGGCAGCAGGCGTCGGACCCGGTCTCGGACAGGCTCCGGAAACAGCGGAGGCTCTGAAATCGTTTCTGGAATCAGGCATTCCTGCCGTCATAGACGCCGATGCGCTGAATCTCATAGCATCGCATCCGGAATTTTTCCGCCTGATTCCCGAAGGCTCGGTGCTGACACCCCATATCGGCGAATTGAAACGGCTTCTGAAAGCTGCGTCGGGACATTTTTCAGGAGGCGAAGACGAAGTGTGGCGCAGCGAGGAGGAAAAAGTGGAGATGGTGACGGCCTTGTCGGCCAATACCGGCTCGGTCATCGTCGTGAAAGGCGCGGATACCATGGTGTGCCCGCCTTCGGGCAACATCGTTTTCAATCCTACCGGCAATCCCGGCATGGCCAAGGGAGGAAGCGGCGATATCCTGACGGGATTCATTGCAGGGCTGCTTGCCCGCGGTTTTTCTCCGGAAAATGCAGCCGCGGCAGGGGTGTATCTTCACGGACTTGCGGGAGACAACGCCGCCGCGATTTACGGCCAGGAGTCGATGAATGCCTCCGACATCCTGTCCAGCCTCGCCATTCCCGATTAAGTTCATTAACTTATCTGGCTGTAGTCGCGGACATTATATTTTTCCTTTCCGATTTCTTCGGCAAGCACCCTGTTTTTCGACTGTACGAGCCGCGGATCCTCGTCCAATACGGCCTGCGCACATTGCCGCGCATCGTTCAGGACAAGTCCGTCCCTCGCAAGAGAAGCTATGCTCAGGGAAACCGGAAGTCCGCTCTGCTGCGTCCCCTCCAAGTCTCCCGGACCGCGCATCTTCATATCTTCCTCAGCCAGTTCGAAACCGTTTTCCGTGGCACACATCAGTTCTATCCTGTGGCGGGACTCCTTGCTGAGCCTGTTGCCGGTCATCAGTATACAATAGGATTTCTCGGACCCCCTGCCGACGCGCCCCCTCAACTGGTGCAGCTGGCTCAGCCCGAAACGTTCCGCACTTTCTATGACCATGACAGAAGCATTGGGCACATCCACGCCCACTTCTATGACGGATGTCGCCACCAGGATATCCGCCCGCCCGGCAGCAAAGGCCTCCATATTGAACTTCTTCTCGTCGTTGCTCTGCTTCCCGTGCACTATTGCCGTCCTGTACGGCGGGAAAGGGAAAGCGTTCACTATCTGTTCGTATCCGGTCTCCAAATTCTTGTAGTCCATCTTTTCGCTCTCGAAAATCAGCGGATACACTATGAATATCTGCCTTCCGAGAGCTATCTGGTCTTTCATGAACTTGAACAGCGCCGGCCTTCTGCCTTCACTTGCGGATAACGTCTGTATGGGTTTTCTGCCCGGAGGAAGTTCATCTATGACCGACACATCCAGGTCGCCGTACAGCGTCATCGCCAAGGTGCGCGGAATAGGCGTCGCAGTCATCACCAGGACATGAGGCGCCAGGCCGCAGGAAGTTTTACGCCACAGCTTTGCCCTCTGCTCCACTCCGAAACGGTGCTGCTCGTCTATGACTGCCAGTCCGAGATTCCTGAATACCACATTGTCCTCCAGCAATGCGTGCGTCCCGACTATTATGCCTGTCGAGCCGTCTTCCAGGCCTGCGTGGACTTCCCTTCTTTCGGCAGCCTTCGAACTTCCGGTCAGCAGCGCTGTCCGTACCCCGGTGTTTTTCAAGTATTTGGATATGTTCTTGAAATGCTGCTGCGCCAGCACTTCCGTAGGAGCCATGATGCAGGCCTGATACCCGTTCCCCACGGCTATAAGCGCCGTAAGCACCGCCACCATTGTCTTGCCGCTCCCGACATCGCCCTGCAGCAGCCTGTTCATCTGATGTCCGCTCTTCATGTCGTCGCGGATTTCCGTTATCACCCTTTTCTGGGCTCCCGTCAGGTCGAAAGGCAGGGAGCCGTAGCAGATATTGAAAGCATCCCCCACTTTCAGCATCCTGATACCGTTCTCATTCCGGCTCCGCACATATTTCTGTTTCAGCAGAGAAAGCTGAAGATAAAACAGCTCCTCGAACTTCAGCCTGTATTTGGCCTTTTCCAAGGCAGCCATATCCTTCGGGAAATGTATGTTCCTGACGGCAAACTGTATGGGGACAAGTCCTTTCTCGACGAGAAGGTATTGCGGCATCGACTCCTCCATGTCCGGCAATGCCATTTTCAGGGCGGTTTCCATCAGCCTGTTCATCACCTTGCCAGTGATTCCGCCGTTTTTCAGCTTTTCCGTACTCGGGTACACACCCGTCATCGAAGCGTTCATGAATCCTGCCGCTTTTCCGTCCTGTCCTGACGGAGCCGCCGCATCCACTTCCGGATGCACCATGTTCAGCCGGCCCTTGAATATGGACGGCTTTCCGAAAAAAACGAATTCCCCGCCATCCTTGAGTTTCGAATACATCCACTTTATGCCCTTGAAGAACACGAGTTCCATGTATCCCGTCCCGTCACTCACCTTGACGCTCATCCTCCTGACCGTATTGAACTTTGCGTCTTCCGCAGCAATGCTGCCGTTTGCCCCGAACAGTCCGATTTCCTCCACCCTTGCACGAATCTGGACATATGCCATATCGGGCGTAGCTGCGCTTATCGGCACTATGCTGCTCCTGTCGATGTACCGGAACGGATAAATCCTGATGAAGTCGCCTATGGTGCCGGCATTCAATTCAGAACGGAGCAGGGACGCCCTTTTCGGCCCGACACCGGGCAGAAACTGTATATCGGTCTGTAGGACATTCTTTTCCATTTTCAGACATTCATCTCGGGCATGATGCCTGTCTTGCCTGACTCGGCCGGATTATAGCCGGGATCCTCGGGCAGTTTCCGTCCCGCCGCTATTGCCCCGGCACCCGCAGCTACCGCCAGAGCGTCGCATCTTTCGTTTTCGGGATGTCCCGCATGCCCCTTTATCCATGAAAAACTCACCCTGTGCTGCCTGTATATTTTCAGGAAGCGCATCCACAGGTCGGGATTCTTCGCCTTGGCGAAGCCTTTCTTTTCCCAGTTGAATACCCAGCCTTCACTGACTGCCCTGACGACGTAAGCTGAGTCGCTGACCACGCGGATATCGGCGTTTTTCCACCGGACGGATTCCAGGCCGATGATCACGGCAAGCAGTTCCATCCTGTTGTTCGTGGTGAGGGCGAATCCTCCGGACATCTCCTTCACCCTTCCGGCGCATTTCAGCACGATGCCGTATCCTCCCGGTCCCGGATTGCCGCTCGAGGCCCCGTCCGTGTACAGATAGATGGGCGGCCTGTCCTGCTGCATCATTCTATGATTTTCCCGCCCTTTGGCTTGACGGAAGTATCGGGCATTTTCACCTGCATCCTGTTTGCCTGCAGTTCGTCATACGCCACCCTGTTATTGTATATGTCTACGGCCGCATAGATGGCCGAAATCATGGAGCGTGGATCAGCCACGTCTTTCCCGGCCTTTTCATATGCGGTGCCGTGGTCCGGGGATGTCCTGACCGCCGGAAGTCCCGCTGTAAAGTTCACCCCGTCCTCGAATGCGAGGGCCTTGAACGGAGCCAGGCCCTGGTCATGGTACATTGCGAGAATCGCATCGAACCTGCCATAGTTCCCCATTCCGAAAAAGCCGTCAGCCGAATAAGGTCCGAAAGCCAGGATTCCTTCCTCGTTGGCCGCATTTATCGCAGGCAGTATGACCGACTGCTCCTCGTCCCCGAGGAGTCCGCCGTCTCCGCAGTGAGGATTCAGGCCGAGCACAGCGATTTTCGGCGTCCGGATGCCGAAATCCCTCTCCAGCGACTTTTTCATCGATCTGAGCTTGTGCAGTATCTTTTCCACCGACAGCGAGCCCGGGACATCCTTCAGAGGTATGTGGGTAGTCACGATGCCGACTTTCAGCCGGTCGGAAACCATTATCATGGTCACATCCTCGGCGCCGAACGCCTTTTGCAGATATTCCGTGTGTCCGGTATATGCAAAACCCTCGTTGTTCATGGCCCTCTTGTTTATCGGGGCCGTGACCAACACGTCGATATTGCCGTTTTTCAGGTCTTCCACGCCTTTTTCCAGGGACAATATGGCAGCCTTTGCCGAATCCGGCGTCGAAAGTCCCGGCTCCACGAAAACGTTGTCCGGCAGACAGTTCAGTATGTTCACCCTCCTCGGATGAGCCTCCCTTGCCTCCGATATGACATTCGTGTTTATCTGTCCGATATTA
Source organism: uncultured Bacteroidales bacterium (assembly GCA_944322805.1). Lineage (GTDB taxonomy): Bacteria > Bacteroidota > Bacteroidia > Bacteroidales > UBA932 > Cryptobacteroides. The sequence continues at coordinate 1,337 of CALUQC010000074.1, read as the reverse complement.
TGCAGGAGCTTCCTGTAGAAGCCGAAAATCTTGGAAGAACCGTATATTACAGGGGTGCATGATTCCAGCATCCGCTCGTCTGCCAGTGCCTTTATGATGACCTCGTAGCCGATGCCGTTGCTGTCGCCCTGAGTGATGCCTACAACTATTTTTTTTGCCATAGTGCTGTTTTGTTTTATCTTTGCAAAGATAAGAAGCTGTTTTAATTTTTTCAATATAAATTTTACCAATGGTTATCAAGGCTGTCATTCCCATAAGAAAGGGATCGCAGAGAGTTCAGAACAAGAACATCAGGCCTTTCGGCAATACGACATTGCTCGAAAACAAGATAGGAATCCTGAAAAAAACCGGCATATTCGATGACATCATCGTCAATACGGATTCGGAAGAGGCTATCGCAATGGCCGTGGCAAACGGGGTCTCATGGCACAGGCGCGAGCCTTATTATGCATCTTCGGCATGTTCCGGCAGTGAATTTTTCCAGCATCTCGGCATCGTGACCGACTGCGACGTTTTCTGCTACTGCCCGGTCACTTCCCCGTTCGTCACGGTGGAGACGATGAAAAAATGCCTGGCCCTGTATCAGGAAAAGATGGGAGAAGGCTGCGACTGCGTTTCCACGGTCTCGGATGTCAAGGAATTCCTGTGGCTCGACGGCAAGCCCGTCAATTATGACAAGCAGAATGCTCCGAACAGCCAGAATCTTCCGGATATCAAGGCGCTCAACTTCGGATTCACCCTTGTCAGGCGCGAATCCCTGATAAAGAACAGGAATATCATAGGCGACAATCCCCTGTTCGTGACGACTTCGGGAATCGAATCCATCGACATCGACACGCCGCTCGATTTCTACATAGCGGAAAAAATCTACAGAAAAGTGATCATCGAGGGCAAGGATCTCCTTGACTGACCATGGATTTCCCCAAATAATGAGGGCGAATTGAAAATTCATTTGTTTTGCCGGTGCCACAGTATATTTGTCCGCTTCGCGTCCACATATACTGTGGCGCCTCGGCAATACAAGCCTGCGGCTTGTTTGACTGTTCCATCCCGCAACATCCATGGGGTGAATTCTAAGTTAAATCCAAATTTATTTTAGGTTTCGCCTTAAATTTATTGAAGAATGGCTTGAGCCATTCTTCTTTTTTATTTTATTATGTATGTTGTAGTCAATAGACAACAATATCTTCCCCCGTACAACAAAATGTCGGGCAGACAGTGTAACTGTATGTTTATCTGAAAATTAAGCCATAAGCTTAACAAAAGGGGTCTGGCGTTTGACCACTGCAAAGCACCTGTAAATGATCTTTGCCCTTATGGCATTTATTACAGATGCC
>CALUQC010000073.1 GCA_944322805.1 uncultured Bacteroidales bacterium | reverse complement strand
ATTTATACCGGTATCATGAAAAACGAAACAAGAATATTCTCGCCGGAAATGAAGATGGCGGATTTGATTGAAATCGATTACAGACTTCTGACTGTCCTTTCGAGATACGGGCTGCATCCCGGTTTCGGGGAAATGACCGTTGCCCGGACATGCAGGGAAAACGGAATCGATGCGGATGCGTTCATCCTGATTTGCAACATGTATTCATACGCAGGCTATATGCCGCCCGAGGACGCACTGAAATCCGCAGATCCGCTGTGCGTGATGAAATATCTCCAGAATTCGCATTCAGCGTACATGGAAGACGGTTTCAAGACGTTGGAACAGCTACTGAACAAAGTCATTGCGCCGTGCGCACCCGGACAGAAAAAAATCATCCTCGACTTTTTCGAAGGCTACAGGAAAGAGGTGGAGAAACATTTCGAATACGAGGAAACGGTGTTTTTCCCATACGTGAGGGCCGTAGCCGAAGGGAGTGCTTCCGGGAATTATTCCGCCGCGACCTTCGAGGAGAATCACAGCAACATCGAGGAAAAGCTGGATGACCTGAAAAACATAGTGATGAAGTACTTGCCGCAGACTTGCGATCCGCGCTCGGCAAACGATGCCCTGTATGTCCTGTTCTCCCTTTCGGAGGACCTGGAGAGGCACACCGGCATCGAAAATCACGTATTGGTGCCGATGGTAAGCAGGCTCGAAAATAAAAAGGAGGCATGAAATGAAGGTTTTTCTGATAATGCCGTCCAAAGTCATGGCCCGGGGAATCGAAGGCGTATTCCATGACATAGGCGAATTCAAGGTGGATGGAATCGTTTCCGACCTGACGGCCAGGGACGGGGCAATGCTGAAAAACATGGCCGTAGACGTTATCATAGTGGACCCCGTCATATTTCCCCTTGCCAGCCGTGCATGCGGAAAACAGTACATCTCGGAATTCACGGATGCGGCCGTAGTGGCATTCCCGAGCATTTTTCTCGAGGAGGAGGCCGGAAGGCAGTACGATGCCGTCATCAGTCTCTACGACAGCCCTGCGGACATCATCCACAAGCTGAGAAATGCTGTGTCTGTCCCGAAGGACAGCCCTGCCGCGGAAGGTAACGAACTGTCCGCGAGAGAGAAAGACATACTGATTTGCGTTGCCAAAGGTCTGATAAACAAGGAAATCGCAGATCTGTTCAACATATCCATCCACACGGTGATTTCCCACAGGAGGAATATTACGCGAAAGACCGGCATCAAGACGGTAGCCGGTCTCACGGTATATGCGCTGCTCAACAATCTTATAGACGCTTCGTCAGTGGAGTGAAAAGCGGAGTCCGAAATTGAAGTTGCGGCCGAATCCCCAGAATCCGCGGAAAGTGGCGAGATCATGGTCCGCACCATCCTGGCCGCGTTCTATATAAAAGGTATTCAAGAGGTTGCCTGCATTTGCAAAAACTGTCAGCCCGAGTTTTCCGCCGATGCGTCCGCTCCAGCTCAGGCCAGCGTTTACAAGATGATAGCCCGGAATCCTGTAGGACGGCGCCCTGTCTTCGGGGTTGGTACGGCCTTCAGGATCGAAATCGGCATACATCCTGTCATTGAACTGCCAGTCGGCGGTAAATCTGAAATTCTTCAGGAAAGTGATATCGAGAATGGCTCCCACCTGCGTCTGAGGGGCGTCGCCTACCGGAAGCCCGCCGGAATAGACATTGATTGTCTCAGCTACTGCCCCTGTATAATTGTCGTAGATATTGGCGGAAACATCATTCTGCCACGTCCATTTCCCGAGCGAAGCGAAGGCTGACAGTTCCATCCACCTTGTGAAGCGGTGGGCCGCCTCCACTTCCAGTCCGTAATGCAGGGCATCCAGTCCCGTAATCATGTATTTCACGTCTTCGACCTCGTCCACCTGCTTGTAAGGATCGGACATGACCGTCTTGTTCTTCCAGTATGCGTAATATGCCGTGGCTTCGACGCTTCCGCGTCCATACACGAAACGGTAGCCGAGTTCAGCCAGCAGGTTCTTCTCGTTCCTGACATTCTTCGAGACCGTATTGTTTCCGGAAGCGAAATAAGTGCCGGGATACGGGAGCCTGCTGTAAACGCCTCCGTTAAGATAAACGGAATGGCCCTTTGCGGGCTTGAACAGGATGCCTCCCTTGGTGCTGAATCCGGCTCCGAAAGCCGTGTCGCTCCAGATGTCGTCTCCCGTATAGTTGTACTTGTCCCATCTTTTGGTGCCGGCGAGGAATGCAGATGCCCCGAGACGCACGTCCCAGCGCCCGGACGACCAGTTTCCCATGGCATAGGCGGTAAAATGATGGGTAACCTTGCCGTTGTCCGTGCGGATATAGTCCCCGACCTGCTTCACCGGATTCCTTCCGGCCATGCCGGCAAGGGAATTGTTCCCGTAATCTTCGTACCAGTAGGCTCCGCCGAGAAGATCGGTGATACGTTCGTTCTCCCATGTGGAATAATACTGGTAATGTGCTCCGGCATCCAGTTTCCAGTGCCTGTCGAACTTGTAAGTTCCGGATACGACCGCCCCGGCCTGCGTGTGCCCCGCACGGTAATCGCTCAGGATATTGACCGCGCTTCCGCTGCGCAGCACGTCATCCGAAGCTCCCGGGGCCGGCAGTCCCGTGCTTCCCGAATTGGCGGCTATCGCCGCATCCCAGTCCACAAGTCCGTCCGTCGTCCTGTACGATGATATAGGCTGCCCTTTCGTCTCGCTCCAGCGGCCTCCGCCATTACCTATGGCTATGTACACGGAATTCGCCATCGTCAGTTTTTCTCCCGCGTAGATGTGCTGGAGCGTGAAATAAGGTTTGAAATAGTTATTCTTGTTCAGATTCAGAGCCTTGCCGTCGCGGTAGCCCCAGTTCTTGTTGTATTTCAGGCCGTACGTCATGACTTCGTCGCAACTTAGCTTCACGGAGCGCTGCTCGTGCTGTTCCGGCGAGCCGAGAGCCGTAAAAATCAACGTATTGCGTTTCCCGATACGTTTGGATACGTTCAGCATGTACGACCAGGAATTCACGCGCGTCCTGTCGACATAGCCGTTTCCGCCCACGTACGAGCCGAGCAGGCTGACACTCCATCCCTTTCCTATTTCTCCGGTATTCAATGAAATAAATCCTTTTCCCGTACCGTAGTCGGTCACATGCGCCCCGCCTTCTATCCGGGGCTCCATCGTAGTCGTGGACGTGATAATGTTTATCGTGCCGCCGACGGAGTTGTCCGAAAGCATGGATCCTCCGACGCCTTTCTGGACCTGAATGGCGTATGTGGCATCCGTAAGACCCATCCAGTTGTTCCAGAACATGTTGCCGGAGGTGAGCCCGGAAATGGGGATGCCGTTCAGCAGTACGGAGATGTTTTCCTGCTTGAAGCCACGGATATTGATTTTCGCATCGCCGTAACTGCCTGTTTCAGCGGTAGCGTACACTCCGGGAATGTATTTTATGAGTTCGGGATAGGTCCTGGCAGTCGCCCTCCGGGCAATTTGTTCGTTGTCTATGGTATTCAGGCGTAGCGGAGAGGAATTCCTGCTGTTGAAATGCGAGACAATGGTGACTTCCTGAAGGGTGAGGGAATCGCCGGCCATCCATATGGAATCGGCGGAAACGGGTGCCGGAGCCATGTCGGGCGATGCTGCAATTGCGGAATTTGTCCCGTGTGCCTCGTCCGAGGCAATGCCGGACCGGGCAGAAACTGTCCCGGCGGATACCGGGGTGATGTTGCCGGCAATGCCGGCCAAAGAGAGTGCAAGAATGAATTGCAGTCTGAGAAGTAATGACTTTTTCATAAAAAAACCTCAAATTGTTACTTTCAGCATACAATTCAAGGCGTAATTCGATACAAGTCAACAAGTCGCATGGGGAATCCGGCTGTGCACCGCCGTTTGTCATCGTGCCGGCATCCGGCACTCGTCCGTCATGCGATTTATCTTCTTTCATCCAGACTTTACTGTCGGTACCGTAGTTTCAACGGTTCAGCTTTCGCTCGCGGACTTTACCGCCGGTCGGGGATTTCACCCTGCCCTGAAGATATGCGGCTGCAAATTTAGAAACTGTTTTGATATTTTCAAAAAATCTTTAATCCGGCATCCGCGGTATCCGCAGCCGACTGCCGCGCTTTGTCATTTCGAGCGAACGAAGCGAGTCGAGAAATCTGCTCCTGTCAATGTTGATGGCCGGGAAACGTGCCAAACCCGTGGAAAGAAAAGAGCGCGTTGCAAATAGTCAAATAATCAGAAATTGAAGGCCAGACCAAAGCCTCCGCTTGCACACGGTCCGATGGTCAATGATTCGGCATCGTGTGCCGGAGCCATCCCGTAGCCTTTGCGGGCATTGTAGTCATCGGCGATAGCGCCCAGACTGCGGTTGCCCTTTACAAGAAGTGGAATGCCGGCAGCAAGACCGGCGGCTCCGGCAACACAGCATGCCGTCCCTATTGCCATGGCACCCGAATCTCCGAAACCCATGTCAGGTACGGATGCCTCGGCAATACATATCATTCCGCCTACGAATGCAAGACCTCCCCCGAGATATGTCAGAAAAAGTCCCGTACGGCGCTGTCTACTGGCTTTCAGATACTTGCTGCCATAGTTCCGGTATCCCACATAGTCCATCACCTGGTCAGGGGTCAGCAATGACATGCCCATATAATAGCGTCCTCTCCGGTAGTCGAGCCTGCCCGGGACAACGGCATGGGATATCGCCAGATCGCCGAACAAGTCTTCCCTGCCGCCGAAGTCCTGCACCGTCCCGTTGCGGAAAACTATCCTGTCCACACGCGCTGTCGAAGTCCTGAAATTCGGACCGTCGGGATTGTCCCAGCTCTTGTAAAGGACATAATCATCGCCGATTTCCTCGACAATGGCATCAACAGGGTCCGCGTCTATAAAATATATCCTGTCCTGTGCATGAAGCACATACGCCGCCAGGCTCAAAATCACAGTCAACAATATTTTCTCTTTCATAATTCCGTCCTCCTGCCAAATCCGTCCGCCTCCGGCTGTGCAGCTCCGGTTTCGCTTCGGCTTTCGGCTTTGACCGGGCAAATATATAAAATTAGTTGTTTTTTTTCATAATTTGTCATACCTTTGCGCACCTCAACAGTCGGGCTACCGCCCTCTGCCACACAAGCCCGGATGGCGGAATCGGTAGACGCGTTGGTCTCAAACACCAATGTCCGAAAGGATGTGCCGGTTCGACCCCGGCTCCGGGTACAAAGATAGCCTCGTAATCTCTTGATTATGAGGCTTTTTAATTTTAGCAGGGTGTACTAAAGGAGTACTATTCCGCGAAAAATCGCAAAGGAAAGTCAAAACATTGCTGTTCTGAAAATTATTATTATTTTCCGGAGTTTGACAGTTTGTGCAGTCAAAAAGAGGTAAAAAACGAGGCTACAGACCGCTGGAATGGCGATTTGTAGCCTTAAGTTTTTTTCGGGGAATGTAGTATATTCTGTTTTTTTTGTGTTTTTTTTGAGGGGGGGGGGGATGGGCTATTGCCCACATGTTTCCTTTTCGCGTTTCTTCGTTGAGGCGATGATGCTCCTCATCTTCTTTTTCGTCACAATCTGAGTGTCGGTCCTGAAGCCGGCGGAGCCGTGCAGA
>CALUQC010000072.1 GCA_944322805.1 uncultured Bacteroidales bacterium | reverse complement strand
GGGGCTGTCGGAAGCGGCGATTGCTGCCTTGTAGGAGCACAAGTCAACACTCTTATTATCGGGGATAGTATGGCACGGCTGCGCCTTTGGACGCATGACCGTGCTTTACTGTCGTCAAAGTCATTATCATCCGAAATATCGTATGGTGCCCCATCCGGCAGATGTCTCGACAAGCTCGACATGACAAGGTTAAGACCCCTCCGTGTCATCTCGAGCGCGGCCGCAGGCGGAGTCGAGAGATCTGCCTTGTAATAAGATTTCTCCACTCGCTACGCTCGGTCGAAATGACAATGGAGGCGGGATTATTCCGTTTTCATGTCATCTCGACCGCAGCCTTCCCTCCATGATGACAGGGAGAGGTCGGCGCCTTGGAAATGGCGGGGCGTACTTCGGCTGCAACTCCGCTCGAATGACAGGAAAGGGCTCGGGGTGTGATGTGAAGTGTGGGGCTGCGGCGGCGACAGAGGGCACTGTTGACCCCGTAAGGGGTTGTATCCCTGTGCCCTATGCGCCGCCCGGGCCTACATTGTAGAGAATTTCTGAATACCGCCTTTCAAAAATTCCACAAACCCCGGAATGCTGAGATCGTATCCGCGGATAGGGGCAAGAAGTTCGCCCTCAGGGGAGAGCAGCACGTAGTTTGGCTGTGCATTGACTCCGAAACGGGTCCTTACTATATATGAGTTCGCCCGGCCCATCTGTTTCAGAATGTCTCCGCTCTCCGTCTTTATCCAGTCTTCCTCGTCTAATTTTGTCTTGTCGTCGGTATATAGAGCTACGATGATATAGTCGTTCTGCAGGATGCTCAGGACCTGCGGGTCACTCCAGACTCTCGACTCCATTTCCCTGCAATTCACGCATCCGTGTCCGGTAATGTCTACAAAAACAGGCTTTCCGGCTTTTTTCGCAGCTGCAAGTCCTTCGTCAAGATTGAAATACCCTGACAGCCCGAGCGGAAGATGCAGATCATATTTCGACTCGTCGCCCATTGCATCAGTCGTGGTGACTGCTGCCTGCGGCGTGCTTCCCAATACAAAATCCTGGGATGTTATAGGAGGCAGATAGCCTGAAAGCGCCTTAAGCGGTGCACCGAACATGCCGGGAATCATGTACCCGACAAAGGAGAATACTACAATGGCTCCAGCAAGTCTTTTTACCGACAGATGGTCGCACGGCGGATCGCCGGCAAACCTTATCTTGCCGAGAAGGTACAGCCCCAGGAGTGTGAATACTGTTATCCAGATGGCGAGATATACCTCCCTGTCGAGCAAGCCCCAGTGATATGTCTGATCGGCTACGCTCAGGAATTTGAATCCGAGGGCTACCTCGATGAATCCAAGGATTACCTTTATCGTATTCATCCAGCTACCGCTTTTCATTTTCGTCAGAAGCGACGGGAACAGCGCGAAAAAGGTGAACGGGAGTGCGAATGCAATGGAAAACGCGAGCATGGTAATCATCGGAGTCCAGAATTCGCCTTCCGTGGATTTTATGAGGACAGTGCCGACTATCGGTCCGGTACATGAAAACGATACCAGCACTAAGGTCAGGGCCATGAAAAATATGCCGAGCAGTCCGCCTTTGTCGGCCCCTTTGTCCGATTTGTTTACTAAGGATGTCGGAAGTATGATTTCGAAAGCACCGAAGAATGATGCCGCGAAAATCATGAATACTATGAAGAAAATGATATTCGGCAGCCAGTGGGTAGCAAGCCAGTTGAATATGTCCGCTGTTACGGCATCACCTCCTATTATTCTTGTAATCAATATGATAATTGAAATGGGAACGGTGTAGAGCAGCACGATGAAGAGGCCGTACATTGCAGCCTTGAATCGTCCTGCGGCAGGAGATGACGATCCCTTGAGGAAAAACGAAACCGTCATAGGCACCATAGGGAATACGCACGGAGTCAGAAGTGCCGCAAAGCCCCACAAGATGGCTTCTATGACGAGTCCCCAGTTGAATCCCTTTTTCCCTTTCGTTTCTCCGGCAGCGCCTCCTTGCTGACTGTCGCCAAGAGCCACATCGAAACTGTAGTATTCCGGAGAAGCGCAGGTCACGTCGGTGCATCCGAGCCATGTCAGCTCTCCGGCAATTGTGGCCTCCTGACTTTCGGTCCTGATGTCCACAGCCATTTTTACTTCATTGAAAAACACTTTGGTCCCTTCGTAAGGCTGCGGCTCCGTGAGTGCATACAGTTCCTTTGCGACCGAGCATCCGTTAAGTTCGGAAAATTCCACGGCGGTAGGGTACATGTCGCTGTCGGTGTCGTAGGTATGCCATCCGTCTGCTATTTTGCCGGTAAATATGATCCTTGACAGACTGTCTCCGAGATTCTCTGTAGTTACGTTCCATTCGACAGTCTTTTCAGGAGCCGTATTCATTGATTGTGCCATTGCATTCAAGGATGCAATGGCAGCAATTATGACAATATATGAAAGTTTTCCAAGTAATTTCATTGTTTTGGAGGATCTGTTTTTATTTTGCGAAAGCTACTGATCTGGTCTCCCTGATTACCGTGATTTTCACTTGTCCAGGATATACCATTTCTTCCTGAATCTTCTTTGCTATTTCTCCTGACAGAGACTCCGCATCCTGATCACTGACCTGGTCTGCGCCTACTATGACTCTGAGTTCCCTGCCGGCCTGGATGGCGTAGCTCTTTGTCACACCCTTGTATGACTGCGCTATTCCTTCCATATCCTTGAGCCTCTTGATGTAAGACTCGATGACTTCTCGTCTTGCCCCCGGGCGTGCACCTGAAATGGCGTCACCTACCATGACAAGAGGGGATATGATGGAGGTCATTTCGATTTCCTCGTGGTGTGCTCCGATGGCATTGCATACTTCCGGCTTTTCCTTGTATTTTTCCGCCAGCTTCATTCCGAGAATTGCATGAGGCAGCTCCGGATCCTCATCGGACACTTTTCCTATGTCGTGAAGAAGACCTGCCCTCTTTGCAATTTTAGGATTCAGTCCGAGTTCAGAAGCCATGGTGGCGCAGATGTTCGCTACTTCACGCGAATGCTGCAACAGGTTTTGTCCGTATGATGACCTGTATTTCATGCGCCCGATAAGTTTTACGAGTTCGATGTTCATCCCGTGGATGCCGAGATCTATGCAGGTCCGTTTGCCGGTTTCCAGTATTTCTTCTTCGAGCTGTTTCTGGACTTTCGCGACCACTTCTTCAATTCTTGCCGGATGGATTCGTCCGTCCACTACGAGCTGGTGCAGTGCAAGGCGGGCCACTTCCCGTCTGACAGGGTCGAATGCGGAAAGCAGGATGGCTTCCGGAGTATCGTCGACCACTATTTCCACTCCGGTAGCTGCTTCGAGCGCCCTGATGTTCCGGCCTTCACGTCCTATGATGCGGCCTTTGATTTCATCGCTTTCTATGTTGAACACCGTTACCGCATTTTCAATCGCCGTCTCGGTGGCCGTGCGCTGTATCGTGTTGATTACTATTCGCTTGGCTTCTTTATTGGCATTCATCCTGGCGTCATCCATTACATCGTTGATATATGACTGCGCCTGGCTGCGGGCCTCAGCCTTCATGTTTTCCATCAGCTGGTTTTTGGCTTCCGCAGCGGTCATGCCTGCAATGTTTTCAATCTGCTGGATCGCTTCCATCCGCAGTTTTTCATATTCTTCCGATTTCCGGTTGGCGATTTCCACCTGGTTTTTCAGGTTTTCCCTGATGGCATCGGCTTCTTTCTGCTTCCTGCCGAGCTCGGCATTCTGCTGGTTGAGAGTATTCTCTTTCTGCTTGAGCCTGGATTCGCATTCCTGAATCTGCTTGGTCTTTTCGTTGATGTACTGTTCGTGTTCGGTTTTAAGCTGGAGGAATTTTTCCTTGGCCTGGAATATCTTTTCTTTTTTTATGTTGTCGGCATCGATTTCGGCCTGCCTGATGATGTCTTCCTTCTGTCCGCGCAGGATATGGCGTCTGACCGGAATATAGATGCCGAGCGCCAATGCCGCTCCTATGAGTACTGCCAATATGTAAAATAATATTTCCATGATGTTTGTAATATGTTATTTGTATAAAATGTCCAGTCCATAAAAAAACAGGCAGGCTGCGGAAGCCTGCCTGTCGGAATATACTGTATAATTGTTTGCAAAAAAGCCGTTAGTCAAAATTTCAGAAAATCCTATAAAAATAAGATTTGAGCTCCGAAAATCAGTTCTGACATCCTCCGTCCCGCCGAAGCGGAATCCCCGTTACGGGTAAAATAGGTCCGTCATCCCTCTTCGAGTAAACTCGGTTACTTGGTACAAATGTAGATTTCAGCAAATAAGTAACTAACGGCTATTCCGTGTCAATATTTCTTAGATAACTTCTCAATCGCTCCAGAAGAACCTGCTCATCCTTTTCCTTCGACTTTACTGCATCCCTGAGTCCGGCAACTTCCACGAAACCGTTCCAGGCAATGACTGACAGTATTTCCTCACTGCTTTTATCCGGAAACCTGCCCTTGTATTCGTAGAACTTGCGATCCACTGTTTCCGCCGCTTCGCGGAATTGCCTTTCCTGTTCCGGACTTTCAGCCTCATACGGGAACTGCCTGTTCAGTATCTTTATCGTTACTTTCCGCCCCATGTCAACCCTCTATCAATGCTATGCATCTGTCGATTTCCCTTATCAGTCTGTCGATCTTCTCTTTTGCCTCTTCATCTCCCGACGTAGAAAGAAACGCGTTCTTGAGTTTCAAGTTATCAATCTGTCTTTCCAACTCGACGATCTGCTTCCTGTATTTTTCAACGAGGGCTTCACTCTGCCGGAGCTGCTCCACGACCGCATCATATTCCCCCTTCTTTTTTTCATACAAGGAAATAAGAGACAGGATATCGCTCCAAATGTCTTCCAGCATCATAAAGACCCTTTATGAAATACTTAGCAAAGTTAGCAAAACTTTACAATAAAAACAATATCGTTTTATTTGCCGGAAAGTATTTTTACTCTTTCCATGCCTTTCTCAATGGCCTCCCTGTTTTTCTCTATGAGGTCCTTGTATCTGGACGGGATGGACTTTTCCAGTCCTTTTACAACATTTTCCATCTTCAATGACGGCTTGGTCTTCAAATAGGCTCCGAGCACCGCCATGTTGTAAACTTTAGCATTCCCCAATTCCGCCGCCACTTCTATCGCATCTATCGAGCATACGGTGATATCCGTTCTTTCCGGCATCCTCGTGATTCCGCTCGGATCATATATCAGCAATCCTCCGCTCTTCACGCTTTTCTCAAACTTGTCCAAAGACTGCTGGTTCAATATGATTGCAGTATCATATGTCGTAATGATCGGAGAACTTATTTTCCTGTCGCTTATTATAACGCACACATTGGCCGTTCCCCCTCTCATTTCCGGTCCGTAAGACGGCATCCATGTCACTTCCAGATCCTGCATTATGGCGGAATATGCGAGTATTTTTCCCATGGAGAGGACTCCCTGGCCGCCGAAGCCTGCTATTATTATTTCTTCCTTCATAATTTTTTATTTCTTTTCCGCGATACTGGTGTCCTTGATGTCGCCCAAAGGATATTTGGCGAACATGTTTTCCACCATCCACTTGTTGGCCTCGACCGGAGACAGCTTCCAGCCCGAATTGCATGTGGAAACGATTTCTATGAACGACAGTCCGATACCCAGATGGCTGTATTCAAAACCTTTTCTGATGGCGTTTTTCGCCTTGCGGGCTGCTGCCGCCGTGTGTACCGACTGCCTCGTGATATAGGCAGTGCCGTCAAGCGCTGCAAGCATCTCGGTGATTTTCAGAGGAAAACCGTTCAGTTTAGCATCCCTCCCGTACGGCGTGGTGGAAGTCTTCATCCCGAGAAGCGTCGTAGGAGCCATCTGTCCTCCGGTCATGCCGTAAATTCCGTTGTTGATGAAAATCACTACGATGTTTTCACCTCTGCTGCATGCATGGATGATTTCCGCGGTCCCGATGGAGGCCAGGTCCCCGTCTCCCTGATAGGTGAAGACATATTTGTCGGGGCAGAGCCTTTTCGTGGCGGTAGCCAATGCGGGAGCACGTCCGTGGGCAGCTTCCTGCCAGTCGATATCTATGTAGTTATACGCAAAGACGGAACACCCTACGGGGCTTATGCCGACAGTCTTGTCCTGGATTCCCATCTCTTCGATGACTTCCGCTATCAGTTTGTGCACCGTGCCGTGGGAACATCCGGGGCAGTAGTGCATGACGTTGTCAGTGATCAATGCCGGTTTTCTGTAAACGATATTTTCCGGCCGTTTTATATCCAATGTATCCATGACGCCTCTTCCTATTTCAGATTATTGAACTTCTTGAACTCTCCGGCTATTTCCTCTGGGGTAAAGACGATTCCTCCCTGCCTGCCGTAAAATCCAACCGGGCAGCGTCCGTTCGCAGCCAGCCGCACGTCTTCCACCATCTGCCCGAGGTTGAGTTCTATGCTCATTATGCTTTTCACCTGTCCGGCGAGCCTTGCGATTTCCTTTTCCGGGAACGGGAACAGGGTAATCGGCCTGAGCAGTCCGGCCTTTATGCCTTCCTGCCGCAGTATGTCGGTGGCGGCCTCGCAGATCCTGGATGAACAGCCGAATGCTACGAACAGGTATTCGGCATCATCGGTCATGTATTCCGAAAACCTGACTTCGTTCTCCTTTATCGACTCGTATTTGGCAAGAAGTTTCTTGTTGAAATTTTCCTGTGTGGTCGAGTCTAATGAAAGGGACGTGATGATATTCCTTTCCCTGCCTGCAGGCTTGCCGGTCGTGGCCCACGGTGCGACGCGGAGTATTTCCTCCTCTGTGCGCCTCGGTTTCACCGGACGAAGCTCCACTTTTTCCATAAGCTGCCCGATGATGCCGTCTGCAAGCACAATGACCGGATTCCTGTATTTGAATGCCAGCTCGAATCCCCAGTCTACGAAATCGTACATGTCCTGAGCCGAGGCCGGAGCAAGCACCATGCAGTGGTAGTCTCCATGTCCTCCGCCCTTTACGCACTGGGTATAGTCGCTCTGGCTCGGCTGTATGGTCCCCAGTCCAGGGCCTCCGCGCATTACATTCACTATCACGCAAGGCAGCTCGCTTCCTGCTATGTAGCTGATGCCTTCGCACATGAGGCTTATGCCCGGGCTGCTGGATGATGTCATCACCTTTTTCCCGCAGCTCGCCCCTCCATATACCATATTTATGGATGACACTTCGCTTTCCGCCTGAAGTACGACCATCCCGGTGGTTTCCCACGGCTTTTCCTTCATGAGCGTTTCCATGACTTCGGACTGAGGAGTGATAGGGTATCCGAAATAGCCGTCCACTCCGTTGCGTATAGCCGAAACGGCTATCGCCTCGTTTCCTTTCATCAATATCTTTTCTGCCATAATTCTCAGATTTTAACCCTGTAAACCGTTATGACCGAGTCCGGACATACTATTGCGCAGCTTGCGCATCCCACGCAGCCGTCATTCGCCAGTTCGGCATATCTGTAGCCTTTTCCGTTCACGGATTTGGACAGCCGGATGCACTTGGACGGACAGTTCTCGATACATACCGAGCATCCCTTGCACCGCTGCCAGTCTATTTCAATAGTACCTTTGAATGCCATTTCCCTGAATATTTGTTTTTCAATGTTTGCAGCGCCAAAAATACAAAAAAAGATGAAAAGATAGTGACAATATTTTTTCCTATCTTAGCGAAAATTTTCGAGTGCATCGTTATGGGAAGAATTTTACTGCGGAATATCTCTCTTGACGGCCGGAAATGCGACATTCATGTCGAGGGTGCCGTGATAAGGAAAATATGCGGGGCCGGGTCAGCCTGTCCCGGGACTGCGGCGGACGGGGTGGAAATCGTCGACTGCACGGGAAAAACGGCGCTTCCAGGCTTCGTGAACATGCATACGCATGCTGCCATGACACTGTTGCGAGGGGTGGGTGAGGATGTCAGTTTCTCCAACTGGATAGACCGGATATGGGAAACGGAGAAGAAAATCGACGAGGAGTACATATACTGGGCGACGAAAGTGGCCTGCATAGAGATGATCAAGACGGGGACCACCGCTTTTTACGACCAGTACTGGATAGTGCCGGCGGCCGAGAGGGCTGTAAGGGAAATGGGGCTGAGGGCTGTACTTTCATACGTGCATCTGGATCATTATGACAGGGAAAAGGCAATGGCCCAGAGACGGGAGTGCGAGGAGCTTTTTGCGGAGTCTTCCGGATGGCCGGATACTGTCGGATTTGCCGTGGCCATCCATTCCGTGTATTCGGTGAGCGAGGAGCAGATATTATGGGCCACTGATTTCGCACGGACGCACGGGTTGAAGATAAACATCCATTTGTGCGAAACGGAGCAGGAAGTCAAAGACTGCCGGGCAAGGCACGGAGCCAGCCCCGTGAAATATCTCGACAGCCTCGGGGTGCTGGGGCCGGATGTGACGGCAGCCCATACGCTTTGGGTGGATGATGAGGACATCGGCATCCTTGCCGGGAGAAAGGTAACGTGCGTGCACAACATTAATTCGAACATGAAGCTGGCCTGCGGCTACCGGTTCAGGTACAATGAAATGAGGGATGCGGGTATAAACCTGTGTTTCGGGACGGACGGCTGTGCGTCGTCCAATAATCTCGACCTGCATGAGGCGATGAAGACGGCCGCTCTCGTGCAGAAAGCCTGGAGGGGAGATCCTGCCGCAATGCCGTTGGATGAATTGATAAGGATGGCTACGTCCAACGGCGCGGATGCCATAGGCATCAATGCGGGGAAAATCGAGGAAGGGCGTCTCGCCGACATCCTTGTCGTGGACACCGGCAGCAGTTTTTTCCTTTCCAATGCCCCGTTTCTTGCGAATTTCATATATTCGGCCCACAGCGACTGCATAGATTCAGTGATCTGCAACGGCGAGTTCGTCATGAGGAACCGTGCAGTGCCTATGGAAAAGGAAATATTGGCCGAGGCCGGCAGAATCCTGAAAAAGTACTGACGCTCCGCCGGCTGTCATGTTTTTGTATTGAAAAACCGTTTCAATTATGGATCCGAGAATAGAAAGAATAAACAATGCGACCGATTTTGTGAAGGTCGGAATCGGCGGCCGCGTGCCGGAAGTGGGAATTGTCCTCGGCAGCGGCTTAGGCAAACTTGCAGACAAGATTTCAGATGCCGTGACGATACCGTACAGGGACATACCTGGATTCCCCGTCTCTACGGCCATTGGCCATAAGGGCAATTTTATCTGCGGAACTCTCGGCGGGAAGCCCGTGATGGCGATGCAGGGCAGATTCCATTATTATGAAGGTTATCCGATGGAGTCCGTGGTGCTTCCGATAAGGGTCATGATAAAACTGGGCATCAGGCGGCTGTTCGTCTCGAATGCTGCCGGCGGTGTCAACTTCGGCTTCAAGGTCGGGGATCTGATGATAATCCGCGACCACATAAATCTGCTTCCGAATCCTTTAGTCGGGAAGAATCTGGATGAGTTCGGCCCGAGATTCCCTGATATGACGCGGCCTTATGATCCAGCCCTTATGGCCAAAGCGGAGGAAATCGCCTCCTCATTGGGGATAGAGGTCAAGAAGGGCGTTTATCTGGCAGGTACCGGACCATCGTATGAGACACCTTCCGAGTACAAGTATTTCAGGCTCATAGGGGCTGATGCCGTGGGCATGTCCACCATACCGGAAGTCATAGCCGCAAGGCATGCTTCGGTTCCTGTCTTCGGCATGTCCGTGATTACCAACGAGGCGCACGACGACTATCCGGAAGACTATGAAAACAACGGCGATGACGTGGTGGCTGCCGCCGATGCCGCGGCTGACAGGATGTCCCTTATTTTTGAACGCCTTATAGCTTCATTATGATATCGTCCGGTCCTGCTCTATGTCTGACATGAACATTCCGGACTTGGCGTCGGACGGCATCCTCCAGTCTCCGCGTGGAGACAGTGACACGCTTCCGACTTTCGGACCGTCCGGGAGGCAGGAACGCTTGAACTGCTGGCTGAAAAACCTTCTTATGAAGATTTTCAGCCATTTTTCTATCGTATGGGAGTCGTACTTGCCTGCGAAAGCCTTTTCCGCGAGGAACAGGATTTTTCCCGGGGCATATCCGGAACGGAAAACATGGTACAGGAAGAAGTCGTGGAGTTCGTAAGGCCCTACTATGTCTTCGGTCTTCTGGCTGATTCCTCCATTAGCGTCGGCAGGAAGAAGTTCGGGGCTGATGGGAGTGTCGATGATATCGTACAGGATTTCCCTGGCGCACCTTCTTCCTGTTGAGGAACAGCCTTTCCCGCTGTCTTGACATGCGCCGTTCCCGGCATCGAAGCTATGTTCTCCGGCAGCCCACTTGACGAGATATTTCACAAGGGTTTTCGGGATGCTGGCATTTACGCCGTACATCGACATGTGGTCCCCGTTGTATGTAGCCCATCCCAAGGCCAGTTCCGACAGGTCTCCCGTTCCCACCACGATTCCGTTCTCCGCATTGGCGACATCCATCAGTATCTGCGTCCTCTCCCTGGCCTGCGCGTTTTCGTATGCCGCATCGTGGACAGACTTGTCGTGGCCTATATCCTTGAAATGCAGGTCGCAGGCCGCCGCTATGGATATTTCACGGCAGGTCACTCCGAGTGCAGCCATAAGTTCCACTGCATTGGCGTAGGTCCTGTCCGTAGTCCCGTATCCCGGCATGGTAATTCCTGTTATCCGTTTCCTGTCCCATCCGAGCTTGTCGAATGCAAGCACCGTCACGAGCAGGGCGAGCGTACTGTCCAGCCCGCCGGAAATCCCTATCACTGCACTCGAACAGCGTATATGGGCGAGCCTTGAAGCCAGTCCCGAGACCTGTATTGACATTATTTCCCTGCATCTGGCACCGGTGTCTTCCGCGCTGCCTGCTGGTACGAACGGCATCGGGTCCGTTTTCCTGTAAAGTTTTCTGCCGAAATCTGTCCCGGCATTTTTCCCGAGGTCAACTCTCGAATACAGCCTGTCATAGGATGAGGACGGCGTCCCGTCAGGAGACAATGCTGAAAACGAGTTCATCTTCCGCCTCAGGGTGTCGAGCCTTTCGGTGTCGATGTCGGCAAACGTGAGGGACGGCTCCATGCCGAAACGCGTGTTTTCCGCCAGCATGGCCCCGTTTTCATAAATCATGGCCGCACCGCCGAAAACAAGGTCCTGCGTCGACTCTCCGAAACCGGAAGAGCAGTACACATAGCCGCACACGTTCCTGGCTGACTGCTGGCTGACAAGCGTCCTGCGGTATTCGTGCTTGGACAGGACCTCGTTGCTTGCGGACGGGTTGAGGATGATTGTCGCGCCTGCAAGGGCAAGGTAGGAAGACGGAGGGACCGGGGTCCACATGTCTTCGCAGATTTCTATGCCGAAAGACGTGCTGCCGGACTCGAAAATGAGATTCGGCGAAATATTGCACCTGAATCCCGCATATTTGATTTCCGCACACCAGCCTTCCCGCACGGTGTCTTTCCCGTTGACGAGGAAACGTCCTTCATTCCTGGAGTACGGGGACAGAAAGTCTCGCCCTGAACTGAACCATCGGGCTTCATAGAATTCGTTGTAATTGGGCAGCCATATTTTGGGGACGATGCCTTTGATATTGCCGTTTTTCATCACGACGGCACAGTTGTAAAGCCGGCCCCTGAATCTGACGGGGGCTCCGACTACCACTGCGGCCGATTTGCCCCTCGTGAATTCCATTATGTCGCGGATGCCTTCTTCCGCCTTGTCAATCAGGAGCTGCTGCCCGAAAAGATCCCCGCAGGTATAGCCCGTGACGGCGAGCTCCGGGAAAAGCACGATGGATGCCTGCTCTGCTTCCGCTTCCGCGGCGAGTCTGCATATTTCTTCAACGTTAGCCTTTACGTCGGCCACTCTGACGACAGGCACCGCGGCGGCCACCCTTATGAAACCGAAATCATTCATACTGTTCGAAAATTTGTAGCATCGGGATATCCCGGCGGATTTTCCGGATCCCCCTGCAAACATACAAAAAAAACGTGGAAGCCTCCTACCGCAGACTGTATCCGTTGTCGGATTTCTCGATGGCACCCTGGGCTACGAGCTGGGCGATGGCGCGGGACAGGGACGGGCGGGCGACTCCGAGGATAAATGCGGCGGATTGCAGGTTTTCGATGGGGCCGTTCCTCTCGATGTAGCCGATGATGCGGGATGCAAGGCTCTGAAGGGCAAATTCGTGCAGCCTCCTGCTCAGGAATGCGCTGTGGTCGGAAATGATGTTCAGATAATTGGACAGAATCGTGTCATCGGTCCTGATAAGGGAGAAAAGCGCGTCTCGGCCTATTGTCCACACGGTGCAGTCTGTCGATGCTATGATGGTGACAGGGAATGTGCCTTCGGAGCTGAACACGAAAGATGATGCCAGTGTTTCCGGTGCCGAAAGAGTGTCGAGGGTGAATTCCTTGCCGTCCTCGTTTATCATTTTCGCATATACGCTTCCTTCTTCCAGCAGATACAGGGCCCTGCACGCGTAGCCTTGCATGGCGATTATGTCCCCTTTGGCGTATTCGTGGATTTTCCCGGGATGGGCGTCAAGGAATTTTCCGGCATTTCCTGCGTCACAGTTCCTGAAAAGTGGCATTTCCAATAATTCTTCCATTATGCGGTGCTGTTTCAATGTCGTAACATATGTTACCGTAATTCTCTTTCCGGACCGGTAACTTTGCCGCCGGAACAACAGGTAAGACGGAGAACATGCCGGGATATGAAGGTTTTCCCGGTTTTCCGCAAACCTTGGCAAAAATAGGAAAAAAGTATGACAGTGGATTTGAAAAAAATTATTTTGACGGCGGTAGCCTTCAGCACGGCGGCAGTGTCCTGTACCGAAAAGGTGCAGGTAGAGCCGGTCCCTGCAGGCCGGGGAATCGAGTTCGCTCTCGCATATGAAGACTATAATGACGGTGAAGGACTTGCAACTGACGGCAGTTCCGGCAATGCGGCACGCACGGCAGGTCTGTTTACGTTTGCAGACTATGACAGGGTCGAATTTGCCGTGATGGACGGCGACGGTACAAGATACCGTGACATGATGGGACTTTACGACAAGTCTTCTTCCTCCATCCGCGTGGAAGGCCTTGTGGAGGGCAGCTACAGCCTGCTCGTTCTCGGAATCAGGGGAGATGACGCTTCGGACGGAGCCGCGATAGAGGACATAAACTCTCTGTCGGACATATGGCTGTCTTTCCCTGAAGATATTTCCCGGCCTCTGTCGGCGGAATATTTTTATTCCCTTACTCCTTTTGATGTCATCCGCAAACAGTCGGCCGGAGGCTATGTCCTGTCTGCGGATATCGAAGGTCCGGTCATCCAGAAACGGATAGTCGGGCGTGTGGATTTCGATTTTTCATTCAGCAGGCCGGAAATCGAGGCCGCCGTGGAATCGAATACGGTCACCCTCAGGAAACCGGGTTTCAGCACTGCCGTATCGGCGGACGGAAAATTCCATGGGCGGACAACGGCTGAAAAATGGACTTTGGACATGGCGGAAGGCCGGACTTTTTATCTGCTTCCGGCATCCGGGGAAGATGCGGTGGAAGGTACGGCCGAGATACTTTCCGGAAGCTATTCCGGAGACAAGGTAAGACGCTTCTACGATTTCGGACTGGGCGGGGTTTCGTCCAATGTGATGCAGACGGTGCGCATAAAGGCGGCACACCCGGATGACGAGTCCGGAACGCTGTATGTGACGGAAAAA
Organism: uncultured Bacteroidales bacterium; assembly: GCA_944322805.1. Classification (GTDB taxonomy): domain Bacteria; phylum Bacteroidota; class Bacteroidia; order Bacteroidales; family UBA932; genus Cryptobacteroides. The sequence goes on along the minus strand of CALUQC010000072.1, from coordinate 3,770 downwards.
TTCTATGAGGCCGGAAATCATGCCGGGATATTGCAGGATGACGAGCCGTACGAGGTCTATACGGACAAGAGCCTGAGGCGTTTCAATACGTCCGCCCCGCTGCAGGTGTCGGTGACGGAGGACGGCAGGCTGAATGTGCGCTTTTATTCTCCGAGAGAGGTCCGGGATGTCCTGGTCAGGGCGAAAATACCGGCGGAAGGCGACTTTTTCGTGGACCTCGCATATTTTGACAGGATACCGGCATTCGCGGATTTTTACGGGAATATCGCGCTCACTGAAAGGTCCGCTTTCTACAGGACCGATTCGGGCAGGATAGCGGAAATCGGACGGAAGTCCACGGCGGACCTGGCAGGGATGGAATTCCGTATAGAATCCGGAGACCCGTACTGGGGCAAGCTCGAAAAAATCGAGCACGGATGGAATGTTGGATTCGACCTGTACGGCGGAGACCCGACATTGCCCGACGGAGGCCCGAAGGGCAACTGGATGGGCATCAGACCGGTGCATTGCCGTGAGGCCGTAGCGTTTTTCCTGAATTTCACCTATATGATAGACATGCCCGAACACGAGCGGATACTGAGGGAAAACCAGGACAGGCTGTACGGCAACGGAGGCGTGGACGACAAGGTGGCAGTGGAGACCGTACTTGAGCAGATGCGGCAGCCCCGCACCGTAAATGTAGGACTGGTATATACGGGAAACGGAGTGCTGGGTCTTGGAGGAGGGAGTGTTTTCGGAGCTTATCAGGGAGGATGGCTCGAGCACTATACTTCGAGGTATGCCTGCGAGATCATGTTCCATGAACTCGGCCACGTGATGGGCTACAGCCATAACAGTTCGTTTACATACGGCCCGTGGGCCCAGGAACTCATGAACAGTTTTTATGTGACGCATCTGTCGGAGATGCCGATTGATTCGCCCGGCTATACGGACAGTGCCGGCAACCCTAATTTGTATTGAAGATGAAAACGTATATTATAAGGACAATGCTTGCAGCGGCAGCCGCGGTGATGGCGGCCGGCTGCGCGGTAAAAGAAGATGTCAGGATGCCCGAATACAGCGGAGTGGGAGTTTATCTCGCCGCGGACGGGAGCTTCCCGTTGTCGGCTGACGACAGGATAGTCGAAGTCGCCGGATACAGGTTTGCGGACGGGATATTGCAGGAGATATTATTGCCGGAGACTTCCGGCAACGGTCTCTATACTTTCCATCCGGAAACCCGGCAGGGACGGATGTATCTCGTGGCGAACATGCAGTCTTTTCCGGCCTTTTCATCCCTTAAGCCCGGGGCTTCCATGTCAGAATTCACGAAAATCAGGGCAACGGCGGAGGAACTCATGCATAATGGTGCGGCCATGACCGCGGCCGCTGACCTCGGCGGGCTGCCGGCAGGCGTTTCGAAGGTAAGGATGACGAGGAGTGTGGCGAGAATAGATGTTTCTACTTTCGAAGCAGGCGTGCAGGTGCTGAAAATATCGCTCAAGGGGGCGGCCGGAGAAGGGTATGTTTTCCCGGATGCCGGTGTGGATGCGGAAAATGACGCTTCCGCCGCGTCGGAGGATCTTGAAACTGATTTTTCGGAAAACCCTCTTGAAAACACCCGCAGCATTCTGTTTTATCTCCCGGAGCAGCACCGGGCCGGAATGGAGGTAGAGGCGGTGGTGTCTTATGGCGGTGGGACAAGCCTGTTGAGGTCGGAACTGCCGGAGGACATAAAAAGGAACAGGGTATATAATATCGAGGTACGCGGGAAAGGTGCCGGTCTGGCGTTGTCTGTCGCTTATGACGAGTGGGAGACAGGAGGAGAAACGGAAGCCGGATCTTCCCCGAGAGGACTGGTGGACGTGGAAAATTCGGTCCTGCCTGCCGGCGTAAGGGTAAACGGGACACTGGATACCGTATATGTGACATACCGGGCCGTGGATTTCGAACTGGCCGTATCTGCGGAGCCGTCGGCCGAGGTCCGGATTTCAGGAGATGTCGACGGGGTGGATATCGTGCGGCAGCCTTCCGGTAGGGTTTCATTCACGCAGGCCGCGGTCTTTTCCGTGACGGGAAGGCTGCGCATGCCGGGGAGCGGAGCCGGACGGATTCATTTGGATGTTTTCGACGGTGCAGTGAATGCGGGGCGGATAGTCTTGGTATTCGAAGAGAATCCCATGCAGCTGACGGGTTTGCTGAGTTTCGATGCCGACGGTGTCTGTGATCTGGGCCGATATGTGGACGGCGAACTGGGTACGGTGACGCTGCCGGCGGGGAAATCTCTCGGTGAGGAGTTCCCGGAAGGCGGGAATGCGTGGATGAAGACGGAATTGGTGTCGGAAGATGAAGCAGGCCGGAAGACGTACAGGATTTTGGGCGGCTGGCGGCCGAACGATCCCGAGGCTGACGGCAGGGTGCAGGAAGGATATGTCGTTGTGTCCGACGACTCGGGCGAGGGTAGCGAAAGGTATTCGGTGAAACGTTTGAACTGGGGGCTTCCGGTAGTGCGTATCGGAACGGCATGGTGGACACTGTTCAATCTCCGCGGGGACTCGCAGTCCTTTGAAGACCAGATAACCATGGGGTCCGTGCCTGATACGGGGACAGGACTGTTCGAATACTTGCAGACAGTTTCCGGGGAGGAGCTCCTGACACTTATGGGTGACCAGTATCAGTCCGGAAACCGATACGGACTGCCGCTTGAGTATGATGGCAATGCGTTCCTTTACAGGGGCATGAATACTTCGGCAGGAGATTTCGGGACAGCGGATCCTTCCTCGGCGGCGCCTTCGGGATACAGGATACCGTCATATGCGGATTATGCTTTCTTTGCCGCAAGCGACAATTACAACATAGGTGGCACGGGCTCAAGGTCATTTGTAAACAGGTCCGGAGAAACGGTGGAAGTCCGCGTGGCTGAAAGAACGGCGGCTTTTGCGGGCGGGGACTACGGCCCGGTGGCATTTTACGAATTTACGCACGACGGGCAGTCCTGGGTGCTGTACGGTCTCGGCCATCAGTGGAATACGGCTCCGGGCAATGTGGCCAAAATGTATTTGCTCCTGGCTACTTCCGGAAGTCCCGGGATGTCCTGGGCCATGGAAGGCTACGCTTCGGATGACAGGCCTGGGCAGAACTGGATGAAGTTTACCGCACAGAACAATACCAAGACCAGGACAGTAAGGTGCATCAAGACTCCGGTGGAATATATTTATTGATTAATGTAACGCGAGTTCGATGAATTTTAATTTAATGAAAATCATCGAACTTCCGCTGAGGAGCAGGACGAGTCCTGCGACGGGCCCCCGGCGAGGGGGGCGGTAGGGGGTGGCGCCCCTTGAAAAGTCGCGAACGTTTTATGAGAATGTCCAGTGGACATTCGAAAGTGAGCAGGGGCGCCACAGCGACTGGGGTTTGAGAAATTTGGATTTCGTAGAAATCCTTAACGACTGTTCGACGAATTCCCTGGTCCTGAACAACATAAATTCGTCGAACTGACGTTAATTTGGAAAAGATTTATCAGGACCCGGAGATTGGTCCGATAGTATTGGTAAAAAGCACCGCCTGCAGGAGGGTTTCCATCAGGGTGCATCCTGCGGACGGCGTCAGAGTCATTATCCCGAGGTCTTTGTCTTACGACGAAGGCCTCAGGTTTTTCATGCTCAAACGGGACTGGGTCATCGGTACGGCCGCGAGACAGAAAAGGAAAATTTCCGACGCGCTCGCTTCGGGAAAGGCAGTGGGCCTGCTCGGGAACGGGGCTGTGGTGCGGTCTCTCATGTCTGAAA
>CALUQC010000071.1 GCA_944322805.1 uncultured Bacteroidales bacterium | reverse complement strand
CATCTTTTTGTGTTTGAAAATGTGTTACTCAGTCCGTTTCCGGACCCCATTGCACCAAAAGCCCTGCGGCTTTTAGGGGCTGCAAAGATAGTAAAATTTTGTTATTCCATGCAACAGTTAAAGATAACGTGAGTTCGATGAATTTTTATTCAATGAAAATCATCGAACTTCCGCTGAGGAGCAGGACGTAGTCCTGCGACGGGCCCCCGGCGAGGTCGGGAGCGTTTCATGAGAATGTCCGGTGGACATTCGAAAGCGAGCAGAAAATGGGGGTGGCGCCCCTTGAAAAGGGGCTGTCGCTACAGCGACTGGGGTTTAAGAAAATTGGATTTCGAAGAAATCCTTATCAACGAGATATGAAGAAAAAGTACATTTTATTGCCATTGCTGTCTGCCGTTCTGGCGGCCGGACTTCCGCTGTCGGCGGAAAATGCCGGAGACGCTTGCTCCCGGGCGCAGTCCTGGACATTCGAGAATTTCGGCAAACGGGCTGCCGGTCGCATGGAAGTAGGGGATTCCGTGATGACGATATGGACCGGCAACACCAAAAACGCCTTCTACGAGTCCGACGAATACAGTTTTGCATATCGCGCACAGGATTTTCCGTATGACGACTGCTCCAGGTCCGTCATAGAAGTGACGATAGACAGGATTTCTTCCGGGTCTGCCGGGATAATGATTCGCTCGGACCGGAAGCAGAGTGCCGCAAACGTGCATTTGGAAGCTAACGCCACAGGAGATCTTTTCCTGTTTTTCCGCAAGACGGAAGGCGCGTTCACCGCATATAAAAGGGTAGCTTCCGCCATAAGTTTTCCCGTAGATGTCAGGCTCACCCGGCAGGGGAACATGTATATGAGCCATTATCGGAATGCGTCCGGAGACTGGGTAAAGGGCCCTACGGTCATGGCGGAAGTCGGCGACAGTCAGCTGACAGGCTTTTATGCCTGCTCGGGCAATGATTCCCAGATCGGCTACGAAATAGAATCCGACAGACGTTCCGAGGCCGTATTCAGCAACTGGTCCATAACATACGAGGAAAACTACATACCTGCCGAGGAAAACTTTACGGACAGCGAGCCGATAGGCGAAAATGTCCTTCTCAGGGAAAATTTCGCTGACGGAAGCCTTTCCAACGGCCCGGAATCCGCCGGAAATCCGATATGGAACGGAATCCGCTATGCGGAGCTTCCTTATGATGAAGACGGAGGACGTTACTGGAGGAAACGCGGCGACGGCATATATCATCTCGGAGACAAGAAATGGGCCGACTATGCCGTGGACATTGATTTCTCTGTTTCGGAAGATGTCCCGCAGTCCGCGGAATTCTCGGTATTCGTCAGGTATCAGCACATTTCCATTTACGAAAAGATGATAAAATATTACGGAGTCACTTTGAAGGACGGGAACAAACTTGTCATGTGCAGGTACGAATCGGGCGGGAACACGATAGTGCCCATAAAGACCGTGACACTGCATGGGTATGCTGACGGCAAACGCCACAAATTGCAGGTCAGGATGCTGGACAAGGCTTACGAAGTACTCTGGGACGGCAAAAGCGTCATTGAAGGCACGGACGAGCTTCGTCCGGTGACATACGGAAACATCGCTTTCAAGTTCACTGACATGGACATGGACATACATCGCATAGAAGTGACGGAAATCGAAGACAGCATCAACGGCAGCCTCGACAACCTGCTTTTGGACTATTACGATACGCCGGTTCCATCCTATCTTGAAAAATACGGAGTAAAGCTCGAAAACAAATAAAGGTATGAAAAGAAACATATTGAATTCCTTATTGCTGATCTGTCTCGCAATGCCCGGTGCCGCAGCTGCGGACAATGCCTTTGTCCCGAAGTTGTTTCAGGTTACTACGGCCGAGACAAGGCCTGACGAGGCCGTTCTTGTCCGGGGTGAATATCTGGACCGCATATCGGAAATAAAGGTATCAAGGCTTCCTGATGACAATGTGCGGAAGGCTGTACCTGCTTATGTCCCGGTTCCTGTAGAAGACCGTCTCGTGGATGAAAACGGGACCGGACTTCGGACCGGTGCTGTTGTATCCCGGAACGCGGTATCAGTGGAAATGCTCCAGCAGAAATCACAGTCTGTCAAGTTTATAGTTCCCGCCTCTTTCGAGGAAGGTGTGTTCAGCGTCGAAATGACGGATGACCGGGGGAACAGGGACTGGTTTTATCTCAATGTCCCGATAGTCAAATGGGTGCTTAGCGAAGAGGGCGGATGTGCCGTGCAGGGGGATTACCTGCGTATTCAGGGGAAAAACCTCTGCAGGAAAGACGTGTCGGCCATGGCCGTGCTTGTCCCGGTGAACGGCGGTGAAAGCATCCGTATCCCGGTGACTAAGTATTTCGATGACTTTTCAGTCAGCGTGGATATTCCGGACGATGCTCCGCTGGGGGACTATCACCTTTACTACCATAACGGCAGGGGAGGAAAGACTGCCTGGAGCGAGCCTTTGGCCGTGTCGGTCGTAAAGAAATCCCCGCAGTGGTGGGGAGACAAGGTCTTCAATGTCCGTGATTTCGGTGCCAAAGGTGACGGTGTGCACAATGAGACCGCCGCATTCAGGGCTGCATTGAATACGGCTGAAGAAAACGGAGGAGGCACCGTTTATGTACCGCGAGGAAGGTATATGCTTACGGGTGCATTGATTCTCAGCCCGAATACGCTGCTGAAAGGGGAGTCGGTGAAACTTACCCATCTTTTCTGGAATCCGCTTAACTGGGACACCGGAGAACTCCCGAACAGTCTTGTCGAAGGGACGCACCATTTCGGAATAAAGGATCTGGTCATGTGGTCTTCGCGTGCCTGGGGACTCATCATGACAACCGGCCCTGCTGAAGAACAGGGGTACGTGGATCTGGAAAATCTCATAGTCAGGCAGTCCGGACAGCTCAGCGGTATGGTATATCAGGTAAAGGCCAACCGTGATGTGGTGGATGCCGAGCTGCACAGCCGCTGGAGCAGGACAGGTATCGTTTTGCGCGGACAGGGGATGAAGATAAGGAACTGCGTATTCAATACGGGAGGCATGTACACCTTCTTTGCGGCGGGAGGCTTTATTCAGAACTGCCGTTTCGAAAGGCATACGACCGGAGTCAACCAGCCTTACATGCTCGTGCATCCGAAAGGACTTGTCTTCGAGGACTGCTACAAGCAGGGCGACGGATTCGGCTATGCGGCGAGCATAGATGAAAGCCGGAATCTGTACGAGGCGAGGAATACGGTGCCGTTCGACTACACGAACGACAGGGAGTGCATGACGCTGGACGGCGGTAGCGGAGCCTACTACGGACCGATAGGAAGTATCGACGGGACATTGCTGAAATTGCCGGAAGGAGCCAAGACCAATCAATGGACCGAGAACCGCTGGATCGGCGGAGGCGTGTTCATCATCAACGGGAAAGGTGCCGGCCAGTTCCGCAGGATAGTCTCACATACGCTTACGGATATTGTCCTCGACAGGCCGTTCCTCGTGGATCCTGATTCTACGTCCGAAATCAGCATTACCACCGTGCGCCATCACCTTTATTTCGTAAACAACCAGCTCACGGATGCGGGTGCATACCAGCTTTACGGCTCGGCCCAGAATTGCGTGATGTCCGGTATCCACATGACACGCTGCAACGGAATAGTCTGCCGCGGCTCCCTGCTTTACAACGGCAAGCAGCCCGAGTGGTACATAGACATAGTGGACTGCCGTCTGGAGGACGGAAATTACAGCCACTGGTTCGGCATAGATGACAGAGGGCATTCCGGCCACCAGAGCATTAACCTGATAGGAAGCGGCGGCACTGGTATGAGTATCGGCACCTTGATCCGCCGCAACGTCCTGAGCGAATTCAGCTATATCAGGACATCCCCTGGCGGAAATCCGGATGCCGTGACGGATGTGATCATAGAAAAGAACTCGTTCGACATCGCCAACACGGCAGTCAAGCTCGGCGGCAACGCTTCCAACACATCCGGCGTACTGATTCATGACAACGGATACAAGGAAGTTTCCACCAGACTCGAGACTTCACTTTCTCCGTCCAGCTATCTTGTCATGGAGTGACAGGGTATCCTGGAATGGTGTTCCAAATTGATTCTTACCCACCTTAAAGGGGCTGCATCAAAACATTCATTTTGACACAGCCCCTTTTTCATATTGTCCGAGACACCCACCCACTGTCAGGTGGATCCCGTTTCCTCCGGTCGCGGTCCCTTTGGGACTTTTGACCCTCCTGTTTATTTGGAGTTTCTCTTGTCTCCTCCGCGTTTTGCAGGACCTCTTCCGTTGTCGCGGCGCGGACCCCTGTCGCCCTGTGGCCTTGGTTTGCGCTCAGGCTCGACATAGCCTTCAGGCTTTTCGAT
>CALUQC010000070.1 GCA_944322805.1 uncultured Bacteroidales bacterium | reverse complement strand
TCCACAAACGCAAGAGAATACATCGCTGCAACATACACTCCTCCGTACCATCCGTCGCCGTAGTTCATTATATGGCCGACCTTGTCGCAGATTTCCATGGCAGATACAGGCATGCCGGGATTCATCAGACCGGCGAAATCAGCCTCTATCTGGAAGTCGATATCGTCTGCATGCGGGTTGTTTTTCCAGTATCCGCTTTCCGGAGCCTTTATACCGTTCAGGATGTTGTAGCGGGCGGCCTGGTTGGCATGCCAGAGTTTATAGTCTGCTTTTGCGAAAGCCATTGCGAAGGAATCCACCGGAGCATCCACACCGTATTTGTCGATGACCTCCACAAAGGTCAGATCCATGTATATGTCATCATACAGCCCCGGTTCATTTTCAAAATACCATTTGCAGTAGCCTTTTTCCGGCCATTCGATAGCTATGGTATCATCGATGATTCTTCCGTTGTACTTGAACTCGGTCGGACCTCCGTACGTGCAAGCGAAAGTCTGTGCCGCCCAACCGCCCTTGATCTTGTCCATAAGGACATCCTTGTCGATGTCGACGTAAGCAGATCCGCTGCAAGCCGTAAAGGCCGCCGCTGCCGTCAGCAGGCAAAATGTTTTGATTCGTTTCATTGTCTATATTATGTTTATTAGTTTATGGCACCTTTGTCCAGGTCCTTTATCAGGCTGTCTTTCCCCGGAGTGAAATCATCCGGACCTGCGGCATTGTCGAAATTGACGAAACCGGGGTCCGCAAGTATGAAATTCGTTCCGGGACCGTCATATCCGTAAATCGGCCAGCCGTCCGGGCACCAGTAGACATTCCCGTCTATGACAGTATTCGGCACAGCCTTTTTCCTATGGCCCGTAAGGAATATCCTGATGTCCTTCCCGGTCACTATGATATTGTCCCTGATTATGTTTTTCGAATTGTTCTTTGTGATATTGAATACGCCCCACTCGACAGGGTTGGTCTTTCTCCTTATGATAGTGTTGTTTTCGAAAATGCATCCTGCACCGCACCACAAGGCTACGAACGCCTGATAGTCGTCACTGACATTATGGTGCACATGAAAGTTCCTGTAGTCCGGATTCTTTTTCACATCCGTCCATGTGACCTCCATGAATCCCTGGCAGTCCCTCGTATAGTTGTGATGAATTTCTATGTGCGATTTCGGGAAGCGGGCATCATCAATCTCTATCGCCCCGCCATCCGCACCGCTGCAATATCCGTCCGGGCCCCATCCTATGTGGGGATCCACGGCGCTGTAATTGATAATGGTATTGTATCTGAGTTCCTGCCAGTCGGCGCCGAGCCAGATTCCGATAGGTCCCCAGTTCCATTTTTTCAGTACCCTGTTACAGTCATGAACATAATTGCCCTCTATGAGTACATGTTCCCCGTTGCTCTTGATGCCGACACCGCAGTCATATATTTCATTGTTCCTGACTATGCAGCTGTCGGTGCCTCCGGCAATATGGATGGCCCCGAGTTCCCACATCACGTAAAATCCGCCTTCGGTACTTTCAGGCAGATTGGCCACCGTATGATGGCAGTACATGTTTTCGACTGTCACATAGCTTCCCTCTACCCTGATACAGTTTCCGTAACGGCCTTTTTCAGGCTCGAAAACGGTATTGGTGAAAGATGGGGCAGGACTGGACTTGTCTCCATAGTCAGTCACCACTATCCTGGCGTCGGATCTTCCTGAATCTTCTATGAGCAGTGTTTCCGAAAAAGAAGACCCGCGCCTTATCCTGAGCGTGTCACCAGGAGAAAGGACTCCTTCAGAAATATTGGCAAATGATGCCCAGGCGCATTCCGGGGATGTACCGCCGGCAGAATCGTCTCCGTATTCGGAATCTATATACAATGTCTTGGGAGACGCCACCCCTTCCGGCACTGAATTACCGTAAGCCGTACCTGCGGCACCCGCCAGCAGACATGTCAACAATATCGCAATATTAGCTGTCATGGCAACCGTTTTATGAATTAGTCAGTTTTTTCCAGAAAAGATAATCGAAGCCTGTCCGGATGCTTTGCAGTTGAAGTCCGTACCGAAGATGAATTTGCAGAGAAGCACGACTGTTGGAAACCGGCAGAAAAAAGATATGGGGACACCTGCCGCTACGGCAGGAACAAAGTGTTTCGCATTGTTCCTGTCAAAGGCAGTGTCCCCATTCGTCCGAATACGGCCCGATATTGCGCCGTTGCAGATGATGGCTATGATTATCAGCGCTATGCTGATGTAAAAGATGCAGGGATCTCCTTTTGGAGCTCCTGTAAATATAATCTTGAGTGCAAACGGAAGTCCGCAGCCCAGTATTGCACCTAAGAAGTTTTTACCGTCCTCCCGAGAGGATTCTTCTATGGACGGTCTCCCACCCCCCCCCCATTACATAACTGCCCATGGCAAAGCAGATTATGATGAAGCAGAACACCACGGCTAAAGCATATCTATTGACTATAAACATGATGTTGTCGATTTGACTGTTCACGATACTTTCAATGCTTTATTGGACGATATCAACTGACAAGGAGACCTTTCCAGATTTGTTAGTTTCCTCCCGAAATAATAATCGAAGCCAGGCCGGCGATGAAAAGCACGAACATCAGGGCAAGGAGAAGGTTGGTCCTTTTGTCCGCGCCCTTGAATTCTTTCCAGATGAATACGCCCCATACGGCGGCTATCATCGGAGCGCCCTGGCCCAAAGCATAGGAAATGGCGGCACCGGCCTGGCCTGAAGCAATGTAGCTGAACGCCGTACCGAGGCACCAGATGGCTCCGCCGAGCATACCGGTGAGGTGGGTCTTGAAGCTGCCTGCAAAATATTCCTTATAGTAAACCCTTTCACCCACGAACGGATAACGCATCACAAGGGAGTTGAAGATAAAGTTGCTGAGAAGCACGCCTATGGAAAATACGAAGATGGCGGTGTATGGCGTAAGCATGCCGGCAGCCGGAGACGCGAAATTGTCCAGATCCATGGCCTTGGCCACAAAGCGGTAGAAAAACGACATGAGGACTCCGGCCACTACGGCGAGCACGAGACCCTTTGCATTGTTCTTTCCTGATGCGGTATCGGTCCCCTTTGGAATGCGGCTTGACGCAATGCCGTTGCAGATAATGGCCACGACTATGAGAGCAACGCCGAGGAACAGGATGACAGGATCACCTTTCGGAGCTCCTATATAATTGATTATGACCCCGAGGACAAGCGAAAGTCCGACGCCGAGAGGGAATGCCACCGACAGGCCGGCAATCGAAGTGGAGGCAGACAGCAGGATGTTGGAGGCATTGAATATGATGCCGCCGAGTATGACACTCAAAAGATTTTTACCGTCCGCCTGCGCGAGGTCTTCCAGGAACGGACGTCCGCCTCCCGACCCGAAACTGCCCATGGTAAAGCAGATCACGAGGGAGAAGAGCACCATTCCTATGACATAATCCCAGTAGAACAGTTCGTAACGCCAGCTCCTGGCGGCAAGTTTCTGAGTATTGCCCCACGAGCCCCAGCATAGCATGGTGATGAAACAGAACACCACAGCTAAAGCATAACTATTGACTATAAACATGATGTTATTAATTAAGTGTTCACTATGATTTTACGACAATTTTTCGATTTCCTCCCTGAACGGAATGGAATCCAGCGCGCCCATCCTTGTCACGGTAAGCGACGAAGCGGCCGTTGCGAACTTTACGGCATCGGCCAGGGACCTGTCTTCCGACAAGGCCACGCACAGCGCACCGCAGAACGTGTCTCCGGCAGCCGTAGTATCCACGGCCTCGACTTTGCGGGCTGGAATCAGCACCGGGCCGTCTCCGTTGCAGACCATCGACCCCTTCGAGCCGAGAGTGACTATAATGTCCTTCGCTCCGGCAGCCTTCAGTTTCTCCACCGCCGACATGGCCGCTTCAACTGAATCGGTGCAGTCTCCGGAAAGTAATGCCAGCTCGGTCTCGTTCGGAATCAGGAGCGACACATATTTGTAAAGCTCCTCCGGAATTCCCTGAGCCGGGGCAGGCGCCGGATTCAAAACCACATAAACCCCGGCCTCGTACGCTATCCTGGCGGCTTCCATGACGGCATCGACAGGAATCTCGAGCTGCATCAGAAGTATGGAAGAAGATACTATCACGGGAGCGAGCGCCCTGATATCGGATACCGTAATGTCGGCATTGGCACCGGATGCGACAACGATGGAATTTTCCGCTTTGTCATCCACCGTAATAAGGGCCACTCCGGACGGGCAGTCCGAATACATCACGCTCGAAATATCCACATTCTCACTGCGGTATTTCTCCAGGGACATCTTGCCGAACGAATCCTTGCCGACCTTGCATGCGAAAGAGACGTCTCCGCCGAGTCTTTTGGCCGCAATCGCCTGGTTGGCTCCTTTTCCGCCGTGTCCCATACGGAAAGTTCCTCCGAGAACAGTTTCTCCAGGCAAGGGCAGTTTGCCCGCCTTGACTGTCATGTCAGTATTGCTGCTGCCGATGACAAGTATTTTCTTCGATTTCATCTTTTTATCAATGTGGTTAATTGTTTTATCAATGTGGTTTATTGCACAACTTTTGTTTTGTTTGCACAAACTTATGTATTAAAATCGATAAAAAAGTGATTTTCGACGAAAAATTCCTCCTTTTTTGCATCATTTTTGCGAAACTTTTTATATTTTTGCGCAAACAGCCAATCAGAATCCGATGAAACCTACGTTAGAGACCATTGCAGCCAATACCGGATTTTCCAAGTCCACCATCTCACGGGTATTGAACAATAAAGCCTGTTCAAGCCGTATTTCAAAAAAAACAGTGGAAATCATTTTGGAAGAAGCCGAAAAATGCGGATATTCCCCGAATCTTGTAGCAAAAAACTTGCGCACGAACAGGTCTCAGATGATCGGACTGCTTGTACCGTCGCTGTCCAATCCGTATTTTGCGGAAATAGCGAGCGTCATCATTTCGGAATCCAAGAAATTCGGATACACCACCATTGTCGCCGACACTATGGAAAACGAAAGTGTCCAGAATTCCGCCGTCACCACTCTCCTGTCAAGGTCGGTGGACGGAATAATCATAGTGCCGTGCGGCAATGATCCGGCATACCTGGAGCAGACGAACAGCCAGTGCGTACCCATAGTCCTCGTCGACCGCTACTACGAAAATTCTTCCCTTCCGTACGTAGTGACCAACAACTTCAACGGCGGCTACATGGCGACCTCCCTCCTTATCAAAAACGGACACAGGGACATAGCCTGCATACAGGGCCCGGCCAACACTACGCCCAACAAAAAGAGAATAGAAGGATACCTTTGCGTATTGAAGGAAAACGGCATCGAAGACCGCGCGAAAATCGTCGGGAACGAGTTTTCCATACAGAACGGGTACATGGAGACAAAACTCCTGCTGAACAACGAGAAACGGCCTACGGCAATTTTCGCCCTGAGCAATACCATCGGACTCGGAGCCATAAAGGCCATCAAGGAAGCGGGGCTGAAAATACCAGACGACATGTCGCTGGTTTCATATGACAACAACTTTTATCTTGACTACATCGAGCCTTCGATAACGCGTATCAGCCAGATGGTGGACGAAATGGGAAAGCTGGCGGCAAAGCTCCTGCACGAAAGCATATCCAACCATCGCGAAATAACGTCGCAGATCGAACTGTCTCCCGGAATCATCCTGCGCGAGTCGGTGGCGCCGCTGATAGGCAGGATGCACTGACCCGTTTCAGGTCCTGTTGAAGAAACTCCGGTACTGGCGCGGCGTGAAACCCGTATGCTTCTTGAAAAACTGGCGAGACCCCTGGCGAAATCACTCTCAGGGCCAAGGCGGCAGGACTTAAGGACGCCGTACTCACCATCCCGGTAACCGAGACGCAGCAGAAACCTTTCGTCATGGTGGAAAGTCCGCAGATCACACTCGACAAGTGGTTCTTCTCGCCGTTCTTCAAGGAGCGTCCGGATGTCAACATGAAAATCGCCGACAACGACATGAATACGTGGGAGCCTGCCGCAGCTGACGGCATTCATAATGCACAGGAACGAGGCTTTCTATCAGATTGCCTACATCGTACCCCTGCTCTGCTTCCTTGCATGCGCATACTACGGCTGGAAAGGATACAGGGTCGCTGACTGAGCATACGGCCCCGGAGCATGGAAAGAACAGCGAGAGCAGAGAGAGCAGAGCAAAAATAAATTTGCTCTGCTCTCGGCTTTTGCTTACCTTTGAAAGATATTGTCCCGGAAAGGCCGGGACAACGAAACATTTTAACACATTCATTTATGGCTAAAGAAGTTGAAAAGGAAGCTGCCGATGTAAATGCCGCGAAGCTGAAAGCGTTGCAGGCAACTATCGACAAGATTGAGAAAGACTACGGGAAGGGGACGATCATGAAGTTGGGAGATCAGCCAAAATGGGAAGTTTCCGTGATTCCGAGCGGATCCATTGCGCTCGACCATGCGTTGGGAATCGGAGGTTATCCGAGGGGGCGCGTCATAGAAATTTTCGGTCCGGAATCCAGCGGCAAGACCACTCTTGCCATCCATGCGATAGCCCAGGCGCAGAAGCAGGGAGGCATAGCCGCCATCATAGACGCCGAGCACGCATTCGACAGATCATACGCAAAGAATCTCGGGGTCAATCTCGACACGCTGCTCATATCGCAGCCTGACAACGGAGAGCAGGCCCTCGAAATCACCGACAACCTCATCCGGTCAGGGGCCATCGACATCATAGTCATCGACTCGGTGGCGGCGCTGACACCAAAGGCTGAAATCGAAGGTGAAATGGGCGACTCCAAGATGGGACTGCAGGCAAGGCTCATGAGCCAGGCCCTCAGAAAGCTGACAGCCAACATCAGCAAGACGAATACCTGCTGCATCTTCATCAACCAGCTCAGGGACAAAATCGGCATTACGTTCGGAAATCCGGAAACGACCACCGGAGGAAACGCCCTGAAATTCTATGCATCCGTGCGTGTGGATGTACGCAGGACCCAGCAGATAAAGGACGGGGACGAAGCACTCGGGAACAGGACGAAAGTCAAGATAGTCAAGAACAAGATGGCTCCGCCTTTCAAGAGGGCTGAATTCGACATCGTGTTCGGAGAAGGAATCTCGCACATCGGGGAAATCATCGACCTGGGAGTGGAATTCGATATCATTAAAAAGAGCGGCTCGTGGTTCAGCTACGGAGACACGAAACTCGCCCAGGGACGCGAAGCCGTCAAACAGCTTCTGACCGACAATGTGGAACTGGCCGACGAGATAGAAGGGAAAATCAGGGAAGCATTGGCCAATATGAAAGACTGACGATTATGGATACTGTTTTAAGCGGCATACGCTCCACCGGGCATCTTCATCTGGGCAACTATTTCGGAGCCTTGAGGAATTTCGTAAGGATACAGGACGACTACAAATGCTTTTTCTTCATTGCGGACCTGCATTCCCTTACCACGCATCCGCATCCCGACGATTTCCATGCAAGCGTGAAAATCATACTTTCGGAATATCTGGCAGCCGGGCTCGACCCGGAGAAGTCAGCCATCTATATTCAGAGCGATGTCCCTGAAATCAGCGAGCTGACCGTACTCCTGAACATGATCGCCTACGTGGGAGAACTCGAAAGGACTGTCACTTTCAAGGAAAAGGTCCGTCAGAATCCGAACAACGTGAATGCCGGACTCCTGACATATCCCGTACTGATGGCGTCCGACATTCTGATACACAGGGCGCAATGGGTGCCTGTCGGCAAGGATCAGGAGCAGCATCTCGAACTCGCCAGGGTCTTCGCCCGCAGATTCAACAACATGTACGGCGTCGAGATATTTCCGGAACCGCACAACCTCGTTTTTCCAGGCGGGGCCGTAAAGGTACCGGGACTGGACGGCAGCGGGAAAATGGGCAAAAGCAACGGCAACGGCATCTACCTGTATGATGACGAAAAGACCATCACCAGGAAAGTGATGAAAGCCGTGACGGATTCCGGCCCCGCAGAGCCAGATTCTCCGATGCCGGAGGTAATTGCAAACCTGTTCACGCTGCTGAAACTCGTTTCCGACCAGTCGACAGTGGATTATTTCACCGAAAAATGGAATGACTGCACTATCCGCTACGGGGACCTTAAGAAACAGCTTGCGGCAGACATTTGCAAGGTGACACTGCCTATCAAGGAAAGGATAGACGCCATCTACAACGATGACGCATACCTCGCAAAAGTAGTCGCCTCGGGACGGGAACGTGCGCGCGCCAGTGCGTCCGCCACGCTTTCCCTCGTCAAAAAGGCCATAGGCTTCAAGGCATTCTGAAATCGTATTTTCTCATGCTGACAGACATACTGGCAAAGCAGAAAGAGTTCTTCCGCGCAGGAGGGACTCTTTCCGTCAAGACGAGGCTTGCATACCTGAAAAGACTCCGCGCCGCCATCATGCGGTCGGAAAAGGAGATAGCCGCCGCCCTGAAAGAAGATTTGGGGAAAAGCGAGACGGAAGCATATATGACCGAAACGGGAATGACGCTTTCAGAGGCAGGTTGCGCGATACGCAATATCCGCAAATGGAGCAGGCCGCGCAAGGTGCGGACGCCTTTAGCGCAATTTCCCGCCTCAAGCATGATAATGCCCGAGCCATACGGCAATGTCCTGATAATGAGTCCGTGGAACTATCCGTTTCTGCTGAGCGTTTCCCCTCTGATCAGCGCGATAGCGGCAGGAAACACCGCCGTGGTAAAGCCGGGCGCATACGCCCCTGCCACTTCCGCCGTCATCAGGAAACTTGTGGAAGAAGTGTTTCCCGAGGAATACGTATTTGTCACGGAAGGCGGCAGGGATGTGAATTCCGACCTTCTCGAACAGAAATTCGACTACATTTTCTTCACAGGGAGCAAGACGGTGGGACGTCTCGTGATGGAAAAGGCTGCGCGGCATCTGACACCGGTGACTCTGGAACTCGGCGGGAAAAGCCCTGTCATCATCGACTCCACCGCCGATATTGCCGTTTCGGCAGCAAGAATCGTATTCGGCAAATATCTCAACTGCGGACAGACATGCGTAGCTCCGGACTATATCCTGGTGCACAGGGATGCAGCGGACAGGTTCATCGAAGCGTGCAAGCGGGAAATCCTGGGGATGTTCGGGCTGGACCCTCTATCCAATCCAGATTACGGGAAAATAATAAACCGGAAGCATTTCGACCGGCTGTGCGGAGTCCTGGACGAGGTGAGGGACAGGTGCGTGTTCGGAGGAATGACCGACGGGCAGAGCCTGAAAATCTCCCCGACGATAATCCGCCTCGGGGATATCGCAGCCGCATCATGCGGCGGTCCTGCCGGCAGCCGGGAAAACATGGGGCCTGATGAAAGCCTGAAAATCATGCAGGAAGAAATATTCGGCCCGCTGATGCCCGTGCTCACATACGAAGACATGGAAGATGCCGTCGGATACATAGACAGTCATGAAAGGCCGTTGGCCGCATATATTTTCACCGGAGACAGAAGGACAGCCAAGGATCTGCTGCGCCGCCTGCATTTCGGAGGAGGCTGCGTCAACGACACCATCATACACCTTGCCACTGAAAACATGCCTTTCGGAGGGGTCGGAGAGAGCGGCATGGGGCACTATCACGGGAAATTCGGATTCGACACGTTCTCCCACCTGAAAAGCATAGTCAACAAGCCGGTATGGCTCGACCTTCCGATGCGTTACCAGCCGTACTCGGACTCCAAATACCGCATCATCAGGAAGTTTCTGAAATAACGTCCGACGACTTCATGCAGTCCGGGACCATGGAATCCTCGGGCGCACGCTATACGGAAGACTGGTTTCAGGGCTCCGCAATGACACAGCGTCCCAGCTTGTCCGCCATCCCGGGCTTCAGGACCCCGGCCCGTGCCAAAGCCTCCACAGTCCAGGCGGACTTGGGATTGTTCTCCCGGTATAGGACAATCCCGCGGGCCGCATAAGACCCTATGTAAGGATGTTTTTTCAGGGAATCCGCCGGAAGGGTCCACAGGGGGTAAGGCCGGACATTGCCGGCACCGACGGCAACCAGATCGGAAAGGCCGTCAAACTTTTCACGGTCAAACCGGTAAATGTCCATCAGCTGTTCCTTATAGGAATAAGAGCCCCCGAGCCGCTGCCTGTACTCCACCATCTTCGATGCGAAATAGCCGCCGATCCCCGGAAGACGGTCGAATGCCGCCGAATCCGCAAGATTCAAATCTGTCAGGGGAATATCGATATAAGGCTCCAGACGCTCATAGACGGAATCCGCCACCACGAAAGACTCCGCAAAATCCGATTTGCGCCGGAACACTCCGCCCTTGCTCCTGTAATTGTCTATGGAAGCTGCCTGCCTTTCGGTAAAGCCGAGCCTCACCAAGTCCTCCACCGTGACAGTATTGGGATTGAAACGGAAATTCTCCACGCTTTTCGGAGCCGCCTTTTTGCGCACCGCGGCTATTTCCGGACTGTGTGCGGCTTCCTTTTTCACGACATACGCCTCCTTGCCGCGCACGTTCTTCACGGAAGCCTCCCGTTTCTCCTCCGGCAACGGCTTCAGAACAGCGGCTGCCAAAGCCTTGTCTATGACGAAAACCGTGTCAGGAGCGTCTCTGCGCTCCAGGATTTTCAGTACGGAAGCCTTGTGGATGAAAAGTGCCGCCTGATAGCCTATGATCAGAAACACGAGAGCGGCTACACCGGCCGCAAAAGAAGAATTCAGTCCCCGTTTTCCGTCTCCGGAGACATCTTTTCGTTTTTCCATTTGTTTTTCTCCTTCACCTTCTCCCTCTCGGGAGCCCCCTCCACGATTATTACTATTTCGCCTTTCGGCTCATGCTCGGAATACCATTGCGCCACATCTTCCAGCGGTCCCCGCCTGTGTTCCTCGAATTTCTTTGAAATCTCCCGGGCCACGCTGCAGCCCCTGTCTCCGCCGAATATCCCGGCAAACTGCTGCAGTGTCTTGGCCAGACGGTAAGGGGACTCGTAGAAAATCATCGTCCTCTTCTCCTCCGCCAGTTCGGAAAGGCGCGTCATCCTGCCTTTCTTCACGGGAAGGAAACCTTCGAAACAGAATCTGTCGCATGGATAGCCCGAACTTACCAGGGCAGGGACGAATGCCGTTGCCCCCGGCAATGTCTCCACCTCTATGCCCTCCTCGACGCAGGCCCTGACTAACAGAAAGCCGGGATCCGAAATGCCCGGAGTGCCGGCATCGCTTATCAGCGCCACATCCGCGCCTGCAAGAATCCTTTCCCTGACAAGCGGCACGGTCTGATGTTCATTGTACTTGTGGTGCGATTCCAGACGCCCGCGGATATCGTAGTGTTTCAACAGCACGGAACTTGTACGGGTATCCTCAGCCAGTATCAAATCTACTGATTTCAAGACATTTACAGCCCTGAAAGTCATATCTTCGAGATTTCCGACAGGCGTCGGGACTATATAGAGTTTTCCCATAAATTCACTATCTTTGCAGACGCGGTTACAAATTTAAGGAAATGTTTTCAGAATGCGTAAAAAAAGCGGGCTCGATCGAGGTAATATGCGGCTCGATGTTTTCAGGAAAAACGGAAGAACTCATCAGAAGGCTGAAAAGAGCGCAGTTTGCCAATCAGAAAGTCGAAATATACAAACCTGCGGTGGATGTCAGGTACTCCGATGACCAGGTCGTGTCCCATGACGCGCACAGCATTCCTTCCACCCCTATCGACACACCGGCAAGCATGCTTCTGCTTTCGACAGACGTGGATGTCGTGGGGATAGACGAGGCCCAGTTTTTCGATGACACCATAGTGGAAGTGGCCCAGACACTGGCAAACAGGGGTATAAGGGTGATAATAGCAGGTCTGGACACTGATTTTGCGGGAAAGCCGTTCGGACCGATGCCGGCATTGATGGCCGTAGCCGAGGACGTGCAGAAAGTACACGCCATTTGCGTGAAATGCGGGAGCCCGGCAAACAATTCGCACAGGCTTTCAAGGGAGGAAAAGCTCGTGGTACTGGGAGAAAAGGATGTATATGAGCCACTGTGCCGCCACTGCTACAATTCGGCCGTCCTGGCAGAAATTTCATCCTGTTCCCCGGAGTGCGGTGACGAAAAGTGAGGATTTCAAGGAATCAGGCATAGCGCGGAAATTGCCCTTCTGGACCGCCCTTACCGTCTCGGATGGTTGGACAGGATAGCCGCCTGCCACGTTCTCTCGTCTATATGTGTGTAAATCTCGGTAGTCAGGATGCTTTCATGGCCCAACATTTCCTGCACGGCCCTGAGATCCGCTCCGTTGGCTATAAGGTGCGTGGCAAAGGAATGCCTCAGGGAATGCGGCGAGATGACCTTGTTCACGCCAGCCGCCATGGCCCTGTCTTTCACGAGATTGAACGCGGAAATCCTCGACAGCCTGCCTCCGCGTGCATTCAGGAATACAAAATCCGAATTTTCCGGACCGTCAGGAGCCGGCCTTGCCTGCAGATATGCCTTCAGGGCGTCTGACGCCATGTCTCCGAGCGGGACGAGTCTCTGTTTGTCGCCCTTCCCGATGATTCTGACGAAACCTTCGTCGAAAAAGATTTCCGATATCCTGAGTCCTGTCGCCTCGGAAACCCTGAGCCCGCATCCGTACATCACTTCGAGCAGCGCCCTGTCCCTCAGCCCCCTCCAGGTAGACGTATCCACGGAAGATATGATGGCGTCAACATCCTCCACCGACAGCACGTCAGGCAGTATCCTTCCGATTTTGGGAGCTTCCACCCTGTCGCACGGATTGTCGCTGATATATCCTTCGAGAATAAGATAATTGAAAAAAGAACGCATCGCGCTCAAAATGCGCGATTGCGTCCTTTTCGATATGTTCCTGCGTCCTGCAAAATACGCCATGATATCGTCGGAAGTCACTTCCTCCGGAACGGCTCCCGTGCTCTCGAAGAAAAGGTGCAGATCGGACAGATAGGCGGATACCGTACCCGGTGACATGGATCGTTCTATCCTGAGATACGAGCCGAACTCCCTGACTGTCTGCCGTGAATCAAGCATGATGCATGAAATTGCCGGACGAAAGGCTACAGCGTTGCGTACTTGTGCCCGTATTCCATCATCTGCCCGAGGTAGTCATCAGTGTACTCTACCCTGTAGTCCACCACTTTCCCGTTTTTCTCCACCGGGACGATTTCAGGGTTGACAAAGCCGCCGTACGGTTTGAGATTCAGCCTGGCATATCTTTCGAGCACTTCCTTGTGCAGTGCCGGGTCGATGTTTACGGCATATTTCTCCACCAATGCCTTGCCTGCGGCATAGTCACCTTCGGACTTGATGCGCTGCACTTCGGCCAGGAGTTTTCCGAACAGGCCGCGCAGGGCCTCATAGTCGTTCACGACAAAATACGTCTTGCCGTCCCTTGTCTTTTTCTCTATCACGTTGTCCGCCTTCCCGGCTTCATAGCACCATTCCGCAATCAGCTTCCTGTTCTGCATGTGGGCTTCCGTATTCTTGCGGCCAAGTTCGACGCGTGTAAACTGCACCTGGAGACCGTTCCTGATATAATTCGAATACTGGGCCTTGTACGCCTCGCCGTCCGGTACGATACCCAGTTCGACCAGTTTCGGATCGGCTATATAGTACAGTCCGAACAGGTCCGCACGGGTTTCCTCGAGAGTGGAGCTGTACTCGCCCAGCGCCGTTGACGATGTGCCGGGAAGCAGCTGTCCCGAGCCGTGGCCGAGACATTCGTGCAGGTCCGTATGGATTTCATCCGTGATGTTCAGATACTTTTCCGCCATGGCCACTTCATCCTCGGACCATGCGAACTCTTTCAGCGTGCTGTTCGGAGACTCCAAAGCAGCCTTGTTGTAGGCGTGGGTGATGTTGGCGATAGTGACCGACTTCGAGCCGTGGTCGCGCCTGATCCAGTCGGCATTCGGCAGATTGATGCCTATAGGGGTGGACGGATAGCAGTCGCCTGCCAAAGTCGTCGCATCGATGACCTTCGCGGAAATACCTTTCACCACCGGCTTCTTGAAACGGCTGTCCACCGGAGAATTGTCTTCGAACCACTGTGCGTTCTCGCTTATGATTTCAGTGCGCATGGAAGCATCATGATCCTTTATATTCACAAGTCCCTCCCATGTAGCCTTGCGCCCGAGCGGATCGTTGTAGTCCTCCACGAAACCATTGACGAAGTCGACCGTACCGAGAGTGTCTTTCACCCATTCTATATTATATTCGTCCCAGAGTTTCAGGTCACCGGTCCTGTAGTATTCCATCAGGAGCCCGATATACTTTTTCTGAGTTTCGTTTTCCGCTACGGCCTGCGCCTTCCCGAGTTCCGCGGTAATTTTCTCCAATGCGGCCCCGTACAGTCCGCCTATCTTGTAGACTTCTTCCCTGATGACGCCGTCCTCGCCCTTTACCACCTTGCTGTTCAGGCCGTAGGACACCGGAGTAGGGTCATTCCTGTCGATCATGCCGGCATAGAATTTCTCCACCTCGGCACGGGTCACGTTGTCATAGAAATTCACTGCCGAAGCTGCGACGATATCGCCGGAAGCATCGGTGGACTTGCGCTGAGGATAAATGTCAGGGTCGTAGATTACAGACAGGAGGCCGTCGATGTCGCCGTCGTACGATACTGCTTCCAGCAATGATTTGAAATAGTCCTTCGGACAATCAGGGAAGAACTTGTCTTCGGCATAATGATGATGGATGCCGTTGCTGAAAAAGACTCTTTTCGCATATACGAGGAAATCCTGGAAATCGCCGCATTCCCGGTCTCCGCCGTAATTGTCTATGATATTTTCAATGGCTTTCCTTATCGGAAGATTCGCCTCGCAGTTCTGCACCCATATGATATCACGTCCGTACTTGGCGGCTTCTCCGAGGTGGTAGACATATTCTTTCTGCTTCAATGTCAGGTCGTCCCAGCCCGGAATCTGATAACGCATAATCTTCAAATCGGCGAATTCGTCTATGAGATACTTGAAATCGCCTTCCGCTTTCTGTCCCGCATTGCCGCAGGATACAAGGACTGCAGCCGCTCCTGCCGATACCATCATTTTTCCTATTTTCATTTTATATTTTTTATTAATTCATTTCCTGCCATCCCTTTCCGCCACAAGGACCGCCGCCGCATTGTCACCCGGGCAACGCTATCACAAGCAATGTCATCCCGGGCATGCCCGGGGATCGCTCCATTGTCACCACAGTCTGAGGGCCAGGTCCGGGGCGGAGATATCCATAAAGTTTGCAAAAATACAAAAAATATATCAATTTTGCCCCACTCCCGACATGCGGGACAGCACGCCATGCAGCGGCCCCGATCAGCACGGAACAGCAGCCACATTGTCATCCCGAGCTTGTCGAGGGATCCATCTAAAAAACCCGAACAAATGAAACCGCACTGCAAACACATACTCATCTGCGCCATAGCCGTCTTTGCCGCCATGTCCTGCAGCGACGGCCTTGACATCCCCTACTCCACTCGGACACACGGGTACGGATCTTCCGACGGATCAGCCTCTCGTGCCGAAACGGAGCTAAAAAAAAGGACTCTGCTCCTTTATTCCGCCGGATACAACAGTCTTTCAGACAGCCTGATAGATGACATCAATGACATCTGCAACGGATACGTACCATACGGGTATCCATACTGCGACAATCTGCTGATATTCGCAAGCAATTACAATACGGGCAGGACGCCGTGCCTGATAAAGGTGTACCGGACAAGGGATGAAGAAGTGGTGAGGGACACCGTGCGTTTCTGGCCGGAGGGGACAAGCGCCGTGGATACGGAGACCCTGGCAGAGGTGCTTTCATACGTCAAAGACAACTATCCGTCGGCAGAATACGGGATGATATTCTCCTCCCATGCCACGGGCTGGCTGCCGGAAGGGACCATGAATTCGGGAGATTTCCCGTCTGCAGGAGAAGATAGCGCGGTACCGCAGGATGAAGGCAGGAAAATGCAGCGCAGTATCGGGCAGGACATTTCGACCAAGGCTGAAATGGATGTAAAGGATTTTGCCGCCGCCATTCCATTCAAATTGAAATACATAATATTCGATGCCTGTCTTATTGGAGGGGTCGAGACAGCCTATGAATTGCGGGACAAATGCGAACATTTGGTCTTTTCGCAGGCTGAAATCCTGGCTGACGGGATGGTATATACCAACATGGTCAACAGACTGTTGGGCCGCAATCCTTCAGATATCGTCGGCGTAGCGGAAGACTATTTCACCCACTATGACAGCATGACGGGAGACGACAGGTCCGCCACGATATCTGTAGTGGACTGTTCCGGACTGGAATCGCTGGCTGACGCATGCAAAGTCATTTTCGATGCCCAGAAAGGAGCCATTCCGGGAATATCGCCGGGCAATGTCCAGCTTGCCAACTACCGGACGGCATATTTCTACGACTTCCGTGATATCCTTACGGAAATAATGCCGGAAGAGGAGCTGGCAGACGTGGATGCGGCATTGGAAAGGTGCATCGAATACAAGGCGAATACGGAATATTTCTTTTCCGACTGGCTGAACAAGTCTTTCCGCTTCGAAACATTCTGCGGTCTGAGCATGTACCTCCCGAGTGCGGTGTCCTCATCCGACAGGGAGGACAGCAACGCCTATTACAGCAAGTACCAGTGGGCGAAGGACACCGGCTATCTGGCAGGATATTATCTTTAACTGTTGCATGGAATAACAAAATTTTACTATCTTTGCAGCCCCTAAAAGCCGCAGGGCTTTTGGTGCAATGGGGTCCGGAAACGGACTGAGTAACACATTTTCAAACACAAAAAGATG
>CALUQC010000069.1 GCA_944322805.1 uncultured Bacteroidales bacterium | reverse complement strand
GCCGGTTTCGGACACCTTCGGATGCGCAAGGCTGTCGAGAAGCCGCGCCCGGTCAGGAACTTCCTGTGCCATGGTGCGGCCTGCGCAGAAAAACATCGCGCAGCAGGTCAATGCTATGCCGGATATCCTTTTCATATCATCGGTGCCGGGGTGCAAGGGTTTCAGCGGCAGCTAAAGCCATCCGATGGAGCCGGTTCCCTTGCGGACCGTGATGGTGAATTTCTGGGAAGTCCCGTCCGAAGAAGTGATGGATGCCGTTGTCGAGCCATCCTGTAGCCCTTTGAAGACTAACGTCCCGGCGGCTCCCGACACATTGCCCGAAGCATTGCCGTCACCGGCACTTACCGTAGCTATTGCGGCATTGTCGATGCTGACGCTGAAACTGTCCCCGTCAAGATAGACGGACGGATTCACGCTCACCGAAGCACCCGTTTCGATGTAGAGATTCGGGAATACCATGGCCACTCCGCCTCCCTCGACAGCCGCAAGCAGTTTTTCAATATCGATAAGCCCGGAGCCCATCTTTTTGTTGTATTTGCCCAGACTCATGAGCTGAGGCTGGCTGAATCCCACGTCTGTGTGGTACTTGTAGTAGAACTTTTCGCCGCGCGACGGATATTCGAGCGGCTTTACGGCTCCGTACATCAGCTCCTTGAACTCTTCGGCCGTGAAGTGCCTGCGATGATGCAGGGCATGGGAAAGGGCCAGCGCCGCTGCTCCGGAGATGTGCGGACATGCCATCGAAGTGCCTTCCATATAGCCGTATCCGTCCTCGCTGACATGCTTGGGAAGGGTCGAAAGCACGCCGCCTATTTCCCCGCGCACCCTGCCTTCTTCGTTGTATTCATAATAGTAGTCGAAGTCCCCTCCCGGAGCGGAGATCCTCGTGAAATCCCCGTAATTGGTGAATACGGACGGCGTGGAATCCCCTGCAACGGATGCTACCGAGATACATTCTTCGGCGCCTCCGGGGAAAGCCGACATGCCGGCCGCCTCGTTTCCGGCTGCGAAAATGGCAAGTCCGCCCTTTATGGGTCCGTCAGCAGAGCCGGCGTTGTGCACGAAATAGTCGAGGACTTCCTTTTCCAGCGGGCAGTTCTCCGCCCACTGCTCTTCCGAGGTGAATCCTGTTCCGCCCCAGTCGAACATGTTGGCCTTGCCGGAAAGGTAGCCCCAGCTGCACTGCAGGATGACGGCGCCGTTGTCGGCGGCATATTTTATGGCCTTGACCAGCTGGACGGTAGAAGAAGTCTGATCACCGGAAAAAACCTGGCATGACATGAGTTTCACACCCGGATTTCCGGGAGTGCCTCCGGCAATGGAGCTGATGCCCTTGCCGTTGTTGTTGACAGCCGCGATAATGCCGGCCACATGCGTGCCGTGTCCCGTGTCGCTGATTCCGTCCCATGTCAGGATTCCGCTGTCGGTGATGAAGTTGTACCCGTAGATGTCTCCGGCGTAGCCGTTCTCGTCGGCATCCTTGTCGGATGCCCAGGCCTCGCCGTCATTTACCCATATGCTTTCTTTCAGGTCTTCGTGCTCGATGCAGACTCCTTCATCCAGTATGGCCACTATGATGGACGGATCTCCGTATACCTCTTTATTATTCCAGGCCGGAGCCACATTCACGTCCGAGCCGGCTTTGAATTTGGCCTTGGCGGCATCCTCGTCGAATTCCTTTTCCGTACCGAGGACATAGTCCGAAGTCCAGCCGTTGTTGACGAGGTGCCACTGGTATTTGAGCAGTACGTCGTTGGGAAGGTTTCCTGCCTTCGTAAGAGACCGGGACGAGGCATCCATGACGGACCGGGATACCGGGATGGCTTTCCTGTCCGTGTTGTAAGCCCTTTTTATGGTCCTGACCGGTGATGTGTTCTGCACTTCACCGAGTGCGGACAGTTTTTCCCTGACTTCATCGACCGTATGTCCCTCGCCGAAACGGACCACATACCACAGATGAAGTCCTGCGGCGCGGGTCTGCTCCTCGGTAGCCTTGTTGACAGGGAAGACCCTTTCGAGTTCATATCCGTCTATCAGGTCCAGGACCTGGTCGACTGATGTCACGGTGGAGCGGGTCTGCACCCTGCCGGAAGCTGCCAGCTGGTCGAGAATGTCGCTCATGGACTCGTCGAACTGCACCAGGACTTCTCCGGCCACGGATTCGAGTCCTCCGGCTTCCGTGCCGGATTGCCCGCTTTCCTGTACCGTGAGGTTTTCCTTGGCGCAGGATATTGCGATGACTGTCATCGCAGCCATGAAAATATATCTTAAATGTTTCATATCCGTTTTCCTTGTTTTAATTTTCTTCGTCTTCGGCCTTCGGTGCGTAATACTTGTTCGGATAGGCGTCGTAGTAGTATTCGAGATTTTCAGGGGCGTTGGTGAATCCGGCGGAATTTCCCTGCCTGTCACGGCCTTCCTGGTTGAATACGAGGACGAGCGGGTCCCAGAAATCCAGATTCGGATGATAGAGCAGCCAGTCCGGCAGCTTCCCGGTGAACCTGTTGAGATTCAGGGACATGCTCCTCATCTTCGGCAGGACTTTCGCTACCTGCTGATCCAAAAGATATTGCGCGAGCGTATCTTTTTCCTGGGCATCGAAGTCCGCCTGAGAGTAGACCGGAATGCCGAGTGCCTTCACTTCCTCGTCGGACGGGATTGTTCCCTGGAGGTAGTTGACGGAGAGGGAAAGCGTATCGAGGTTTTCCCAGAGCAGGAAACGTTTCGGGAAACTGCGGGTCGTCTCTCCTCCTATCCAGTTGTCCTGATTCGATATCTCGTCGTAGAGTCCTCCGTAGTATCCGGAGAACTTGTCTTCGGTCACGCTGACATTCTTGATATCGTACACCAGGCGCCTCTGATTGGTGTTCAGGAGAAGCGCGTGGAGGTGAGGGAAGTTTTCTTCGGTGATGACATCCGGAATCTTCTTCAGATTGTTGCTCGAAAGGTCGAGATATTCCAGTCCCGTCTCTTTTCCCTTTCCTCCCAGAACCGCGAATTCTTCCGGAATGTCTTCCAGCCCGTGTGCCGAGATGGTGAGTCTTTTCAGCCTTCCGGTCTCTCCGAGCTTGAGAAGATATGGACCGATTTCTATTTTGTTGATGGCAAACGAGTTTTCGTTGGAGTAGAACGTCAGTTCTTCCGCAGCTGTCAGATATTGCACCTGGAAAGGTATGTAGTCGTCGGTGCTGTACATGTAGAAATAGGCCGACTTTACCCTGCCGTGCAACGCGTCGTCATCGGAATCCCAAAGTTCCACTCCTTCCCATCTGTCCATGGGAATGGTAGTGTCCCACATGGACCATATTCCGAGTGCCTGGGCAATGCCGACAAGAGCCGTGGAGTCCGCCATGCGTGGGTCATCCGGCATGGGGTCCGCCGCGGTCTGCACAATGCTCAGCGGATCGATGATGTAAGAGGCTGCGTCTGCGATGTCATGGCCTTCGTCATCAACAGGGATGAATTTTATGTCCGCCGTCCTGTCCGCCGTAGCCGAGTTTATGTCCCAGTTGAAACGGATTTTCACCTTTCTCGGACGTGCTCCGCGGTCGAGTTCCAGTTCGTCTTTCTGCACTTCAAGCCAGTTCCCGGTGATGCCGGCCGCTTCATCGATGTCGTATTCAGGCTCGACCCGGAAGTCGGAATTGGCATTCACCACCACGTCGAACCATCTCTTGTCCCTGTCCTCGAAGTTGGGAATGGACACCTCCGGCTCCTCTACCGAAATCTGATACGGAAAATTCTTCTGCGTGACAGTGATTTCCCTCCTGTCATCATCCGTCTCTATGCGCACGACACCATTCCTGACTGCTTCGGCATTGCTGAACACGACCGACGAGTCGACGATGATCTGGCACAGCTGGGAGCCGCGCCCGTTGGCCGGGGAAACGGTAAGCCACGGCTCGCTTGCGCTGGCTACCCAGTTTCCCGGAGAGGAAACGTTTATGTTGTACACTCCGCCGTATTCGTCGGCCTGGATATCATCGCCTTCAATGGCAAATTCCACCGCCTCTTCCCGTTTGCAGGAAACAAGGGCTGAAAATGCAAGTATGACTGATATGATGTATTTGAACTTCATGACTTTATCCTCCTTTATTCAAGCATTGCATCGCAGTTGATGATGTTCTGGTCCTTATCGTAGAACAGGATGTACACGCCGGACTGCCAGTAGTAGCAGATGTCTTCGGCATTGAACGTAATGTTCGGGTTGTCGCTTATGTCGAGGTAGTACGTAAGGTAGGAAATGTTGTCATCCACCACCCGGAGGTCGTTCGAGCCGAGATAAAGGGCTCTCAGTCCGGTATGTTCCGTGATGCCTTCGTACCAGTCGGTCAGGCAGCGTTCCCCGTCTCCGTCACGCTGGCCCCTCATTCCGAACACTGTCAGGCTCGAACTGTTGAGCGGACCTACCGGAATGTGGTCGAAGTTGTTGTATGACAGTTCCACACCGTACAGATACGGGAATGCTTCGGCGTTGAAGTCTTCCGGAAGTTCGGACAGGTCGTTGTATGACAGGTCCATGGACACCAGGGATGTCGCATACTTGCTGGTAAAGCAGTCTTCCGGGAACTCCGACATGCAGTTCGCATTCAGCAGCAGATAGCTCACGAGCGTGTTCTTGCCCGGTGTCCCGAAAAGTTCCTTGGGGAATGCGGTGAACTTGTTGCCCGAAAGGGTCAGCGTCTCCGTCCTCAGGCCGTTGAAATGCTCAGGGAATTTGGATATGCTGTTGTAGGCCAATGTAATGTCGACCAGGGAATAGTCCGTGTTCGAAGTGAAGACGTTAGGAAATTCGGTGAGATTGTTGTAGGTCGCCGAGAATACGTCCATATCGTCCACGCGCCAGAAAGAGCCTCCGTCACCCGGGTTTTCGAATCCGTCGATTTCGTTGTTGTCGAAATAGACTTCTATCGGTGAGAATGTCTCGCCGAATGCCGGGATGGTCCCGTGAATGCTGTTGTGGGACAAGTCTATCAGGCCCAATTTCTCCATGGCCGCCATCTGTGCGGTCGGGATGGAGCGTATGTTGTTGTACAGGGCGTATACCATCTGTATCTTGTCCTTCGAATCTCCGGTAGCCAGGTCGAACAGGGCCTGATAGCCTTCATTCGTGTCGGAATCGTCGTCTTTTCCGAGGTTGTTGTTCGAAATGTTCACCTGGATGAGGTTAGCCATGCCTTTGACTCCGTCAGGCAGGCGTCCGAGATAAGGGCAGTTGTAGATTTCGAGGTCGGTACAGTTGTCCAGTTTCGAGATTTCTGCCGGAATACCGTCGGCCGTGATAGGGCTGTTGCCTATGAAAAGAATTTCGAGATTGCTCAGGTTGCCTATGGCAGGGTCTATGCCGGTAAGATTGTTTGTCAGCACGCCTGTGTTCAGGTCGAATGTCGTGATGTCCGATATCGGCCGGGGAATTTCGTCCTTCGCGCCCATGGACGCGATCTGGTCTTTGGTGTAGGAATCGTAGGCTGACGTGGCTCCTATGGAAATATTGTGCTCGCGCAATGCAAGGGCGACAGGGGCGGTTGTCTGCACCTTCGGGTGCATGGCGTCCACATAGGCCCTGTGCCGTTTCATCCTGTACACCTGCTTTTCCTCGTCCGTAGCTTCGAGAGGTGCTCCGCTTACCGGGTCACTTGTCCAGAAACGGCTCTGCTCGCTGTGTGAGCCGAGATGCAGCTCTACCAGCTCGTCAAGATCTCCGATTTCCGCAGGCAGAGTGCCGCTGATGCCGAACGCCGCCATGTCTATTTTGGCCACGCGCCCGTTCGGATGAAGTTCCACTCCCGGCTGGTCTCCCCAGAGGTCAGGGTCCTTGTCGAAGTTCCAGTTGCACCCGGTGGTGTAGGTCTGCCCCTTGTACGACCAGTCCGGACCGCCGAGGCTTTCCCATATTGCCCGGAGGGCATAATAGTCCTTTATGTATGCATCGGCTTCGACCAGCGACACCTTTACGTCGGCCGTCACCTCCTCGTTGTCGCTGACAGTGAATTCCGGCCTTGCGTCCTGCCCGTATTCGCAGCGTTCGAGCAGGGAGCCGTTCTCGTCGAAAGTCTCGAAGCTGAAAATCTGGTAGGTCCCTCCGTTTATGCGGATGAGGCTGTCGCAGATGGCGGACGATGTGATGTATCCCGGCTCCTTGTCGTTGCCTTCCACCGGGTTCCCCTCGATGTCTTCCGAGGCGAAATGCTGGGCATAATCGACTTTCAGCCCGAAGAATTCCGTGTAGGCGGACCCTCCCGTTGCACGGACTTCGATGTAGACCGAGTCTATCTTGTCGAATGTGTATTCGGTCCTCGACGAAGCCCTGGTGACCGGAGGGTTGAGTCCGGACAGGTCCTTTATTATGCGGAAGCGTACGAATCCCTTTTCAACGGCGTTTGCCGTGAGGTCGTGTACCGTAAGGCCGCCCGGGACTACCGTAAAG
This sequence comes from uncultured Bacteroidales bacterium, assembly GCA_944322805.1. Taxonomy (GTDB): domain Bacteria; phylum Bacteroidota; class Bacteroidia; order Bacteroidales; family UBA932; genus Cryptobacteroides. The sequence continues at coordinate 699 of CALUQC010000069.1, read as the reverse complement.
TCCGTATTTGCTCCCGCGGAGCCGTGGTAGAGTTCATCGTCCGTGCCGTCGAAAAGCCTGTAGGACAATACTCTGTAATTCCCCGCCAGAACTCTGAGCTTGCTGCTGCGCATGCCGTATTCGGCGAGGTCCTTGTCGGCTGCGGAAAGAGTGAGAGTCTGGATAAGATCCTGTCCTTCGGAACTTTCCATGGTGACTTCTATTTTGCTGGCATCCGAGAGATTGTCGAGAATGGATGTCAGGGCCTTGGTGCCAGGAGAGTAGGAGGCGTCCTTGTACAGTTTGAACTGCACGTAGCCGTATTCCGTGTCCCGGTTGTCTTCAAGTTCGTCCATGGCACAGCCCGAAAAGAGGGCTGATGCCATGACGAAGGCTGCTGACAATATTGAAATTCGTGATAAATTCATGTCAAGTATCAGTTTATTGTTGAGGGAAAGGATTTTCGTTGCTGTATCCGCGTACGCAGATAAGTCCGGTGATGTCCTGCTGTCCGTCGTTGAACACTATCATGCCGGTGTCTCCCATTTCTCCCGCTCCTCCGGGAGGAATACCCATGTTGACGTAAAGTTTGCTTCCGAAAGTATCGTATGATATGGACAGCCAGTCATAGCCAGGGTCGGCCGGTGCAGGATAAAGGGTGCCGCCGGCAGTGTCCCTTACTATGGCGAAATCCCCGTTGACCGTCAGGCCGAACGTACC
>CALUQC010000068.1 GCA_944322805.1 uncultured Bacteroidales bacterium | reverse complement strand
GGGCCGTATGAAATTATGTTATCCTGAAACTTGAAAGGATTCCAAAATTTTATGTATGTTTGCACCCGCGATTAATACGATTCTATTATGGCACAGAAACCGTCGATTCCCAAAGGAACAAGGGATTTCGGCCCGGCTGAAACGGCCGGCAGGAACTATATATTCGACACTGTAAAATCCGTATTCAGGACATACGGCTACATGCCCATCGAGACGCCTGCGATGGAAAACCTTGGCACGCTGCTCGGCAAATACGGGGATGAGGGCGACAAGCTGCTTTTCCGCATACTGAATTCCGGTGACGCTTTCTCCGGAGTGGACATGGAGGCATTCCGCTCGGAAGACGGCAGCCTGAACGGCAAGGCCCTGTCCATGAAGCTCTGCGAAAAGGGGCTGCGCTACGACCTGACCGTACCGTTTGCAAGATTTGTGGTACAGCATCAGAATGAAATTTCATTCCCTTTCAAAAGGTATCAGATACAGCCGGTATGGAGGGCTGACAGGCCTCAGAAAGGCCGGTACAGGGAATTCTATCAGTGCGATGCGGATGTGATAGGGTCCAGGTCTTTGCTGAACGAGCTGGAGCTGGTACAGATAGTCGACAGGGTGTTTTCCCTTTTCGGGATTTCCGTGCTCGTAAAGATAAACAACCGCAAGGTCCTGACGGGGCTTGCCGAAATAGCCGGTTTCCCGGACAAGGTGGTGGATATCACCGTAGCTATCGACAAGATAGACAAGACAGGCATAGAGGCCGTGGAGGCCGAAATGAGGGAAAAGGGGCTTACTGACGAGGCAATAGCGGTGATAGAGCCGGTATTGCAGCTGAAAGGGAGCAATGATGAAAAAATCGCGAGAATGAAAGAGCTGCTCTCGGGGGCGTCCGCTTCCGCAATCGTGTCGGATACCGGCCTGAAAGGGATAGCGGAACTGGAGGAATTGTTCGGCCTGATAAATGCTGCCGGCATTTCCCAGGAAGTGGAGCTTGACCTGTCTTTGGCGCGCGGCCTGAACTACTACACGGGTGCGATATTCGAAGTCAAGGCAAAGGATTTTCAGATAGGAAGCATATGCGGAGGAGGCCGTTATGACAACCTTACCGGAATATTCGGTTTGCCAGACATGTCCGGTGTCGGCATTTCATTCGGAGCGGACAGGATATACGATGTCCTGAAGGGTCTCGACAAGTTCCCGAAAGAAGTCACGTCTTCGACCCGCCTCCTGTTCGCCAATATGGGTGCGGACGAGATGAAGTACATACTTCCCGTGGCCGGGTCGCTGCGTGAATCCGGGATTCCGTGCGAGATATTCGCGGATGCGGCCAAACTGAAGAAACAGTTCGACTATGCCGCCAGGAAATCCATACCGTTCATTTCCATTACCGGTGCGGATGAAATGGCCGGGGGGTTAGTGAATCTGAAAAATCTTGAGACAGGCGAGCAGATAAGCGTTTCCAAGGACGATATTGCCGGTATCAGGGCTTTTCTCGAACAGTAACAGGTGCGGCAGCAAGGTATCATTCCGTTTATGAAATTGATTTCCAATCCCGGCGGCAGCCGTCCGGCTGCAATGTGGGGCTATCTTGCCGGTATTGTCACGGGAGTGACATACGGACTCAATCCTCTGTTCGCGGTGCCGTTGATGAAACAGGGCGTATCGGTGGATTCCATCCTTTTTTTCAGGTATATCCTGGCCGTGGCCATTCTCGGGGGCTGGCTGGTTTTCAGAAAAGAGAATTTCAGGGTCGACGGACATCAGCTCCGGCGTCTTCTTATTCTCGGCCTGCTGTTTTCCCTGAGCAGCTTCTGCCTTTTCGAGGCATACAATTACATTCCTTCAGGTGTGGCCACTACCATCGTTTTCCTGTATCCGGTGCTGGTGGCTGTCATCATGATGTTCCTGAAAGTCTACCCTACATGGCAGGTATGGGTGGCTATTTTCACCACTTTTGCCGGTGTCCTGTTCCTGAGCAGGTCGGACGGAACGCAGGTCATGCAGTGGAAAGGTCTTGCCCTGTCTTTCGCCTCTGCACTGTCATATGCCATGTTCATAGTGCTGATAAACAGGAGCAGGTCGGTCCACAGGATTTCCAACACCTTGCTTACCTTTTATGTGCTTGTGACCGGGGTCATCCTGTTTTCGGCTTATGCGGCGGTGGAGCATATCCCGCTGCTGGCAGGCATTGAAGGAGTGTCTTCGTGGTGCAACCTCGTCGGACTGGCTGTCATGCCTACGATTGTTTCTACGGCGACTCTTGCCATGGCCACCCGCATTATCGGGGCCACAAAGGCTTCCGTTCTCGGGGTATTCGAGCCGGTAACCGCCATTTTAGTGGGAGCCATGGCATTCGGAGAGAGCATCACCCCGAATATCGTTATAGGAATCATCCTGACCATGTCCGCCATTGTCTTCATGATATTGTCCCCGGGCAAACATGAGAATGTCTGAGATGCCAAAGGGGCGTTGTGCGGACAACCATGGACAATTATCAAATATTTCAAAATATTTTTGCAGTTTCAGAAATAGTTTCTATATTTGCAGTCCAATATCGCGGGGTAGAGCAGTTGGTAGCTCGTCGGGCTCATAACCCGGAGGCCGGAGGTTCGAGTCCTTCCCCCGCTACTACAAGGGACAGCTCATCAGGGCTGTCTTTTTTCTTGTCTCTAATCATTACTGTTCTGAAAAATTATTATTACTTTTGCAAAATCATTATAGAATGATTTTACTTTAGCAATTGAGGCAGACATCTATCCCTAAATGGATGTCTGCTTTTTTAGACCACGACCGAGGGGAAGTACTTATACGAGGAGCCAATTGTTCTTACGGCTAAAGTAAAAATTCTATAATGAAAAAGAGAACATATTGCAGACTCGTGATAGTTTCCATCAGGGTGGAGATTGTCAGGCTTGTCAGAGTCAAAGCGTATAAGCGCAAAAGATTCGGCAAGATTGAACGGGTAAGATGCCATTTCAGACGGTATTAGGGAACTGCCTGATTGATTTGACCCGATGCCGATAACGGCCTCTACCTATCCCATCGGTTTTTATTACACTACTATATAAGCAACAGAGGGCAAATGATTGTTACTTCAAGCAGTAGACTGAGCAGAAGTCTTTGCAAACTCTACTATTTTGATGAAGCCTGCAATGAACTTGTTAGATAATTCTATTGCGTGACCTACTATCCAGAAGACAGCTCATCAGGGCTGTCTTTTTTTTCGTACTAAAAAAGGGCTTGACCGTGAGGTCAGCCCTTTTGATATCGGTAATGCGGCAGTGGCGTCCGTTAGTCCAGTCCGTATTTCTTCAGGATTTTCTGAATCGGTTTTTCTATGGAACGGGCCCAGCCCAAGTAGCCCATGTCGGATGGATGCGTACCGTCCACTGATGTTTCGCGCGCTTCCTTTCCGGTGTTCGGAACTACGAAATACACATTGTCGTATTTTTCGACTGCCTCTTTCATCAGTTTTTCGGCCATATCCATTTTTGCCTGTTCGTTGCGGTCATAGTTGACGTTGAAATTCCGGCCTTCGCGGTAGATGGTCTGCATGAAAATAAGAGGTATGTCAGGATGAGCCTTCTGGATCCTTTCGATGAAAGGGAACAGCCGTTCTTCTATCATCTGAGCGTTAGGGTTCGAAAAAGCATCGAAAATCATGGCATCTACGTCGGCTGCTGCCAGAACATCGGCAAAATATGGCTGCATCTTGCAGTTCCCGCTGCATCCCAAACTCAGAATCTGCAGTCCCGTATGACGCATGAACTGCATCGGATAAGACATGCCGGAACGCGAAACGCTGATGCCCTGGGTGAAGCTGGACCCGAAAATGGCGATTCTGTGACGGAACGGAGATTCCAGACTCTCGATGGAAGCCCCTTTTTCCACACCTATCTGTACAGAATACATTTCGCTGTACATGGGCAGATACAGCATGCACTCCTTCATAGTACCGTCCATGCCGTTTATCAGGTCGAGCGGTCTGTCGCTGCCAGGATTTGCGGCCCTCGATGCAGCATAAAGCCATTCTCCGTCTTTTTTGATGTATAAGTCATAGCCACGCAGCGCTACGCCCATGGTATTCGTTCCGTTGCTGTGAAAACCGAATTCGCTTTTTATCACGATGCTTTTCGAGTCCGTCTTGAAAAGAACGGCTAATCCGGCAGAACTCCTGACCTGATCGTTTTCTCCGCGGGTGAAACCTTTGAACTTGCATGTGTCCACCCTGTGGTACGGATTCGGGGTATCTTCGAAAAGTTTGCCGATGAGATTCAGTTCGGAAGCCTCGGTATAGACATATTCGGGCTTGGTCTGTGCAACGGCCGACATGCAGATGAGCAATGCAGCTGCGATAAGAATTTTTTTCATAAAAGACTGAATGATAATGTGGTTTAATAAAAATAAACATATTGTCAGGGGATGCCTGACAATATGTTTACAAAAATAAAAAATATTCTGCTATTTTCTGTAGCAGCCGATATTCTCCTTGTCGAACCTGCTTACGAAAGCATTGTGCTTCTCTACTTCGGCTTCTGCATAGTTTACGTACACCTTGGCGGACTGGGAGAACAGTTCCGGTGCACGGGTGGCATCCTGAATGATAAGGTGCGACATGACGCAGTCCGCAGCCATTTCGTAAAGGTGACGTGCCATAAGGTCGTGCAGCTCCTGGTCTCCCGACTCCTTCACGAGATTCGTACATGCCTCGAATTTGTCGGTCATGGCCTTGACGCGCTCCATGAGCGGCTTCATTTCATCCGTACATGCTACCTGCTCGAACTCCCTCAATGTGGCAAGATAAGAGCCGTTGGTGACATACCGGATGGCTGCCACCACCTGGAGCTGGGTAGTACCCTCGTAGATGCTGGTGATGCGCGCATCCCTGTAAATACGCTGGCAGGCATACTCAAGCATGAATCCGCTTCCTCCATGAATCTGGATGCAGTCATATGCGTTCTGGTTTGCATATTCGGAATTCATGCCCTTGGCCAAAGGTGTGAAGGCATCGGCCAGTCTCGAGTATTTCTTCTGCTCCTGACGCTCCTCCGGGGTAAGTTTGCGCTCACGTGAGATGTCGTCCAAAGCCTTGTATATGTCCACATAGCGTGAAGTCTGGTAAAGCAGGGCGCGGCCGGCATCCAATTTTGCCTTGATGGTGGAAAGCAGGTCATATACGGCAGGGAATTCTATGATGGCCTTGCCGAATTGCTTGCGGTCCCTGGCATATGCAAGGGCTTCATTGTAGGCAGCCTGGCTTAGACCGACACTCTGTGCAGCGATACCGAGACGGGCGCCGTTCATGAGTGCCATCACATACTTGATGAGTCCTAACCTGCGTTCTCCGCAAAGTTCGGCCCTGGCATTCTTGTAGACTAACTCGCAGGTAGGGGAGCCGTGAATGCCCAACTTGTTCTCGATGCGGCGAACGTCTACGCCTCCGTCCCTCTTGTCATAGATGAACATCGAAAGTCCGCGTCCGTCCTTCGTGCCTTCTTCTGAACGAGCCAGCACGAGGTGCAGATCCGCATCTCCGTTGGTGATGAAACGTTTCACGCCGTTCAGTCTCCAGCAGTTGGCAGCCTCGTCGAACGTGGCCTTGAGCATAACGCTCTGGAGATCGGAGCCGGCATCAGGCTCGGTCAGGTCCATGGACATGGTTTCGCCGGCACATATGCGCGGGATGAAACGGCTGTGCTGGTCCTCGTTCCCGAATTCGTAAAGGGTTTCGATGCAGTCCTGCAATGACCATATGTTGCTGAAGCCTGCATCGGCGGCAGCGACGATTTCCGCACACATCGTATAAGGTGTGATAGGGAAATTCAGTCCGCCGAAACGGCGCGGCATGGTCATGCCGTTGAGTCCGGCCTTGACCATGGCATTCATATTCACCTTTGTGCCGCCCGCATATTCCACGCGGCCGTTTGCACAGTGCGGACCTTCGAGATCCACGCTTTCAGCATTGGCGGCTATGACTTCGTCGGTGATTCCTCCGGTGATTTCCAGTACCTTGTCGTATGAGTCGATGGCATCGGCATAGTCCTGCGGAGCATAATCGAACTCGTCCTTGTCCCTGTAGTTCCTTTCTTTCAGTTCGCAGATGCGCTCCATCATCGGGTTGTTCAGATG
>CALUQC010000067.1 GCA_944322805.1 uncultured Bacteroidales bacterium | reverse complement strand
GCTCCGGAGTCAGTTTTCCGGCTTCACCGATAGTGCCGAGAATATGCTCCTTGCGCTTGTCCATGTCCGTGTACACTTCCATCCAGTGCTTTATCTCGGCCACGGCCACTTCATCCAGGCCTCCGCTGCGCTCTTTCCTGTAACGGCTGATAAACGGTATCGTAGCTCCGTCCTCGAAGAGCCTGACACAGTTCTCCACCTGCCATTCCTTGATATTCAGTCTTTTGGCTATTGTCTTGACATACAATTGCTTCATATGTTGTCGATTATGCGGTGCCTACGTCCTCAGTCATGGGAAACTTCTCTCAGCTGATTGCGGTAAGCGGAAAATATCTTCGACTTGGAAACGAAGCCGATATAAGTCCTGTATCGGTCCACGACCGGCAGGTTCCAGGCATCCGTTTTCTCGAACTTGTGCATCACGCTGTCCATCTTCTCGTCGGCATACACATAGGCCGGAGAAGATTTCATGTAATTGTACACGTACATCTTGTCGTACAGCTCCTTCTTGAACATGTCCCTGCGTATATCCTCCAGCGACACATAGCCCTGGAAATGCTTCCGGCTGTCGAGGACCGGGAAAATATTTCTTGAAGAGACGGAAACGGCCTCCACGAGTTCTCCGAGCGTGGCGTCTATCTTGACAGGAGTGAAGTCGGACTCTATAAGGTCGGATGTTTTCAGCAGGGTGAGCACAGCCTGGTCGCTGTCATGAGTCAGAAGTTCACCCCTGTTGGCGATACGCTTCGTGTATATGGAATATTGCTCCACAACCCTCGTGGCTCCGAACGATATGGTAGAAGTCAGGATAAGGGGAATCAGCAGATCGTACCCTCCGGAAATTTCGGCGATAAGGAAAATGGCAGTCATCGGAGCCTGCATGACCCCGGCCATGAGTCCGGCCATCCCCACAAGGACGGAATTCTGCTCCGGGACCGCTATGCCCGTACCCTCGAAAACAAGATTAACGGTGCGGGACAACACGAAACCAGCCACGGCCCCCACGAAAAGCGTAGGACCGAAAGTACCTCCGACACCGCCCCCCGCATTCGTAAATGACATCGAGAACACTTTCAGGAGCATGATTAGCAGAAAAAATACCGGAATCGTCCATGCCGAATTCATGAAAAAACCGAGGACGGTCCGTGTAGGGAACGCTATCTCACCACCGTTGAGAAGCACTGAAAGGGAATCGTATCCTTCACCGTAAAGCGGAGGGAAAAGGAAAATGAGCAGGCCCAGGCATACCGCGGATATGAGCCACCTCCTGTACGGTCCGTTGATGGACTTGATCTTGTCCTCAAGCCAAAGCGTCGTCCTGGTAAAATATACCGAACATGCGGCACAGAACAGGCCGAGGATGATATAGAACGGGATATTCCGCATGGTGAACGGTGAAAGCGCACACTCGAACGGAAGGGAATCCCCGAGAAAGACATAGGATACGACCGTCGCCGATACCGTGGAAAGGAGCAGCGGCAGTATGGAGAACATCGAGATATTGAAAAGTAGAATCTCGAGAGTGAACAGCACGCCCGCAAGTGGAGCCTTGAAAATGCCGGCCACGGCTCCGGCCGCTCCGCATCCGAGCAGTATCGTAATGTTCTTGTAGGAAAGCCCCATCTTCCGCCCTATATTGGAGCCGATGGCCGCACCCGTATATACTATCGGAGCCTCCGCCCCGACAGAGCCTCCGAATCCTATCGTCACGGAGCTCGCCGCTATCGAGGACCACATGTTGTGGGGCCTGATCTTGGATTCGTTTTTCGATACTGCCAGAAGGACCTTTGTCACTCCGTGCCCGATATCGTCCCTGATGACATGGCGGACGAAAAGCATGGACAGAAGCATTCCGATTCCGGGATAGAGTAGGTAAAGGACGTTATACTGCGCCGAGCCGTCGAACCAGCTCGTCAGGGCGGAATGCAGGAGTTCTATCAGCACTTTCAGGAGCACCGATGCAAGACCGCAGGAAATGCCCACGAAAAGCGACAGGACCAGCACCTGATCCCTTTCCGACATTTTCTGCAGGACGCGCCGTATGAAGGCGAAGAAATGACCGGTCCTCCTATCCGTTTTCAAGGTGTTTTCTAATCAAGATCCGAATCCGACACATCATCATCGGATGATGCATACTGCGATATGTTGTCATCAGGAAGATCTCCGCTCTCCGGACCGTTTTCCGCTACGGAATCCTCGTCATCGTCACCGTCAAGCCATCTCTCGATGTCCTCGGCGTCATCCGTCTTGATCTTTATTTTCACGAGATATATTGCCGACGGGATTTCCACGGTCACGGCATAAAAGGATGTGCCGTCCGGCTTGTCATATTTCAAAAGGTCCGGGAGATAATCCGAGAAGCCCTTGGGATATTTTTCCGCAAACGCTGCAGCCAACTCTTCCGACATATTCTCATAACTGACAACAGCTCTCTTCTTCTGATTAGCCTGTTCCATATTTCTTTTCTTTTTTGTTCAGATTTACTGTGCAATTATAGAACATTATTTCGTAATCGGGAAAAATATTTTCAGTTTTTTGCAGAAGTCATTTCAGCCCCGGCCGCTATCTCCTGAAGAACTATCTTCTGAAGAAGTATGACTTCTGCTGCCTCTTCCTTTCGATATCGCGCTCGACGAAAACTTTCTGCATCGTCCTTGGGTCGATTCCGGTATAGAACATGACCGAAGATGTAGTCATCGGTGTCGGAGTGAAATCCTGCACCTGTTCGGTCCGGATCCCCCTGAGCACAGGGTTTTCGGACAGCTTTTTCATCTCCCTGATGCCGCAGCCAGGATGTCCCGAGATAAAATAAGGGATGAGCAGACAGTGCTTGTCCGCCTTGCGGACAATGGCATCGAATTCCCGGCGCAGGCGTGCGAAAAGGCTGAACGGCGGCTTGGCCATCAGTTTCAGCACGCTGTCTTCGGTATGCTCCGGAGCCACTTTCAATATTCCAGACGTATGTTCGAGAATCAGTTCTTTCAGATACGGATAGGACGACTCGTCCACAAAACCTTTCTCATCGAGAAAAAGGTCGTAACGGATGCCGCTGCCTATGTAGAAATGCCGGATCCCCTTGATTCTGGAAATTGAGGCGTACAGTTTCAGCAGCCGCTCATGCGAACGGTCCAGATTCCGGCACGGAGCGGGATAAAGACATGATTTTCTCATGCACCTTGAACAAAGTTCCCGGTTTTTCCCTCCCATGCCGTACATGTTCGCCGTAGGCGCCCCTACATCCGAAATATTGCCCGCAAAGCCCGGCAGGCTTTTCAGCATTTCAATCTCCCTGAGAATCGACTTTTCCGACCGGCACTGGATGAATTTGCCCTGATGCGCTGCAATAGTGCAGAAATTGCAGCCTCCGAAACATCCGCGGTGCGTATTTATGGAAAATTTTATCATTTCATACGCGGGGATATGTTTGCCCTTGTAGCGCGGATGCGGCAGTTTGGTAAAAGGCAGGTCCCAGAAAGAATCCATTTCATCTTCCCCTGCAGGAGGCCAGGGAGGATTGACCCTGACGTAGCCTCCGTTGCACGGCTCTATCAGCACCTTGGGAGACAGCATGTTGGCCGAAGTCTCGATAATATGGAAATTCTCCGCGAAAGCCTTCTTGTCCGCCACGCACCTTTCATACGAATGAAGCATGACGGCATCTCCTGCATGGTTTCTTCCCGTCATATAAAAGGCTATCTGCGGTATTTTCCGGATGTCAGAAGCATTTCTTCCGGCCTCGATGGCCTTCGTAAGCTCGAGCATGGTCCTTTCCCCCATGCCGTATGACAGGTAATCCGCCCCGCTATCCACTAAGACGGAAGGCAGCAGGCAGTCTTTCCAGTAGTCATAATGGGTGAGCCGTCTCAATGATGCCTCGATGCCGCCGATAATCACCGGTATGTCCGGATACAGTCTTTTCAGGATGCGGGTATATACGGTCACAGCATAGTCCGGGCGCTGTCCGGCCTTTCCCATCGGAGTATATGCGTCATTGCTTCTGAGCCGCTTGGAAGCCGTATAATGATTCACCATGGAATCCATGGCTCCGGAATTTACTCCGAAATAAAGGCGGGGACGGCCGAGTTTCCTGAAATCGCGCAGATCGTCCCTCCAGTTCGGCTGAGGTACGACGGCCACGCGGTAGCCGTGTTTCTGCAAGTACCTTGCAATGACGGCAGTACCGAAAGAAGGGTGGTCTATGAACGCATCACCCGTAAAAATGATGACATCGACATAGTCCCACCCTAAATTTTCGACTTCCCTTACCGAAGTCGGTATCATGCAAACATCCGCCATACGGATTTCAAAACAGTTTTCTACATCCTTTCAGGCAGCTGGATTCCGAGGATATCCATAGCCTTTACCAGAACTTCCGCTATCATGGAAAGCAGGGCAAGCCTGTACTTGAGCAGGGCCTCGTCCTCTTCCCTGAGGACCGGAGTATCATGGTAGTACTGGTTGAATTCTTTCGCCAGGTCATAGGCATAGTTGGCAATGACGGCCGGTGAATGGGCCTGGCCGCCCTCAGCTATCTTGCCCGGATACATGTCTATAATCTTTATGAGCCGGATTTCCTTTGCGGACAAGGCAATGTCATCCCTGACGGCATCGGCTCCGAAAGAAATGCCGCGCCCCGCAGCTTTCCTGAGAATTGATTTTATCCTCGCATGCGTGTACTGTATGAACGGTCCGGTATTTCCGTTGAAATCTATCGATTCCTTCGGATCGAAAAGCATGGTTTTCTTCGGATCCACCTTGATGATGAAGTACTTCAGCGCTCCGAGGCTCAGCTTGCGGAAAAGTTCATGCTGCTCGGCTTCGGTCATATTGTCTATTTTCCCGAGTTCGAGAGAGGTCTCTTTCGCCGTATTGTACATCTTTTCGAGAAGATCGTCGGCATCCACTACGGTGCCTTCCCTCGACTTCATCTTGCCCTCCGGCAGTTCCACCATTCCGTAGGAAAGATGGTAGATGTTGTCTGACCATGCGAAACCGAGCTTCTTCAGGATGAGTTTCAGGACCTGGAAGTGGTAGTTCTGCTCATTTCCCACCACATATATGTGTTCATCCAGATTGTACTCGCTGAACCTCTGCTCTGCGGTACCGAGATCCTGCGTCATGTACACGGAAGTACCGTCCCCCCTGAGCAGGAGTTTCCTGTCCAGGCCGTCCGATGTCAGGTCGCACCACACGGAGCCGTCCGGATCCCTTTCGAAAATCCCCATATCCAGACCTTTCTGCACCAGCGCCTTTCCGAGAAGATAAGTCTGTGATTCGTAATAAGTCCGGTCAAAGGATATTCCCAGATCCTCGTATGTCTTGTCGAATCCGGCATAGACCCAGGAATTCATCTTTTTCCACAAGGCCACCACTCCGGCGTCTCCCTGCTCCCATTTGAGCAGCATCTCCTGAGCCTCTTTCAGGCTCGGGGCATTCTTCTCCGCCTCTTCCTCGGACATGCCTCCCGCAACAAGCTCCTTCACCTCCTTCTTGTACATGTCGTTGAACGCCACGTAGCAGTCTCCGACAAGATGGTCTCCCTTCTTTCCGGAAGACTCCGGCGTCTGTCCGTCCGCCGTCTTCAGCCATGCCAGCATGGACTTGCAGATATGGATGCCCCTGTCGTTCACGAGATTGACTTTCATCACCTTATGGCCGTTGGCCTCGAGAAGCCTTGACACTGACCATCCGAGAAGGATATTACGTATGTGCCCCAGATGCAGAGGCTTGTTGGTATTCGGCGATGAAAACTCCACCATGATGGTCTTGCCGGTGGACGGAAGCTGTCCGAAACTGCCGTCGGACAATATGGATGCGAACAGCCTGTTCCAATATACCGGCGAAAATGAAATATTCAGAAAGCCCTTTACGACATTGTATCCGGCAATTTCCGCCGTATTTTCTTTCAGCCAGCCGCCTATCGCTGCGGCGGTAGCGTCAGGAGCAAGCCTTGAAACCTTCAAAAGGGGAAACACCACCAAGGTGTAATCCCCTTCGAATTCCTTTCTCGTAACCTGGACCTGGAACATCGTATCCGGCAAAGCAGCCCCGTACAACGACGAGACTGCTTCCCTTGATTTTTCTATGATAAATTTATCTGGACTCATAAGCGTGTATGTTCGTAGATTCGTTTCTCCGGGGCTCAGCCGAGGTAGCTTTTCAGCAGTTTGCTTCTGGAATTGCTCCTCAGACGCCTGATGGCTTTCTCCTTGATCTGACGGACACGCTCGCGGGTCAGGCCGAAGCGTTCGCCTATTTCCTCGAGAGTCATCTCCTGGCAGCCTATCCCGAAAAAGGACTTTACGATTTCCCTTTCCCTCGGAGCAAGCGTGGACAGCGCCCTCTCGATTTCCTTGTTCAGAGATTCGTTTACCAATCCCCTGTCGGCACTCGGAGAATCATTGTTCACGAGGATGTCCAGCAGGCTGTTGTCCTCACCCTCAACGAAAGGCGCATCCACCGACACATGTCTGCCGGATACCCTTAAGGTATCCGCGATTTTGTCCTTCGGGACATCTATCATCTCCGACAGTTCCTCGTTGGACGGCATCCTTTCGTTTTCCTGTTCGAATTTCGACAGAGCCTTGTTTATCTTGTTCAGCGAGCCGACCTGATTCAGCGGAAGCCTTACGATTCTCGACTGCTCCGCAAGAGCCTGGAGTATGGACTGCCTTATCCACCACACCGCATAGGAAATGAACTTGAATCCCCTCGTCTCGTCGAATTTTTCAGCTGCCTTTATCAGGCCGAGGTTGCCTTCGTTTATAAGGTCCGGAAGGCTGAGGCCCTGGTTCTGATATTGCTTTGCCACCGAGACCACGAATCTCAGGTTGGCCCTGGTCAGTTTCTCGAGAGCCGCCTGGTCGCCCTTGCGGATTCTCTGGGCAAGTTCCACTTCATCCTCTACGGTGATAAGCTCCTCCCTGCCGATTTCCTGCAGATACTTGTCAAGAGAAGCACTCTCACGGTTAGTAATCGATTTCGTAATTTTAAGCTGTCTCATAATAACTAACGTCTTACGACGAAACCCGCTGTCTCCGCGTCCGCCGCCTATTCAACTCCGAAGCCGAAATATGACGGTTTACCGTAAGATGTCACACCCTCGATGAAAACAGCCCTCTTCGACTTCTTCACAATATTCATAACGTCCTGAGGCTTGCTTACAGGCTGGTCGTTTACATACAGTATGACGAATCCTTCCGGCACTCCGGCATCCATTATCTTTCCCGGACCTACGGAGACAATCTCCACACCCCTGTCAAGATTCAGCGCCTCCAGCTTGTCCTTGCCGGCCTCCTTGAGCTTTGCGCCATAGAATGCCACTGCACCTTCCTCATCCACGGAGCCGTTGTCCACCATCGTACTCTTGAACTTGACATCCAGGACTTTCTCCTTGCCGTCCCTGATCACTGTCAGTTCAGCCTCGTCACCCGGGCGGAAACTGTTCACCGCTTCCTGCACCGCGGCAGCATTCCTGACCTTGATGGAATCGACTGCAATCAGGATATCGCCTTTCTTTACTCCGGCCTGATCCGCGGCGCTTCCGCTCAAAACCTCAGTAATATATACGCCGTCAAATGAGGAAAGTTTCAATTCTTTGTAAATTTTGTCGGTTATCGGCTGCATGGTGATGCCGAGAACGGCCCGTTTCACGCTTCCGAAATCGATAAGGTCTTCAGCGACTTTCTTTACCATGTTCGAAGGAATGGCGAACGAATAGCCCGTGTAGGAGCCCGTCTGGGAAATAATGGCGGTATTCACTCCCACGAGGTTGCCCTTCTTGTCCACGAGGGCTCCGCCGCTGTTGCCCGGATTCACCGCAGCATCCGTCTGGATAAAGGACTCTATCTTGAATTCGCCGTCATAGTTCGGCATGGAACGGCCCTTCGCACTCACTATGCCGGCCGTGATGGTCGAACGCAGGTCATAAGGGCTGCCGATGGCCAGCACCCATTCGCCAAGCCGCAGCTTGTCGGAATCCCCGAATGGGATGACCGGCAGGCCTTCCGCCTCTATCTTGATGATAGCCACATCGGTAGCAGGGTCAGTACCTATCAGTTTCGCGTCGAAAGTCTTGTTGTTGTTCAGCGTCACCTGGATGTCGGTAGCGCCCTCCACCACATGGTTGTTGGTCACTATGTATCCGTCAGGACGGATGATGACGCCTGAGCCGCTGCCCACTTTCTCCCTTTCCTGAGGAGTTCCGCCATAGCCGAAGAAGAAATCGAATATGGAATTCGGGGCTCCGATCGTGACATCCTTCGCCACGACCTTCACGTACACTACCGCATCCACGGCAGATTCCGCGGCATATGTAAAGTCAGGATAGTCTGACAATGACAAATTGACAGTCCTGTACTGGCTTCCATCCGTCGACACTACGGTCATTTTCTCGGACATGTCCGTATTCTTGACCACTGCAAATGCCGTCAAACCTCCTACGAGAGCAGACAGCAAAACGATTAAAACACCTTTTTTCATATGTGTACAAATTAAATTTTCAACATACATGATTTCGGGCTGCGGAAAAAATCAAATAATATGCCATAATCCGGCAAATTTTTCTTACTTTTGTTGGGTTATTTTGGAATTATACGGACGAATCTTATGAAGTTAGTTATTTCAAGCTCGGAACTGTTGAAAGGAATCATGACAGTAGCCAAGGCCATACCGGCCAAATCTGCCCTCCCGATTCTCGAGAACTTCCTTTTCAACCTGAAAGACAATACTCTGGAAATTACCGCATCCGATTCGGAACTGACGATGCGGACAAGCATAGAAGTAGAAAGCGCCGAGGAAGAAGGCCAGATAGCCGTTCCGGCCAAACACCTCATGGACCTGCTGAAAGAGCTGCCGGACCAGCCGCTGTCCATCAAGACGCTCAATGACACCTCGTTCGAGTTCGGCTGGGCGAGCGGAGCTTCCACTCTCCCGTATTTCCCGGCCTCGGACTATCCGGCATTCGCATCTGCGGACGATTCGGCAGTGACCCTGAATTTTCCGGCGCAGGAGCTCGTGGAAGGCATAGCATCCACCATATACGCTACGGCGGACGATGAAATCAGGCCTACGATGAACGGAATATTCTTCGACATCGACACGGACTCCACCACTTTGGTAGCTTCGGATGCGCACAAACTGGTATGCTACACGACCTCCGGCGTGAATGCCTCGGAAAAGGCATCCTTCATCCTGCATAAAAAACCGGCGGCCATATTGAGGAGCATCATCGGAAAGAACACCGAAAACGTCGAAATATCGTTTGACTCGAAAAATGCCGTATTCCGTTTCGACAACACCATTGTGACATGCCGGCTCGTCATAGGCAAATATCCCCGTTACAGGGATGTCATACCGCAGAGTAACAGCAACATCATGAAAATAGACAGGCTCCAGCTTCTGAATTCGGTCCGCAGGGTATCCGTCTGCGCGAACAAGGGCTCGAACCACATAAAGCTGAATCTCACGGCCAACTCCATAGAAATCACGGCCCAGGACCTGGGCTTCTCCTTAGCGGCATACGAGAAACTGCCTTGCGAGTACGACGGAGAAGACCTGAGCATAGGCTTCAAGTCTACGTTCCTCATCGAGATTCTGAGCAATATCGACTGCAGCGAAATAGTGATCAAGTTCGCCGACGGGGCAAGACCGGCGGTACTCGTACCTTCGGAAGAAGAGGAGGAAAGCGGAAAAATTTGTGGAATCCTGATGCCAAGCATAGCCTGAGGATATGGAATTGAATCTTGAAAGGCCGATACTTTTCTTCGATATCGAAAGTACCGGATTGAATATTGCGACCGATGCCATCATCGAACTTAGTTTTGTAAAAATAAGCCCCGGCAGCAATGTCGACATCCGTACATGGAGGGTGCGTCCGTGGGACTATGTCGGGAACTGCCAGAGAAAAATCAATCCGAGCGCCATGGAAGTGCATGGAATCAAGGATGAAGATCTCGTCGGCGAAAAATGTTTCTGGGAAATAGTGGACGAGGTGCAGGACTGGCTCGACGGAGCCGACCTCGCCGGTTTCAACTCGAACAAGTTCGATTTGCCGATGCTTGCCGAAGAGCTTGAAAGGGTGAGAAAATACAAGAACAAGGCTATCCGCATTGACCTGCACAAGATGAAAATGGTGGATGTCCAGAATATTTACCACCAGCTCGAGCCGCGCAACCTCAAGGCCGCATACAAGTTCTACTGCGACAAGGACCTGGAAAAGGCACACTCCGCGGAAGCCGATACCATGGCTACATACGAAGTGCTGAAAGCGCAGTTGGACAGGTATCCTGACCAGTTGAAAAACGACGTGAATTTCCTGGCGAACTTTTCGGAAAGGATGAAAATAGTCGACTATGCCGGCCGTCTTGTATTCAACGACAGGAAAGAGGTTGTCATAAACTTCGGCAAGCATCGCGGAAAGACCGCCCGGGAAGTGTACGAAACCGAGCCGTCGTATTTCAGCTGGGTGGAGAACGGAGAATTCACTCTCGACACGAAACAGCAGTTCACGCTCCTGAGACGCCAGTTCGAGGCGGAAAAAGCAGAAGCCAGGAAGGCCGCCCAGAAGAAGCTCACGGATAAGGAACTCGAGAAGTCGGTAAGTTCGCTTGCGGAAAAATGGGGCTCCGGCTCAGGACGTCTGTTCTGAGACCGGCGGCACAGGCCCGCACAAACCGGTAATATTCTGATGAACATCACTGTCAGACTGCACGGCACCGGCACTTTCGTCTGCCGTCCGGACACTACATGGGAAAGGGAAAGCAGGGATTTTTTCTTTCCCGATTTTGTTGATTCCATGTGGTATGCCCCCGTCGTTTTCGCCAGAATATCAAGGGCGGGGAAATGCATAGGCCGCAAATTCGCCGGCAGATACTATGACGGGGCCAATTTCGGCATCCTGCTGTATCCCGGGAATCTGCTCAATACCGGGAAACCGGAAAGCGTCGCATCGGCATCCGTACTCGACCACAGTTCCATACTCCCCTTTCCGCTGTATCTTCCAGACGTGATGGACGCCGGCGGAAGCGGTTTCATGTTCAGAAAGGGAGATGAAGTATTGTTTTCCACTGACGGGAGCATCCGTTTCACGGAACTGATTGAAGACAGCCTCTCAGAGGCTTCGGCATGTGTCAGCCAGAGGATTGGCGACATAGTGGCGGTGGAACTAGCCGGACCGGCGGAGCTGATGTCCGCTGATGAAAAAAAAGCCGGAATCAGCGCAGAATTCTGCGGAAACCGGCTTTTCGATCTTTCACTTATAAGGTGAGCCACTCATGGGATTCGAACCCACGACCTACGCGTTACGAATGCGTTGCTCTACCGACTGAGCTAAAGTGGCCTTGAATTCTCCTTCCGTTTCCGAAAGGGACTGCAAAAATAAGACATTTTTTTGATTTTCGAAACTGTTTTGAAAATTTTGGAAATCCCGGACGATTTTTTTCGAAAAAACAGGCTTGCCGCAGGTACGGACAGATCCGGGTCATGAACAGGAAACCGCTTTGAAACAGATGAATACAGACATATTGATAGCAGGAGGAGGTGCGGCAGGCATGATGGCCGCAATAGGTGCCGCTTCGGGCAATGGAAATGCCTCCGTGACCATCCTGGAAAAGATGCCGAGACCCGGCCGAAAGATAATGATCAGCGGGAAAGGGCGGTGCAACATCACGAATCTGAAAAGATGGCAGGACTTTTCGCGCCACATCCACCCGAAAGCGGATTTTCTCAAGACAGCCTTCCATGAATTCTCTCCCGAAGCCATGATAAGTTTCCTGAACGGGAGCGGACTGCCCACCGTCACGGAAAGAGGAGACAGGGTGTTCCCGGCCTCATACAGGGCCATGGATGTGGTGGATACCTTGTGCAGGAAAGCAAGGGATGCCGGAGCAAGACTTCTGACCGGAGAGGAAATTGCCGGTGTAGCCGCGGATGACGGAGGTTTTTATGTCCGGACTTCATCCGGGACAACAGTCATGGCGAAAAAGTTGGTCATAGCCACCGGAGGACTTTCCTACCCTGCCACCGGCTCGACAGGAGACGGATATGGATGGGCGGAGGAATTCGGGCACAAGGTCAGACCATGTTTTCCGTCCCTGACAGCACTGGTCCCGGCCGGATACAAGATACCTGGAGGGAAAGTCCCGTCATCAGGACATATAGACAGGGGGACGCCTTTATCCGCGCTCGGCAAGGCCCTTGCCGGAAACAGCCTGAAAAATATTTCCCTGACGGTAACGATAGACGGGACCGTGGCTGCCGAAGAATTCGGGGATATCGATTTTACAGACGGAGGCATCGAGGGGCCTGTCGGATTCATGGTCAGCAGAAAATGCGTGAAAGCCATGACAAACGGCTCGAAAGTGGAATTTTCGATAGATCTCAAACCGGCTGTCGACACCGGCGCACTGGCAGACAGGATAGCGGGGCTGGTCCGTGCCATAGAACAGGATCCCAGGAGCCGGGGCAAAGGCGAGCATGAAAAGTTCCGGGTGCTGCTCGGGAAACTGATGCCCGGTACGCTCACGGACGGATTCATGAAAAGCAACCGGAATGCCTGTGCGGACAATCTCGCCGGTCTGCTGAAAGACTGGAAATTCCCCATATCGGGGTATGTAGGCTATGAACGTTGCGTCGTGACTGCCGGCGGAGTCGCCACGGATGAAGTCTTTCCCAAAACCATGGAATCCAGGCTGGTCCAGGGACTGTATTTCGCCGGTGAAGTTCTCGACATCGACGGGGACACGGGCGGGTACAATCTTCAGTCCGCATTTTCCACAGGTTTTCTCGCCGGCCGTTCCGCAGCCCTTTCACTGCACCAGGACTGAGACCCGCTCTGGCGCGCCGGATTACGCACTGATGACGCCGGACCCTGTCATCTCCTCCCCGTCATACCAAACCGCAAACTGCCCCGGCGTTATTCCCCGCTGAGGCTCGTCGAAAAGAATGAAAAGCCCGTTGGAACGCATTATGAGCGTAGCATCCTGCAAAGGCTGGCGATAACGTATCCGGACGCGGTATCTGCGGATGTCGCCGGGACGCATGGGAATATCTTCGCGTATCCAGTGAATGTCTTCGGGAAGAATCCGCAGGCAGCTTCTGGAAAGTCCTTTGTGGGTATGGCCTTCACCCGTATATATTGTATTGGTATCAATGTCGGTAGATATGACAAAAAGGCTGTCCTTGTGTCCGCCGATATTCAGCCCCTTTCTCTGGCCTATGGTATAGAACTGGGCGCCGTCATGCTTTCCTATTATTTTCCCGTAGGGATTGGGCCTGTACCTGACCTTCCTTGCATGTTTTTTTCCCGAGCGGTAAATTTCGGTCTCGAAGGAAATATCGTATTGCACCGGCTCCGATAGCCGGGCAATATCATCATCCGAAAGCGAGGCTATCTTTTTTTTGTCGAAAATTCCGTGGGTGGAACAGCCCCCTTCATTGTCCGGATTCCCCATGACGGCCTTATCCCTTTCGGGATCATTGATTTTCAAGGATTTGGTTTCGGAAATATAGGATGTGACCATTTCTACGGGAGCGCTTTCCCCGTCGCGCCGGAGTCCCTGCAAAGTCCTTTCGATATAATGATAATGCTCATTGTCCCGGAAATAGGCATCATACACCTCGACCACATCTCCTTCCACTGGCTTGAGCTTCTGCTGGAGAAAAACAGGCAGATCCACTTTCCCGACGAAACAGATGCCTTGCGAATCCTTTTTTTCCGCCGACGGCAAATCTGCTTCCAAAGCTATCTTCCTGACCTCCGGTTTGGTCAGGCCGCCGATCGGGAAAAGCGCGCGCGAAAGCTGCTCCTGCGTGAGCTGACAAAGGAAATAACTCTGGTCCTTGTTCTGGTCGGACCCGGCAAAAATGCGGTACACGGGTCTGCCGTCCGGTCCGGGGATCTCGTCCTTGCGGCAATAATGCCCGGTAGCCACATAATCCGCTCCCAGCTTTTCCGCGCATTTCATAAAGGCGTCAAACTTTATCTCCCTGTTGCAAAGCACGTCCGGATTCGGTGTACGGCCCCTGGAATATTCGTCGAACATGTAGTCGACGACACGTTTGCGGTATTCCGTGCTCAAGTCCACGAAATAGAATGGAATACCTATTTTTCTCGCCACCATCTCGGCCACGAAGCGGTCCTCCTCCCATTCGCAGTCACCGTGCAATGTGCCGGCAGTATCGTGCCAGTTCTGCATGAAAAGCGCGAAAACATCGTAGCCGGCCCTTTTCAGCAGCAATGCGGCAACGCTGGAGTCCACTCCGCCCGACAATCCTATACAGACTTTCATTTTAATCCAAAATTTTCATATATTTGACAATGCGTATTCGACTGCGCACTGAAAACACGGTTATGGCACATAAGGAAATCAACATCAAATATGAAGAATACGGCAGTCCGGATGAACTGCAGGAATGCGACAGGGAATTGGTCGCAGCGGCTTCCGATGCCACCGCCAATTCGTATTCTCCCTACTCGAAATTCCAGGTAGGTGCGGCCGTAAGGTTGGGCAACGGAAAGATAGTCAGCGGAGCCAACCAGGAGAACATCGCCTATCCGTCCGGGCTTTGCGCTGAAAGGACCGCAATGTTCTATGCCAATGCCAGCTTCCCGGGAGTGCCGATGGAAGCCATCGCCATCGTTGCCAGACAGGACGGAAAATTCTGCGAATCCCCGGCGGCCCCGTGCGGAGCATGCCGCCAGGTAATGGCCGAATACCAGACCCTGACAGGGCGCAATATGAAAATCATATTGGCCGGAAGCAGGAAAATTCTCGTATTCGAGAAAGTGGACGATCTCCTGCCGTTCATTTTCGACAGCCTGAAATAGACCTGCACGTACTGTCAGTGCCGAATTTATTTTTGCAATCCCGAAAAAAGAACTATATTTGCAGTCGGGTAAGTCATACACGACCAGCTCCTGCAGAATCCCCCAGGACCGGAAGGTAGCAAGGGTATGCGGTTGTAGCGGTGCGATGTATTCAGCTTACCCTTTTTTATTTGGATTTTGCGGGCTGGGCCTGAGGCATGGGGATCTGTGAATCCTTCGACATTTCGGCGGCAGCCTTGTCGTATTCCTGCTCCGTTATCATCTTGCAGGTGCCGTTGAACGAGGCACCCAACTCGACAATCAGTTTGCGGACCTTGAGTTCGCCTTCCACGGAACAGTCGCTCTTGATGGCCATGATATCCTTGACCGTAAAACTGCCTTTCGTCTTTCCCCAGACATCGGCATTGACGCAAACTATTTTTGCATTCACTTCCGCTCCTTCCCCCACTACGACCTTGCCCTCGGAAATGATGCTTCCGTCGAATTTACCGTCTATGCGGAGATCATTGGGAGATACTATCTCCCCCTTGAAATAAGTCCCGGATGATATGCGGCTGACCAAATTCACGTTGACAGCCTGCTCTATTTTTGCCATATGCTATAAATTAATCTTTTAGAGGTTTCGTCCATGACAGTTCTTGTACTTCTTTCCTGACCCGCACGGGCAAGGGTCATTCCTGCCCACGGTCTTCTCCACATGCACCGGCATCCTGCTCTTCTGCTCCCCGGAATTGGTCACGAGATCCGTACGGCTCGTCCGCATCTGGCTCATGTCCGGCTTGCGCACCTGTGCGGCAGGAGCCTTGGCCGGCTGAGTGGCATCCCTCAACGGAATGTGGGCCCGGAACAGGAATGACAGGATATCCTTGTTCAGCGACTCGAGCATGGACTTGAACAGGTTGAAACTCTCGAACTTGTATATGAGGAGCGGGTCCTTCTGCTCGTATGTGGCGTTCTGAACGGACTGCTTGAGGTCATCCATGTCACGGAGATGTTCTTTCCAGTGCTCGTCTATCTGATACAGTGTGATGGTCTTGCTCAGGGCCCTGGCAATCTCCCTGCCCTCCGTCTCGTATGCCTTTTTCAGATTTACGGAAAGAGTCAGCATCTTGCGCCCGTCCGAAATAGGAATCGCGATGTTCTGATAGATGGCTCCCTGCTTTTCATACACTTCCTTGATGATTGGAGCGGATTTCTGGGCCATGGCGTCCATCCTGCGGGAATACACTTCGAGCATGTTCCGGAACAGCCTTTCACTGAGTTCCTTCGGAGTGGCCTTGCTGTAGAACGCTTCATCGAATCCGGCATCTATCGACATGAGACGCATAACGGCCTCATTGAAGGATGCGAAATCATAGCCTTCGCAGTTCTCCACCAATATATCCGCCGTATCCTGCATCATGTTCATCACGTCCACGTCCACCCTGTCTCCGACAAGGGCGTTGCGCCTCTTCGTATATATGACTTCCCTTTGGGAATTCATCACGTCATCATATTCGAGAAGCCTTTTGCGGATGCCGAAGTTGTTTTCCTCGACTTTCTTCTGGGCTCTTTCGATAGAGTTGGAAAGCATGGAGGACTCCAAAGCCTCGTTGTCCTGCATACCGAGCTTGTCCACCACTGCCGCTATCCTTTCCGAACCGAAAAGACGCATCAGCTTGTCCTCGAGAGAAACATAGAAAGTGGATGTTCCCGGATCTCCCTGTCGTCCGGCACGGCCCCTCAGCTGGCGGTCCACACGGCGGCTGTCGTGTCTTTCAGTTCCTATGATTGCCAGTCCGCCTGCCTTGCGCACTTCTTCGGACAGCTTGATATCCGTACCACGTCCGGCCATGTTGGTAGCTATGGTCACCGTGCTTTTCTGACCGGCATGCGCCACGATTTCAGCCTCCCGCGCATGCTGCTTGGCATTCAGGACCTGGTGCTGGATACCCCGCATCTTCAGCATCCTGCTGAGCAGCTCGGAAGTCTCGACATCCGTCGTACCCACCAGGACAGGACGCCCTGCGGAAGTAAGTTCCTCTATCTTGTTTATGACAGCCTCGTACTTCGCCTTCTTGGTCTTGTAGATAAGGTCGTCATAATCTATTCTCGCGATAGGCTTGTTGGTAGGAATCACGACCACGTCGAGCTTGTAAATAGACCAGAACTCCCCTGCCTCCGTCTCTGCCGTACCGGTCATGCCCGTCAGCTTGTGATACATCCTGAAATAATTCTGGAGGGTAATCGTGGCAAAAGTCTGAGTGGCGGCCTCCACCTTGACATTCTCCTTCGCCTCCACAGCCTGATGCAGCCCGTCGCTCCAGCGCCTTCCTTCCATGATTCGGCCGGTCTGCTCGTCGACTATCTTCACCTTGTTGTCCATTATCACGTAGTCGACATCCTTTTCAAACATTGCATAAGCCTTCAGGAGCTGGTTTACCGTGTGGACACGTTCGGACTTGAGCGCAAAGTCGGCCATGATTTCGTCCTTCCTGGCGCTCTTTTCTTCCGGAGACAAATCGCTTTTCTCCACGTCGGCGATGGCATTGCCCACATCCGGGAGGATGAAGAACTTCGGGTCGGAAAGAGTTCCGCTCAGAAGGTCGTGGCCGTTGTCGGTCATGTCGACGGAATGCTGTTTTTCATTTATCACGAAAAAGAGAGGATCCGTCACCACCGGCATTTCCCTTTCATTGTCCTGGATATAGTAGTTCTCCGTCTTCTGAAGAAGCTGCTTGATGCCCGGCTCACTGAGATATTTTATGAGCGGCTTGTATTTCGGAAGACCCTTGTAGGCCCTCAGGAGCAGTTTTCCGCCTTCCTTTTCATCACCTGCGGCAATGAGTTTCCTGGCCTCGTTAAGGGTGGCGGTGACAAGCGTCCGCTGATTGTTGTACAGTTTCTCGACATAAGGCCTGAACTCGAGGAACTGCTGGTCATCCCCTTTCGGGACAGGTCCCGAAATAATGAGCGGAGTCCTGGCATCGTCTATGAGGACGGAATCGACCTCGTCGACTATCGCATAATGATGCTTTCTCTGCACAAGGTCGTTCACCGAGATGGACATGTTGTCTCTCAGATAGTCGAAGCCGAATTCGTTGTTCGTTCCGAACGTGACGTCGCAGGCATATGCCCGTTTCCTGGCCTCGCTGTTCGGCTGATGCTTGTCGATACAGTCGACAGACAGTCCGTGGAACATGTAGAGCGGACCCATCCATTCCGAGTCTCGCTTGGAAAGATAGTCGTTTACAGTCACGACATGCACGCCCTTGCCAGCCAGGGCATTGAGGAATACCGGAAGCGTTGCCACAAGGGTTTTTCCCTCTCCCGTGGCCATTTCCGCGATCTTCCCCTGGTGGAGGACAATACCTCCTATGAGCTGCACATCGTAATGTACCATGTCCCATGTAATCTCATTGCCGCCGGCCATCCAGTGGTTCTGCCATACGGCTTCGTCTCCCTCTATGCGCACGAAATCCTTGGTCGTACTGAGCTGACGGTCGAAATCCGTAGCCTTGACGCGGATCTCCGGATTCTCCTTGAATCTGCGGGCTGTCGACTTCATCACCGCAAATGCCTCCGGCAATATCTCGTTGAGCACCTGCTCTATCTCCTCGTCGACCTTTTTCACAAGTTTGTCCGACTCGGTAGCCAGTTCTTCCTTCTTGTCGAGCGGAATATCCTTTTCGAGTTCTTCCTTGATATGTGCTATGCGGTCTTCGTCTGCGGCTATGCGGTCCCTGATGATCTGTTTCAGCTCAGCGGATTTCGCCCTGAGCTCATCCACCGAAAGACTGTCTATTTCCTTGTATGCGTCCAGAATTTTGGCAAGGACAGGCTGAAGCTGTTTCAAATCCCTTTCCGCCTTCGTTCCGAAAACTTTCTTGAATAATCCTGCTATTGACATGGTCTTTTAAGAGTTTCTTCGTTTTACTTTTCCGTTCCCCGTACGGAGCTTTTCCCGTCACTGAACGAATCTTGCAAAGATAATGATATTTGGAGATAAAAAGAACAATTCCCTGCCGTATAAGGAAAATAAATACGCATCCGTCAGATTTTCCTTCCCGGATACTGTTCAAGCGCCTTTCCGAGCAGGAACACGGCCCGTTTCAGGTCTTCCGATTTCAGGACATACGCCATCCTGACCTCGTTGGTGCCGAGCCCCGGGGTGATATAGAAGCCGTTGGCTGGAGCCATCATGACGCTCTCCCCTTCATACTGGAACTCCGAAAGGCACCAGATGCAGAATTTTTCAGCATCATCGACAGGCAGGGCCACCATGGCATAGAAAGCTCCGTGAGGTATCGTTGCCCTGACTCCCGGGATTTCCGACAGGGCCCCGATAAGGACCCTGCGCCTCTGGTCGTATTCGTTCCTGACATTGTCGATATACTCCGGACCTTCATCGCAGGATGCTTCGGCCACTATCTGGCCGAGCAATGGCGGGCTGAGACGGGCCTGGCAAAGTTTGAGCACTCCGGCCGTAATGCGCCTGTTTTTGGTAATAAGGGCACCGACCCTGATTCCGCACTCCGAATAACGCTTCGAGAACGAATCGATAAGCACGACATTGTCCGACAGTTCCGGAAAATGCCCCGCAGATATGAATTCCAGGCCGTCATAGACGAATTCCCGATAG
The DNA here is from genome assembly GCA_944322805.1 of uncultured Bacteroidales bacterium. Classification (GTDB taxonomy): domain Bacteria; phylum Bacteroidota; class Bacteroidia; order Bacteroidales; family UBA932; genus Cryptobacteroides. Next base: position 20,770 of record CALUQC010000067.1, on the reverse strand, counting down.
ACTTCGTCCGAGAACAGGTACAGGTCATGCTTCCTGACTATGTCGGCAAGCATCCGCATTTCTTTCCTGTCGTACAGGGTGCCGGAAGGGTTGTTCGGGTTGCATATGAGAATAGCCTTGGTCCTGTCGGTAATAAGTTCCTCGAACTGCTCCATTTCCGGCAGCGCAAAACCGTTTTCGATATGGGTTTTCAACGTACGCACCTTTACGCCCGCCACATCGGCGAAAGCCAGATAGTTGGCATAGGTAGGCTCCGTAGTTATGAGTTCGTCTCCCGGGTCCATGCAGGTCAGGAACGAAAAAAGCACAGCTTCGGACGCGCCGGAAGTCACCGTAATGTCGTCCGGAGTAAAATCCATCCCGTATTTCCCGTAATATTCCGATATTTTCTTCCTCAGGGACAGGAAGCCCTGGGAAGGACTGTATTCGAGCACGGTGCGGTCCATGTTTTTAAGACTGGCCAATGCCTTTGGCGGAGTCTTTATGTCGGGCTGGCCGATATTCAAGTGATATATCCTGATACCTTTCGATTTGGCTTCGTCAGCAAGCGGCGTCAGCTTCCTGATAGGAGAGCTCGCCATCGCCGTGATCCGTTCTGAAATTTTCATCATTCGTGACGTGTTGCAGTAAAATATTATCGCCCGTACAGGGCAAGGCTGCAAAGATAAGTTTTTTTTGCAATCCGGCACTTCCTTTTTCAGTCTTACTGCCATGTGCGACAATAAAAAAAACTACATTTGCACCGACATACTTGAAAAACATGAAAAGCGACGACGAAAAATACATGAGGGAAGCGCTCATGGAAGCCGGACAGGCAGATATGGACGATGAAGTGCCGGTAGGGGCAATAATCGTCTGCAACGGAAGAATCATAGGCCGCGGGCACAACATGACCGAACGTCTGAACGATGCTACGGCCCACGCCGAAATGATAGCCGTCACGTCCGCCACCGAAACCCTGGGCGGCAAATACCTTGAAAACTGCACCATCTATGTTACGGTCGAGCCCTGCCCGATGTGCGCCGCCGCCCTGTACTGGGCAAGAATCGGCGAAATAGTCTACGGTGCGGACGATCCGAAGCGGGGCTATACCATGTATTCGCCTTCTCTGCTGCATCCGAAAACCGTTGTAAGGAAAGGCATTCTTGCGGATGAATGCGGGAGGCTCGTGTCGGATTTTTTCAGGAACAAGAGGAAATAGCTTATGGGCGGGCTTGAGGATCTCGGACTGCTGGGACTGTTCATCGGGACTTTCCTGGCCGCGACCATTGTCCCGTTCAGTTCCGATGCCGTTTATATAGCTGTTCTTGCCGCAACAGGCAATGCGGCAGGCTGCCTTGCCGTCGGCACCCTCGGAAACTGGCTCGGAAGCGTCCTGAGCTATTTCATAGGCTGGATAGGGAAATGGGAATGGATAGAAAAATGGTTCAAGGTCAAGCCTGAAACGCTGAAAAGGCAGAAAGCCAGGATAGACAGGTACGGGGTATGGCTCGCGCTTGTCTGCTGGGTCCCGGTAATAGGTGACGTCATCGCCATAGCGCTGGGATTTTACAAGGCAAGGCCGTTCTGGAGCATTTTCCTTATGCTTGTCGGCAAATTCGGACGTTTCCTCGCATGGACCATGCTTTACGGGCTATTCTGAGATGTCGGACATGTTGCCGAGCTTCTTGAGCATCTGGATGATTTCGTTTTTGGTGCGGATGAGGTCGTTCTGCATCGCAATATGCTCTTTCAGTGTTTCCACTTCATGACGGAGCCTCGATATCTCCTCATCCCGTTTCCGGCGTTCGGCGTCACACGAACTGGCCAGGTCCTCGTACATGCGGCGATATGAATTTTCATCCCTTATGCGTCCCTCGGTATCTTTTTCCACTGAATATCCGAGGACGAGTTCCTCCGAATCGACACCGAGAGCTTCCGCAATCTTGCCCAGGTTGTCGCTCAGAAGTTTTGTGCCGCCCTTTTCGATATTCCGGTAAGCAGTTCTGGACATGCCGATAGTCTCGGCGACATCCTGCTGGGAAAGTTTTCTGACTTTCCTGCGCCGGATGATATTTTCTTTAACGGAATTGTTGTCCATACCCACTTTGTTAACCGCCAGACAAAGTTATTGCGAAAAGCGGGAATGAACGGGCAATATTTTGTCGTCATTTGACAACAAAATATTGCCTTTTCCAAAAATATCGGCACGATTATCCGCGCGAACGTGCGGGAGCGGTCATTCCGAAATGACAAAGAGGATGGCTCCGGTGTCCCCTATTGTCCGGCTTCGGACACCCTTTCGACCTTATAAGTCCAATGTACGGTATCTGCTTCGATCCTGTATCTGCCCGGGGCATCGGCGCAGGCATTGTATTTCCTGTCCATACCTCCCTGCCAAATCTTATTCAGCGCCCAGGCGAACTGGAATCCGGACCAGTCATCGCTGTCATCGTTGTTGAAAACGAATTTGAAGCCGCCATTCGAATCATACGAAGTCAGTTCGGTTTCGATGGAGAATACGCCGTTTCCATTGTCCTCCATCGGCAGGGCGTTTGTCTTGGTCCATCCGGCAGACGTACCGTCGCCTATAAGATAAAGTTCCGAAGGCACCTCATACAGAGACTCCGTCCTGAGGTCGAACGTCAGCTTGTGGATATCAATGGTGATGGTGTAATTACCCGCCGTCTCTATGGTGAATTTCGGATCATATCCGGGCGTGACTTCAGGATGATATACCAGCCTGCCATCCTCAACACCGAAGAATGTATCGAATGACTCCGCCCACGGCATCTTGAATGTTCCCGGGGCGAGTATGCCGGACCATGTATATACACCGTTTCCGGAATGAGTGAATTTGGAGGTCCATTTGTCCAAGTCCTCATCTCCGTCCGGTTTCGGAGCAGGATCCTCGGCCATCTGGCCCAAGTCCCATCCGGAATAATACGTTCCGTCACCGAGTATGTAGATATTCTTGAAACCGGAAGAATAAATGCCGAGCGTGCCGCCGAAATTCTTGACAGTTCCCGCCTTGAACTCGGTTTCAACGGCCGAGGTCGTAACGGATGTCTCCCTGGAATCCGTATCCGTCACCGTGATTCTGAATCCGCCGCCGTACGTACCGGGAGCTACTACAAACAGGAAGTCGGTAGCGGAAGATGTCAGCCGTACAGGCTCGCTGCATACAAGGGTCACGGTGCCTGAAGAGTTTTCCTCCGGAACGGAAAGCCCCGGAGTTCCGGAGCTGAAATCCACCACGGCATTTCCGGCAAGTTTCTCTCCGCCCAATGCCTCTATGCTGACGGACCTGACCTCGGCATCTCCGACAATACTCAATTTCAGTATGGCAGCGAGATTCCTGAAAGAATAGGATTCACCGTCGGATGATACCGCCGCCATAGGATAGGTTGCAGGAAATTCCCCCGCATCGTAGTTCTGCGATTCGGCGATACAGGTCACCGCCGTCTTTCCGTCCGGCCGCCCCTGCAGCTCCGGATAGACCGCATACATGTATCCCTCCTCCGGCGTTCCTTCGGCTTCGAACGAGCCAGTAGTGCTTCCGCCCTCTCCGATCAGGGTATATGTGCATGGCTCCCCGCCTTCATTGAACAGCGATATCCTGTCACCTGCCGACCACAACACGCTGGTACCGGAAAGGCTTGTCCTGGTCCCGGGCAATGCAGCGGATATTACCTGATGCGGTGACAAGGCCGCATCGTCCGACGGAGCCGTCCCGCCATTGTTCTGCCGCTCCGGAGCGATATCTGCTTTCGAGCATCCGGCTGCCATTGCGGCAGCACAAAACGCACAGATTATAATCAATCGTTTTTCCATAACATTCATTTTTTCAAGTTCATCTGTCCTTACCATGGCACATCGGTTTCATCCTGCTCGATGGCCTCCGTTCCGAAACTTTCCGCAAAACCTTTCTCCGTCAGCACACGGATTTCCGTCACTGTCGGATTTTCATACATTTCATTCTTTTTCATGATCATATCGTCTATTTCAGCATTTTCAGTTTTTTATCCTGAGGACCGGCCTCCCGGAAGGAAATGGCATAACCGCCCCCTTCGACCGCCTTCTGTCTGAAGCGGCTTCCGGAAGTGCAGCGGTACTCCCTTACGGTATAGGCCTGCGGGTTGGTCCTGTAATCGGCATCTTCCGCATCGGCATATACGGTAGCCACATAAGTCCGGCCGGGCTCCAGGAAGTCGAAAACGATTTCAGAAACATAGTCCTTTTCCCCCGTAACATTACCCACGAACCATTGTCCGGTCCCCTTGGCCTTCCTCGCCACTGTCACATACTCTCCCGGCTCGGCTTCGAGATACCTGCTTTCCGACCAGTCCAAAGCCACATCCTTGATGAACTGGAACGCATCCGGGAAACGCATGTAGTTTTCAGGCAGGTCGCAGGCCATCTGCAGCGGGGACGACATCACGACATAAATGCCGAGCTGGTTGGCTATGGTGCAATTGGCATGCGAATGATTCGAAGGGCATATTTTCGATATGTCCATCTCGAAAATTCCGGGAGTATAATCCATCGGTCCCCCGACAAGCCTTGTAAACGGCAGGACGGTCACATGGAACGGTTTCGAGCCTCCGAAGGCCTGGTATTCCGTGCCCCTGGCGGACTCGTTGCCTATGAGATTCGGCCAGGTGCGGCAGAGACCGGTAGGACGCACGGCCTCGTGTGCATTGACCATAATCCCGTAATCCGCGGCTTTCCGTACGGCATGGAGATAATGGTTTACCATCCACTGGTTGTAATGATTGTTCCCTTTAGGAATGATATTGCCCACATAGCCGCTCTTGACTGCATCATAACCGTATTCCTTCATGAAGCGGTAAGCCGTATCGAGCTGTCTTTCATAGTTTCTCGGAGATGCGGATGTCTCATGGTGCATGATCATCTTCACCCCCTTTGCGGCAGCATAGTCGCGAATGCCTTCGAGATCGAAATCGGGGTATGGGGTCACGAAATCGAATACCCTTTCCTTCATGTGTCCGAACCAGTCTTCCCATCCGACATTCCAGCCCTCCACAAGCACCGCATCGAAGCCGTTTTCCGCAGCGAAGTCAATGTATTTCTTCACGTTTTCCGTAGTCGCGCCGTGAGTGCCGTTCGGACGTACCGAAGAAAGGTCGTCAGTATCGATATGCACGGTCTTCAAGTCGTTGGTATAAGACCAGCTGCTCTTTCCGGTAATCATTTCCCACCATACTCCGACATATTTGCAGGGCCTTATCCAGGAAGTGTCTTCTATCTTGCACGGCTCGTTGAGATTCAGGGTGATGCGTGACGCCAGGATGTCGCGGGCATCATCGGAGACAATCACTGTCCTCCATGGAGTGGTGCAGGGCGTCTGCATGTAAGCCAGGTCGCCGTTAGGATCCGGAGTAAGATGCGCCTTGAACACCATCGCCTTGTCGTCCAGTTCCAGATGCATGGCGGGATAGTCCACCAATGCCGCCTCATGGAGATTCAGATATATGCCGTCATCCGTCTTCATCTGCAGCGCAGTCTGTACGCCGGTCCGAGAAAAGATGGTCTGGGACAGGTTGTCCGAAATGGCAGCCCCGAGCAGTCCACTGATCTCCGACAGACGGGACCTGGTATAGTCATACTCCTGGGTGTCGTAGTCTCCCGGAATCCACCAGGCGGTATGATCGCCGGTCATGGCGAATTCCGTCAGTTCGTCCGTGATGACGAAATATGTCAGCCTGTCCTGTGCCGGGAACTCGTAACGGAATCCGAGACCGTCATCGAAAAGCCGGAATCTCAGCACCATGAGCCTGTCGCTCGAAGTCTGCCGCAAAGTCACTGCAAGTTCGTTGTGTCTGTCGCGTATCTCGGATTCCTCGCCCCAGACAGGCTCCCATGTCTGATCGCAGGCGGAAGTCAGCGTGTCGGCCACTTCAAACCAGTCGTACAGTCCGCTGTCACTCAGCCTGAAGCCGAGACGGCTCTTTGCTATAACTTCGGCACCGTTGTAGCTCAACCTGTAAAAAGGCACTCCTTCATCAAGGATGAAATCCAGTTCGATATTTCCGTCTGGAGAAAGGATGGAACAGCTGTCTGAAGGAAAGGCAGGTGCATCTGCCGATGCAATGTGTGGAAAGGCCGCAAAAGCCGCTGCAAAAACAAGTATCGTAATTATTCTTTTCATGGCAGAATCAGTTTTCATAACATATTACCAGCATGTCCCAGTATTTGAGAGAAGGGAGGGTGACACTCAGGGAATTGCCGTTCTGCATTACCTGGAACTCGCGTACGGCCCCGTACTCGATGTCCGGAGATGCCATCCATACGGACTTGACGGTTTTCCCTGCAGGAAGCTGCACGTTCACGGCAGCGTCCGAAATCGTAACCGGCTCCGGCATGGACCCGTCCTTGTCCCGCCAGCTGGTAGAGTTGGCCTGCGAGAAATTCAGGAAATGTATCACCTGGCAGTCCTCGAATTCCTTTCCGAGAGTGACAACATTGCCGGTCTGCGGCTCCCAGTTTTTCAGGCTCATCTTTCCGTCAGCCGAAGTAACGGTCACGTCGTTGAACGTTCCTCCGTCCCGGAGAAGATTCTGATATGCGGTCATGAAGTCGTAATAGACGATGATGGCGTCCTCGAGTTCCGTCGTCATGCCGAGATTGTTGTTCGGGAAATATTCCTTGCCGAGCATGTGTTCACCCATCTCGAGATGCGAGCCGCCGAGGGCGAAAATGACGGCATCCGTGAGCAGTACGCCAGGAGTGTTGAAAGTGCCGATATTGTCGGCCTTGTCATAGTTCATGTATGCGGCAAAAACCGTTTTCACTCCGGCTCTGCCGTATTGTTCGTTGGACTCAATGATCTGTTTCAGATGAGAAAACTGCGACTCGCTGTCCCATACTTCGTTATACGCGAATTCCGTTTTTCCCGTACCGAGAATCTGCTGCGCCCCGTACGAACTTACGGCATTCATGACAAGGTCCTTGCCCGGATGCCTGTCTTTCATGGCCGAAATGAACGAGGCATAGCCTTCCGCAATGTCCACGGCATTGCCATCATAGTCGTAGAGCGTGCCGCGGCTGCCGAGCTGGTCGATCTGATAACCGTCGAAACCGAGATTTTCATATACGTCGTCATTTCTCTCTCCGAGATAGTCCTGCCATTGGGAATTGCCCGGATTCACGAGATATATCGAACTTTTGAACGGAGCTCCCAGCTCGTGCACGTCCCTGGTCTGATGCCCCGTATCCTTGAACAGATACCACTCCTCCTTGACACCGTCTTCCGCCGCATCATCGAGGGCGCCAAAGCAGAGGTTGTAGAAAATCGCCTTCATGCCGCGCGAATGAATGGAAGAAATATAGTTCCTGACGGTCTCCATTTTCGTGGTCCGGCTCGCGATGTCTATGTACGTATCCAGAGGCGCCATGGTGGACTTGTCCTGTGCCAGAGGCCAGTGATGCTTCCAGTGCCAGTCCTGGAACTGCACTCCGTTGATATGCATCCGGCTGAGACCGGATATCACATCGTCACAGGCTTCCGCACTCATTTCGGTGAATGTGGACAGGAAACCGTATCGAGGGAAACGGCTCCAGTCCGAGGAAACGTCCACGGCAATGGTGGCAAGTATATTCTCCCCCTCTGCCGTACGCTGGTAGACTTCGGCCATGTAGCCCTTGAAATCTTCGTCAGGGACAGTCCAGTTCCAGGTATTGCCCGAAAGGGTGACATTATCTTCGAGAACGGCATCCAGATGCCTGTATCTCACATATATGGCTCCCGAAGGTATGGAATTCGCCGTAAACGTCACCGTTTCCCCCGGATTGTAGACAGCCTTGTCGGTGGCCAGGCTTACGGAAGCCTGTGAAACAGCATCCTGATCGACGAATCCCGTATAGCCGAGTTCTTTCTGGCAAGCCGTGAGCGTAAGCATCAGCGACACTGTCAAGATATTTACCATAATATTTTTCATGATTTTTATTTTTTCGTTATAGTTACCGTCATATTGGCCGTATCTGCGGTCACGGTATATTCTCCTTCTTCCGATATTGAGAATGAACGGTCGTCGGTGCCGGAAAGGCTTGTCTCGGAATACCTGATGCCCATGTCCGAGGCATCGTCATCAGCCTTCCAGTATCCAGGCGCGAAATCCGCCTTGGAAACCACGAATCGGAAGGAACTTGCTTTCAGTGTGCCTGTCCAGGTGTAAATGCCGTCGCCTGAGGCGGTCATCCTCGTAGCATTGTCGAGAGACCATCCTCCCGGAGTGGCATCCCCTATCATGAACAGGGTCGTGAATACGGCATCACCGGTCCTTTCTATCGAGGCAGTCATTTCGAACAGGTCCACATCGATTTTATAGTTGCCGACAGACGGGACTGCGAATTTCCTGTCCGCATCATTGGCCGGCTGGCTTTCATAGTAAGCGAGAGACATGTCGGATTCATCGTCGTTAGCCTTGACATATCCCGGCCACCAGTCGTTTCCTGTCAGGAACTTGATGCCCTTCCCGGCATCGGATGCTCTCATCAAAGCTCCGCTCCATGTGAAGATGCCGGAGGACACCATGGTCATCGGGGCCTTGTTGTTCAAATCCCACATGTCCGGCAAGGCGTCGCCTAAGATATACAGGGACTGTGGCATGATATCTTCTACGGTCACCTTCATGTCGAGCAGGTCTGCCGTAATCCTGTATTTCGATTTTCCGTCCGGAGCAGTGAAATTGAAGTCCGCATACTGAGGCTCGGCAGCCGCATACGAAAGTCCGTCATCCGAACCTTCGGCACGGACATACGCCGGATATTCACTCCCGGTTGATGTGATGAAGCGGAATTCTTCCGATGCCTCGAGGACGGTTTCATACGTGAACACGCCGGCGGCATCGCGTGTCATCTGCACGGCCTGCGAAGGGTCCCAGTCTCCGTCGGTGCATGTCCCTGTTATATAAAGGACGTCAGGAACGGGGCTGTATGTAGTGGCCGTAAATGCGGATTCGGATGCCCTGTCATATTCAGGATGGTCCGTTACGGAAGCCATGATGCGGACCTTGTAGTCCCCGGCCATACCTGGAACTGCATCCAAGGTGCCGTTCAGTATGGTGTTCAGTTCTTCCACGCTGATTTCGGCGGAATAGACTTTTTTCCCGAGATCTTCCGAGTAGCATCCGTCCCAGGTACCGTCGGCCCTGTCGATTTCAAGGGTGTAGCTGATGGAACTTCCCGTCCCGAAATTGCTTCCTGAAGTCCAGGAAAGGCTGAGTGCAGTTTCAGCTGCATTTGATTCATTCAGGACGAGAGGCTCCGCACAGGAAAGCGCAAGTTCGAGTTCCGTACCTGCATCCGGGTCGGCCTCTTTCATTTCTTCGATGTCTATCCCGCAGGAAATCATGCAGGAAAAAACAAGAGACACCGCAGTAAGTTTCAATATGTCATTCTTTTTCATGTTCATATGAATTCGGTTTCTATCAATATCCCGGGTTTTGCGTCATAAGGCTGTTGGAATCCATCTCCGTAAGCGGGATGGGCAGCAGCAGACGGTTTTCATTCACTGTCTTCCCGATACTTCTCAGGAATTCGAGTGCATATTCACCGCCGTTGATTCTGACCATGTCGAACCATCTGTGGCCTTCGAATGCAAGTTCCATCCTGCGCTCGTGTATGATTCTCTCCCTCATCCACGCTTTTCCGGCTTCGGAATCGAGCTGCGTGCCCGACGGGAGAAGCGTCTCTATGTCAGGCAGGCCGGCACGCTGCCGTACCATGTTCAGCGGCTCGCAGGCATCTTCCGTCAGGCCCTGTTCATTCAGGGCTTCCGCCTTTTTCAGAAGTACGTCGGCATAACGGTAGATCACGAAATCGGCGGAACTTGTATTGTAGTCCGGAGAATCGCTTTTGGTCACAAGAAATTTCCGGACATTGCAGCCGGTGTTGGAAGAAGAACTGTTGTATTCCACTCCGTCAAATGCCGGACAGCCGTCATAAAGCACGGTTACGTCCTTGCGGAGATCCCCGTCTTCCCACTGCTCCATGAATTCTTCGGTAGGCTGGTTCCATCCGTATCCTCCCCCGCCGACCATGCCGGAGTTCCTCGGGCCCATGAATACCGAAAGCCATGAAGACTGATTGTCTGCGCCCCAGAAATCATACTGGGTATCGCCGGAGTAGCCCACTGTAAAAAGAGCCTCCTGGCTTGTCTCCGCCTGCATGCCGAAGTTGTCGGCGAAATCATACCTGGAAAGGTCGTAGCCGAGGTCGGCAATCCGGTTGCAGATGTCCACCACTTCTCCGTAATGTTCTTCAGGGTGATATGTCAGATAGATATCCGCCAGCATGCACAGGGCTGCATCCCTGCTTGCCCTGTTGTAGTCGGAGCCGCTGTAGGACCTTTTTTCCGGAAGGAGGGAAACGGCCTGCAGGCAGTCCTTTATGATGCGGTCATAGCATTCGTCTATTGAAGCTCTTGCGGAATTCGTGTCGTCATCGGCCTCATGCGGCTCCAGAATGAGCGGGACCCCACCGAAAAGCCTCACCAATATATAATAGTAATGCGCCCTCAGGAAATAGGCTTCGCCGAGGCAGCGGTTGCCCACGGAGGTGGAAGTCCGGTTCCCGTCCCCCGTAAGGGAGCTGATGACGGTATTGCACTGTCCGATTCCCACCCACGGGGAGCGCCATATGTAAAGTGCGAACTGGTTTGACGGGTCGGCCGCGAAATTCGCGCACTGCACGGTTTCGATACCGTCCTCTCCGCCTCCGGCCCCGACTTCGGAATTGCCGGCAATGATGTCGAGGGACCAGATGCGCTGGTTGTACAGGTTGGACGACTGCAACGGGACATAGCAGCCGTTGGTCAGGGCTATGGCTACGGAATCCGTCACAGACACGTTGATATCGACGGCATACGGAGGAAAACTGTCGAGGAAGTCCGAACAGGATGCGGACATTGCCGCAATGGCGGCCAATATTATCAATCCTTTATTTTTCATAATACAGCCTTTTTTAGAAATTGAAATTGACACCGAGACTGAACGTCCTGGATACCGGATAGCGGTTTCCGTCGATGCCGTTGATGCCGACTTCCGGATCGAAACCCGAATATTTAGTCAATGTCACCAGATTCTCGCAGGAAAGGAAAATCCTGGCATTCTGCATCGATATTTTCTTCAGCCATTTTGCAGGGAAATTATAGCCTAAGGTGACATTTTTCAGGCGCAGATACGAGCCGTCTTCGACGAAACGGTCGGATATCCTCGCATTGTGGTTGGGATCTCCGTAAACTGCGCGCGGCATTACCGTACTCGTGCCGTAGCCTACCCAGCGGTATTTCACGGATGCGGTCTGGTTATGCGCGGAAGACATGCCCTCGTTCGAAATGCTGTTTGCATTGAAGATGTCGTTCCCGGCTACGCCCTGAAGGTAGACGGACAGGTCGAAACCTTTCCATGAAAACGTATTCACCATTGAGAAAAGCCAGTCCGGATTAGGGTCTCCTATGACAGTCCTGTCCTCCTCGTTGACTATGCCGTCGCTGTTCAGGTCCTTGAAACGGATATCCCCCGCCGCAGTTCCTGACTCCTGGAATGCATGCGCATCCACCTCGGCCTGCGTCTGGAACAGCCCGTCCGTCACATACCCGTAGAAAACATTGATGGGAAGCCCGTTTTTCTGCATCGTGATATACGCTCCCGCATTTTCGTTCTGGTACAGAGGAGTCTCGCTGTTCAGCGAAACGATTTTGTTCCGGTTGAAAGTGGCGGTCACCGATGTCTCCCATCTGAATCCGTCGGTGGAACTGTCGAAATTCACTGAATTGATGGTAAACTCCAGCCCCTTGTTGCTTACCTTTCCGGCATTCGTATAGGTAGTGGTGGTATCCTCGTATCCGGACGTAATAGGGATTGCGGCTTTCACGAGCATGTCTGCCGTATTTTTGATGTATCCGTCAATGGTCAGGGTAAGTCTCGACTTCCAGAGGCCTATGTCCAGTCCGATATTGCTCTGGCGCACTTCCTCCCAGTGTATTGTAGGATTTGCCATGGTCCTGGCCATAAGTGCGGTCACTGTTTCGTCTCCGAAAATATAAGATCCCGTACTGTATGTCTGGATGTAGGAATAGGAGCCTATCTTGTCGTTTCCGGTGACACCGTAGCCTGCCCTGAGTTTAAGGTCGTTTATCACGAAGCCTTCCTTCGGGAACCACGGTTCCCTGGATATTCTCCAGGCAGCGGAGGCGGAAGGGAAATTTCCCCATCTGTGCTCGGGGCCGAAGCGCGAGGAGCCGTCCCGGCGGAATGTCACGGTGAGCAGATAGCGGTCGTCGTAGGAATAGTTGGCCCTGGCCATGAATGAAAACATGGCCCAGTCGCTTGCGGAGCCGCCGAGGTCCTTGATGGAGGTGCCGTTGTCGAATTCATGCACGTCGTCGAAAAGGAAGCCTCCCTTAGTGCCGTTGAACGAGGAATTCCTGTTCCACTGGGCAGATGTTCCGGCCATGATGTTGAGATAATGCCTGTCCCTGAACGTATGGTCGAAAGTCAGATAATTGTCCCAAAGATAGGTGAATGCCTTGTTGGCATCCTGGTAACGCGTAGTTTCTTCGACCGGGGTCGGCTTGTAGTCGTAGGCATAGGTCATGTTGTCATTGAACCACAGTTTGGCATCGTAGCCGAACGTGCTCTTGAATTTCAGCCACCTGGTAAAAGTAACCTCGGCCGAGATGTTCGCGAGAAAGTTGTACCCGGAAGTCCTGTTGTCGTTCGTGTAGAGATTGCCGACAGGATTTCGCACGTCGCCATACCAGTAGGACGTGCCCTCGGGACCGCTCCAGCTGCCGTCATCATTCTTCACGGGCTGCGTCGGAAGGGCGTTCATGGCATCCGTGACGGAATACGACCCGCCGGACTTCAAATCCGTGGAAAACGTTATGTTGTTCGTGAACTTGAGCCATTTGAGGACTTGGGCGTCATTGTTGTTCTGGAAAGTGAAACGCCTGTACCCGATGGTCCTGACTGTTCCGCTCTGGTCCATGAAACCGCCTGATACGTAATAGTGCGCTTTCTCGTTTCCTCCAGAATAACTGACCGTGTAGTTCTGCATGAAACCTGTCCTGAACATCTCGTCGAGCCAGTCGGTGCCTTCTCCGAGAGATGCCGGCCTGCTCCATGCCGGATTTTTCGGCATGCCGGCGGCGGAAAGCATGTCATTCGAATAGGCGGCATATTCGGCCGCATTCAGCATCTCGGGGACGTACGCCACATTCTGCATGGCCCAGTTCGCGGAAACGCTGAGCTGGCCGGTCCCCGTCTTACCCTTGCGGGTAGTCACCATCACCACGCCGTTGGCTCCCCTGGAGCCGTAAATCGCAGTGGCGGAAGCGTCTTTCAAGACATCGATACGTTCTATGTCAGCCGTATTCAGGGATGAAAGGCCGAGGTCGGTAGGGACTCCGTCTATGACTACGAGCGGATCGCTGTCATTGATGGTGCCCAATCCGCGGATTTTGATGGAGACATTGTCACCCGGTCTGGCGGCATCCACTATGTAAACGCCGGAGACCTTTCCCTGGAGCGCCTGGCCCACATTAGTGACCGGAGCATCCTTGAGATTCCTGTCCGAAACAGAAGAAACGGCTCCGGTCAGATCCTTTTTCCTGACGGTACCGTATCCTATTACCACGACCTCGTCGAGATACTGTGTATCCTGTTCCAGGACGATATCCAGCCTCGAATTGCCGGAGACAGGTACGGTAACGGTAGCAAAACCGAGGTAGGAGATTTCCAAAGAGGTGCCCGGTGCTGCCGCAATGGAGAAATTTCCGTCAAGGTCCGTAAGCGTGCCGGAATCGCGATCATTGACATCGATGACTGCCGCCCCGATAATCGGCTCGCCGGCCGCATCGGTAACAGTCCCTTCGACGGTCCCGTCCTGGGCGTACATGACTACTCCCGCAAACGACATGACCGCAGCACAGATAGATTGCAAAATTCTCATCTGACAATAGTTTTAATGTTATTTCCAATGGCAAGAAATGGAAAAGCATACCATTTCAAATCTTCTTTTGCCAAAGTAAAAGGAGATGGGAATGGTTTCAAAACGATAGTACCGATTTAGTAGTTCTCCGGACTGTGAAACAAAGGATATTCAGCTGTGATACAACAGCTTGTGTTTTATCACGGAATTCAAAATAGTAGCAGTCTATTCTATCTTCCCGATACGCATTATCTGCTTTTCGAACTCCTCGCGGTCCGACAATGCGGCGTTCCGCATCTTGACCCTGTAATTGTATATGGTCGACACCGAACGGCGCAGGAAGTAGGCTATCTTGACTGAATCGTCCACTCCAAGCCTGATAAGCGCCGCCACCCGGAGTTCGGTAGTGAGTATTCCGTCCTTCGACTTGTTTTCTATGCGTTTGTCAGGCTGCAGGAGGGTGTTCAGCTGCTCCACGAAGTCAGGAAACAGGCTCAGGAAAGTGGCATCGAACTGCGCGTAGAAATCTTCGAGCTCCCTGTCTATGAAATCTGACGACCGGAGCTTTTCCATCACTTCGGCGAAACCGCCTGATTTGGCGCTTTTGCGCAGGGAACTTCTGTACCGTTCAAGACCTCCTATATAATAGGAACACATATCTATGTAGCGGCCTATGTACATCTCCTTCATATTGTTCGACTCCTGGAGAAGGCTTACATACTCCCTGAGCTCGGCATTTGCGGCAGCCGTCTTTTTCTTCGCCCTCACCGTAAAGAGGATGGCCACCGCAAGTGCGGACGAAAGCAGGCTGATTCCCACCAGGAAAAGCAGCATCTGCCTCTGGCTTCCAGCCACCTGCCTGGCATACGAGCCGGTAATAATGGGCAGGATGGAATTAATGGACTGGATGTTGATCATGGCATTCGCCGCCACCGCGTCTTCGACTGATATAGTGATATAACGGTAAGCCCTCTTTATGTCGCCACGCCCGTAAAGCAGCGCAGCAAGTTCGTACAGGGACTTGTATTCCTTTACAGGAGTCATAATGTCGTACATTGCGCTCCGTGCCAGATGATATACGGCCTCGTCCTCATTGCCTGTCCTTCGGCAGGCATCGGAAAGTATGTAATGAATGATAGCCTTTTCGTGAACGGACAGTTCATTTTCCGAAATCCAGGCATTTACGCGGCTTATCGTTTCCGCAGCGCGGCCTTCATCCAGGCTGATTTCAGTCTCCACGTACAGCCTTGAAATGTCATTCCCGCCCAAAGTTTCCAGCAACAGTTTCCGGTATTCGTTCTTTTTAAGCCTGTATTCGCTGCTCAGGACCTTGTCATCGGAGAGCATCTCCATCCCTTCGTAAAGTGTCTTGCATACATGGTAGTAGGCAGGCCGTTTCTCCGGAGGAAGCCGGTCCGGCTCCATCACTCCGACTATGGACAGCACTTCGGAATACATTCCGGACAGGGCATACCGGCCTGCCAGGTCGAGTTCCGCATCCAAAATCCGGTCCTCAGAGCCAATCATGGCCGCGAGCGCAAGTTTTTCCCTTGCATAGAATACGGCGGAGTCTATGTCATACTGGTAAAATTCGTCATACAGCCTGTCGAGAGCGGCATACCTCTCATCATCCGAAACAGCATTGAGCAAAGCCCCGTGATTTGCGTCGATCCTGCGTCTGAGGCTTTCTTCGTAATCCTTTTTCCGGGATATGGTTTCATCGAGCTCTTCCAGGACGGACTCGGTTTCCGCTCCGGAAATTTTCCCGTCCAAGGCTTCGGAACTGCCGCTGGGTCCGGCCGGGGAATACGGCATACCCCCCCCCGGAGAAAAAGCGGCGGCAAGAATCAGTGCAGATAACAATACGGTACGACGTGTTTCCATATCAATACAAAGATACGGAAACTCGGGCAAATCCGTATGGATTTCAGCAGGATATTTCTACCTTTGTCCGACACGGCCGGAACAGGGCCGGAAAGGACTGACTTGATGAAACTGACTGTAAAATATGACTCTCCACTGTTGGAGTATCTTTATTCGGCATTGGCTCCGCAGAGCAGGACGGGCATAAAATCCCTGCTTGCGCATTCCAGAATCAGCGTGAACGGGAAAAGCGTCAAGGCCTTTGACCACCCGCTGCATTCCGGGGACATGATAGACATAGGTCCATACAGGAAAAGCGGGCCCGTGCATAAAGACCTGAAAATAGTATATGAAGACGGCTGGCTGATAGTGGCGGACAAGAAAGCCGGACTTCCGGCCATCTCTACCGGCCGGGAAAATGAGACCACGGCATACTCCATCCTCTATTCGTACATGCAGTCCTGCACACCTGCGGGCAGGATATTCATAGTCCACAGATTAGACAGGGACACTTCGGGACTGATAGTCTTTGCCAAGGATGCGCAGACCAAACGGATGCTGCAGGAAAACTGGGACCGGTGCGTGACGGAGAGAAAATATTTCGGGGTCTGCGAGGGACGTTTCGACCGGGAGGAAGGCAAAATCGTTTCGTGGCTGACAGAGAATCCGAAATCCCTGAAAATGAATTCTTCGCCATATGACAACGGTGGAAAAAAAGCAGTCACGAACTACCGCGTATCGGAGCAGCGCGGAGGCCTGTCGCTCCTCGAAATCGAACTGGAAACGGGCAGGAAAAACCAGATCAGGGTGCAGCTGGCCTCGGTCGGACATCCCATAGCCGGAGACCGGAAATACGGGGCCGTGACAAATCCTTTCGGAAGGCTTGCACTTCATGCAGCCACCCTGTCTTTCCGTCATCCGCGCACAGGAGAATTCCTGTCCTTTACTTCTCCGCAGCCGTTCCGTCTGTAACTCACGTTATCTTACCGTAGCGGAAATATGGCCCGATTCAGCCGCGGCATCCTGATCCTGCATGTACTCAGGGCTGTATTTTCCCCTCGGTATGTCCTTGAAAATATAGTAATTGGCCTTTCTGGCCGCGACGATATGGTCCGTGACGGCAGTATTTATGGCCGATGCCGTCAAATCTATCAACTGGCCCAGCAAGGAACTTGATCCGGTACTCACGCTGAGATCAAGGTACAGTTCACATCTCTTGTCGAAAAGTATCTCCCCGGTATGCGTGGATTTTATGAAGTATCTTATGTCTGTCTCGATTCCGAATCCCTTTTTTGTCCATGAGTTTATTTCGGAAAAAACCACGGCATCAGCACCGAAAAATGTCCGGAAAGGGACTAATGACGATTCCACGAACAACTCAGCGTCATATGCGCTCTCGGCCCGAAAGATATCCATCGCCAAAAAAGGTGAAATGACATAATATCCGGCTTCGATAAGAGGACGGCTGATCGAAGTGTACAGGAATTCCTTTGCCTCTACATCCGTAGTATTGTTAATCGGAGGCATTACAAGCAGAGTTACAGGCTTTTCCTCATACATTTTCGAATATTGGGTTATCCGCGTAAGCTGGGATGCCGGACCGCAGGACAGCGGCAGAAGTGCGACCGCAAGAAAATATATCCACTTTTTCATAAGTCCGACAGTTTTTTAATCAACGGCTCCACAAAATGCCGGGACTCGGGATAATACTCCACCTCCCTCTTCAGCATTTCACGGCCTCTTTCCGAAAAGAATGCGAAATAGTCGGTCACGGCAAAAAATCTGCGCTGTGCCGGTGTAGCGTGTTCCGTAAAAGCCTCGGCAGTAGCCGGCATAAGAAGCAGATAGCCGTACTCGGCACATATTCCAGGAGGAGGCATATGCCGGGTCCCTCCAGGATTCGCCACCATGTCTTCATACATGCAGACAAGTTTGCAGATCATCTCGGGTGTCTGCAACTTGTAGTCCCTGTATGCAAGATTTTCGTAACCGGTGGCGCCTCCGCTTGTCCCTCCCCAGTAATACAGGGACTGGACACCGCATGAGGACAGCATGCAGGCAGAAAAAAAAACAAGAACGAAAAGCCTCATGGCAAATCTATGATCTTATGCTCCGTCGCGGAAATGAAAAGTTTTTTGGAATAAATGGTTTTACCGCCCCTGAGCACCCGTACGTCATGAGTCCCCGGCGATACCCGGACAGTATTTTTTACAGTCTGCTTTATTTTCCTGTCCTTTCTGTAAGCCTTGTTTTTCACGCTGCTTACACTGAACTCGCTGTCATCGACGATAACTTTTATACCGTATGCCTTCGGAGAAACGAACGTAACGTATCCCTCGTCCGCCCTTCCGGAAGAAACCGTATATGATCCTACTCCGCAGCTGCACAGGCAAAGGATTGCGACAGCCGCCACCAATATCTTATTCATATGCTTCTACTTGTCTGAAATATAGTAATTTATCAAATCCGCCGTATCTATATCCTCTCCGGAGTATGAGCATAACGATATCTCGGTCTCGGGAGTATCTCCGGTGCAGGACAATACCGTCACACTGCCGATTTTCGTGCCCGGCAGCTCTATGTCAAGGCCGGTCTGGGGATTCCTTACGACCTTGCCTTTCCTGTAGACCGGGAACACGTCACCCCCGGCAAGGCCCTGCGACCCGCCGCCGGAAATGACATATACCCCGTCTTCCGCAGACAGGATGTACGACTTCCACGGTTTGTCCATACACTTGTTTATGATATTCTCCACAAGCTGGCTTATGGCGGCTGAAATGGCCTTATCACTCAGCGTGGCATCATAGCCCGCCGCACCTCCGATTCCCAGAGTAGTCTTGGACGTGGTCTCGGCAAAGCCTTTCGCCTCATCGGAGTATATGATCAGGCCGGTGGAAACGTCCACAAGCCGGATGCTTACGCCGGCTTCCACAGTCTGAGTCTTGGTAGATGAAAACAGTTTCTGCTGGCCTTCCGCCTTACGCCCGAATTCGGTGATGGAGCCGAGGATGACATAGTCCGCAGGAATCTTCTTAATGGAGTCGGCAGATTCAGCCATTACAAGGTCCAGATCATCGCGTTCCAGAAGAATGAATTTTCCGCTCGATGCAAGTTTCGACGACAGGATATCCATGGCCTGCTTGCGCATGGGATCGTTTTCTCTGTCATAAAAAATACCTTTTGCGTACTGGGTTTCGTTCGTGAATCTGCTTATGGCTACTTTCCTCTTGATAGTTTTTTCTTCCTGCGCAGAGAGGGGCAGCACGAAAAGGGCTGCCATGAAAAGCAGGATGACTGTTCTTGTTTTTCCTTTCATATGTTTATGAAACAAAATGTGTTCGCGGTTAGATGCAAACTTAATAAAATTATTGCTTTCCGGCAAAATAATTAACGTCAGTTCGACGAATTTATGTTGTTCAGGACTAGGGAATTCGTCGAACAGTCGTTAAGGATTTCTTCGAAATCCAAATTTCTCAAACCCCAGTCGCTATGGCGCCCCTGCTCACTTTCGAATGTCCACCGGACATTCTCATGAAACGCTCCCGACCTCGCCGGGGGCCCGTCGCAGGACTTCGTCCTGCTTCTCAGCGGAAGTCCGATGATTTTCAATAAATTAAAATTCATCGAACTAACGTTAATTACAGAGAATATCCGGCAGCCCGGATCAGGGCAAAATCAGCATCCATGTCGGCTCCGGCAGTAGTGAGCATGTCTCCCATAATGGAGGCGTTGATGCCTGCACGGTAGGCCTCGAGCGTGGTCCGCTTTGAAAGGCGGGCCCTGCCTCCTGCAAACCTGAGAGCTGCATCAGGAAGGATGAAACGGAATATCGCTATTGTCCGAAGGACATCTTCCTCCGAAATGAGAGGCTCGTTTTCCAGCGGAGTACCCTTTATCGGAGCAAGGATGTTTACCGGAACGGACTTCACTCCTGTTTCCCTCAGCACAACAGCCAGTTCTATACGCTGCTCCATGGTCTCGCCCATTCCGATGATTCCTCCGCTGCATATTTCCATCCCGGCTCTGCGTGCAGCTTTCAGAGTATCGATTTTCTCTTTCTGGGAATGCGTCGTGCAAAGCTCCCCGAAATACGAGGGAGCAGATTCGAGGTTGCAGTGATACCTTGAAATCCCGGCCTCGCGGAGAGTCTCCAGTTCAGGCTCCGACAGCAGTCCGGCGGAAAGGCAGAGCGAAATGTCCGTCCTTTCCGACAACATCCTGACGGATTCGCAAAGCTGCTCCACATCGCGTGGCGGCAGTTTCCTGCCGCTCGTGACTATGGAAAATCTTCCTATTCCCTTGCTGCGGCTCAATTCCGCGGCCCGCAAGAGCTTGTCGGCGGAGAGCAGCGGGTATTCCGTGACACGGGCTTTGTAATGACGGGACTGCGCACACCATTTGCAGTCCTCCGGACATCTGCCCGACTTCCCGTTTATAATGGAGCATGTGTCGAACTTGCGGGAAGCGCAGGCTTCCGTAATCCGTCCAGCCTCGTTTTTCAGGACCTCGAGAGGCACGTCCATGAGCATCATGGCCTCGGACTCCGACACTCCCCTGCATTCGGATATTACCCTGTCGGCTGTCCGGGCGGCAAAATCATCCATCGGCACCATCAATAAAATTTCACTATGTCATCCGCCGCTTTCCTGTGCGGCCTTTCCGGAGTCTCCGCCCTGGCGCCGAGAGCAATGACAGCGAGTATTGTCTCGTTTTCAGGAATTTCGAGGGCCGTGCGTATCGCCCCGGCATCGCGTATGCCCATTACGAGCGAATCCATTCCGCATTCGGCGGCCTTCAGGATAAAAACAGAATTCTGCAGGCCTGCATCATAGATTCCCCAGCCGTTTCCGATTTCATTGTCAGGAATGCCGTCTTTACGATAGCCGGATATGTCTTTCACGAACGTGGTGACAACGAGTGCCTGGACATTTTCCGTGCACTGGAAATTCCACGTTCCGAAACATTTCTCCCT
>CALUQC010000066.1 GCA_944322805.1 uncultured Bacteroidales bacterium | reverse complement strand
CCGAGGATTTCATCCAGCGCCTTCGTCAGGATGTCCAGTTCGCCGGCAGTCAGCAGCCCTATCGATTCCAGCATCCTTATGTGCGCTTTCGAGCCGATGACATCGTATTTCGCCAGCTCCATGTCCAATATCCTGTCGTTTCCGACGGTGAAGTCCTCTACGATATCGGAGGCCTTCGCCCCCTT
This sequence comes from uncultured Bacteroidales bacterium, assembly GCA_944322805.1. Taxonomy (GTDB): domain Bacteria; phylum Bacteroidota; class Bacteroidia; order Bacteroidales; family UBA932; genus Cryptobacteroides. Next base: position 15,332 of record CALUQC010000066.1, on the reverse strand, counting down.
GCTCCAGAGTGTAGCCATGTCCTTACAAATTATAGTTTTCTGTTTTTGTATGATTCAATGCAGGCCGGGATGATTCGTTCGTAGGTTTCATCCCTGTACAGCGGTGAAGATATGATAAAATCCGCCGTGCTTCTGTTCGTGGCGAACGGGATGTTGTACAGGGACGCCAGCCTCACGAGGCTCATCACGTCGTTCTGATGCCCTTGCATGATGAGGTTGTCGCAGAAGAATACCAGCATGTCCACCTTGCCCTCCGCTATCAGGGCCCCTATCTGGGCATCGCCGCCGAGCGGTCCGCTCAGCATTTTGTGAATGACGGGCAGGCTGTCCTCCCCGAGGACTTCCGTCAGCCCTTCTTCCAGAAGACGCCCGGTAGTCCCGGTGCAGAAAAGTTCGCATTCTTTCAGCGACCCTGCATTGAATTTCACCCAACTTACGAGTTCCTGTTTTCTGGCATCGTGTGCCACGAGTGCAATTCTGCTTATCATACCGTTTCCCTGAGTTTTTCTATGAAACTTACATATGTCCTTATGGCCCCGGCGATTTCGGATACCATGATGTATTCGTCCTTTTTATGCGATCTGGAGGAATCCCCGGGCCCCATTTTGACGGCATCGCAGCCTATCCTGAGCCAGTCCGAGGTGGTGGGGGAGGAGTAGGTTTCTATCCCGAGAGCTTCCGCGCATTTTGAAAGCGGCGAATCCGGCCGCGTGGCAGATGACCTGTTTTTCAGGTTGCGGGCCTTGAGCCTGCTTTTGCATATTGCCTGCAGGGCATCGAGAATCTCCCGGTTGCCGTACATTTCCGTAGGGCGGATATCCACCGTGAAACGGCATTTGTCAGGAATGACGTTATGTGCCGTTCCCGCCTCTATCTGCGTGACGTTCAGCCGTACCTTGCCCATGGTCGGAGATACCTTCCCGAATTCGTACCCTCTCAGTTTCATGATGTCGTCGATGGCTATGTACAGGGCATTTACACCTGTCCCGTGAGCTGCATGCCCGCTGACGCCTTCCGCTTCCGCATCTATCACCAGAAGCCCGCGTTCGGAAGTTGCGGCCTTCATCCCCGTCGGCTCTCCGATTATGGCCCAGTCCGGCCTGCCGGCATTTTCCAGACCCGGAATTTCGTTGTAATGCTCCCATATCCACGTCATCCCGCCCGGGCCCGAACGTTCTTCCTCGCAGCTGAGCACGAGAAGCAGGTTGAAAGGCAGCTCGCGCCCGTAGAAATACCGGAAAGCGGCGCAGAGAGATACTACCGAGCCTCCGTCATCGTTGCTTCCGAGACCGCAGACCATGTCTTCCTGCCCGTATCCGAAAATTTCCCTGACCTTTTCATAATCAGGCCTGCATGGGTCGAACGAATACCCGTCGCTTGCCTGGACAGTGTCGATGTGCGCGTTCAGCATCAGTGTCTTTCTGTCCGGAGAGAAACCGCTGCTCCGGACAACGACGTTGTTCCCGACTGCCGCGGCCGGGAGCCCGTATTCCTGCAGTCTCCATACGATAAACCTGCATACATCTTCCTCCATGAATGAAACGGAAGGGATGGCGACGATTTCCCGCAGAAATTTGACTGCGTCGTGTGTAAGCGTTTCAATATCCATTGCCGTATGCGTATCTGCGGACCGGATTATTCCGGGCAAAGGGTGGTCTGCCGGCTGTTTCCGATGTTTGCGGAATTCTTGATGACTACTTTGGATACCCCGCTGCGGATGGCGCCGAAGGCATTTTCCAGTTTTGGCAGCATTCCGTCCGCCACTGTCCCGTCCGCTTTCAGCTTTTCGAAGTCTTCCGGCGTGATTTTTTCGATCAGGCTGCCGTCGTCATCCTTGTCGAGCAGGACTCCGTCTTTTTCAAAACAGTATATCAGCTCCGTTTCCGCACGGGATGCAAGGCTTACGGCTATGCCCGAGGCGACGGTGTCGGCGTTGGTGTTCAGCAGCCCGCCGCTGCCGTCGTACGTGATGGCGCAGAAAACAGGGGTCAGCCCCATTTCCATCAGCCCGATAATGAATCCGCTGTCTATGCTGTCAGGCCCGATGTCGCCCACGAAGCCATAATCCACAGTCTCTCCGGTCGCCGCGAGCCTTACCGGAGGCCGTTTCGAAGCCCGGATTACCCCGCCGTCCGCGCCGGAAAGCCCGATAGCGTTGCACCCGTTCTTCCGGAGCAGGGCCACTATGCTTTTGTTGCACCATCCGGCATAGACCATGGTCACTATCCTGAGCGTATCCTCGTCCGTCACCCTCCGTCCGCCGATCATCACGGGAGCGAATCCGAGCTGTCTCTGCATCTGGCTTGCGATGGCTCCTCCGCCGTGAATCAGGACCTTTGGCCCGTCCACCGCCGCGAAATCCGCCGCGAACTTTTCCAGTTTGCCCCTGTCGTCGACTACATTGCCGCCTATCTTGAAAACTTTTATTTTCATAGCCCGAGAAGTATTTCCTTGATGACCGTCTGGGCGGAAACGACCCTGTTCGCAGCTTCCGGAATGACGATGGATTGCGGGCTTTCTATGACCTCGTCCGTCACTATCATGTTCCTTCTCACGGGCAGGCAGTGCATGAAGCAGGCGTTGTTCGTCAAAGCCATTTTCCGGCTGTCCACTGTCCAGCTCCTGTCCATGTTCAGCACCTTGCCGTAGTTGTCTCCCGAATAGGCGGCCCAGTTTTTCGCATATATGAAGTCCGCCCCTTCGAAAGCCTTGTCCTGGTCGTATTCCACTTTCGCGTTCCCGACGAATGCCGGATCCAGCTCGTAGCCCTCAGGGTGAGTGATGACGAACTCATAGCCGGTCATGTTTATGCCTTCGGCAAATGAATTCGGCACGGCCTGCGGCAATGCTTTCGGATGCGGCGCCCAGGTCATCACTATCTTCGGCCTTGCCGTCTTTTTGTATTCCTCGATGGTGATCATGTCGGCAAAGGTCTGGAGCGGATGCCTTGTGGCCGCTTCCATGCTGAAAACCGGTTTTCCCGAGTACTGTATGAACTGGTTCAGTATCTTTTCATTATAGTCGTCCTCCTTGCTTTCGAAACGGGCGAAAGACCTGACTCCGATGATGTCGCAGTAGCAGCCCATTACGGGAATGGCTTCCAGGAGGTGCTCCGGCTTGTCACCGTCCATGATTACGCCCCTTTCGGTCTCCAATTTCCATGCTCCCTGGTTTACATCGAGCACTATCACGTTCATCCCGAGATTCATGGCGGCCTTCTGCGTGCTGAGCCTTGTCCTGAGGCTCGAGTTGAAGAAAAGCATCAGAAGCGTCCTGTTCTTTCCGAGTGCCTGGTCCGCAAACGGGTGTTCCTTGACGTATCTTGCCTTGGCGAAAGCCTCGTTCAGGTCTCCCAGCTGTGTTACCGAAGTGAAATGTCTCATTTTATGTCTGTTTTGTGATTCAACATCCGTCCGCCGCTCTTTTCCCCATCCGTTTCCATGGCGGAAACTACAAACTTAATAAGTATTTTGGTAAAATCTTTCGGAAAATCAGGAAAAACCGGTAAATTTGTTTAGAAACTGTTTCCGGAAATTTCAAAACAGTTTCCTGTTACCGGTTTTGCGAAGATATGTTCGGCAGAAAAATTTCAACGGAAAGATCGAAGACGCTCGTATGGGTGTCCACGGCGGTATTTGCGGCAGCTGCGGTCCTGTATTTCCTGCCGGTGGAGATCCCGTGCGGAAACGTGCTTCCCGTGGCTGTGCTGGCGGTTTTCTCCCTGTGGCTTGACCCTCTGCCCGTCAGTATCGCCCTGACGGCATCCATGTTCGGCGACCTTATGGGGGCCGCACACAATTTCATGGCCCAGATGGAATGCTTTGCCGTGGCGCATCTGTTTCTCTGCCTCTTTTTCATCCGGAGACTTTTCCGTACGGGCAGGAACTCCGGGAAAAGTTTCGGCGCAGTCCTGACAGGGCGGAGGATGGCATATCTGACCGTAGTGGGAATCTGTGTCGCGGCTGTCCTGGTGATGGCGGTGACAAGCATTGTTCCGGAGGTGCCGCGCGGGGTGATGAGGGCGGGTGTCGCCTTTTATTCCGTGGTCATTTCGCTGATGCTGTTTACGGCCCTGCTGCAGAGAAGCATATTTTATGCTGTGGCTGCCGTCCTGTTCGTCATTTCGGACTTTATCCTCGGCTGGAACAGGTTCGTGGAGCCGATAGAGCATGAGACTTGCCTCGTGATGATACCTTATTTCGCTGCGCAATGGATGTTTTTCGTGCGCGCATCGAAATACCGGGTCGGCAAAAGCCTGCTGGTCGCGAGACTGTAGACGGGCGGGGATGCCGGACGGAAACCTGATATGAACATTAAACGAAATACGATGAAAAAGATTATGATTGTTGCCTTAGCGGCAATGTGTGCACTTTGGACAATGCCTTTGTCCGCCAAAACGGGCGTGGACCTCGGATATCTTAACTCGAACTATCGCTGGAAGGCAAACGGCGACGGGAACGGCAAGAGTGAGCCGATGAACGGATTCTTTGTCGGAGTAAACAACGATATCAGGCTTTTCGCGGGACTTTCCATCCAGCCGGGGCTTTACTATTCCTATCTGAACGACGAGGGCAGCGAGGAAATGCTCTATCTCAACGTGTCCGACAGCTATACGGAGCACATGCTCAACATCCCGATTCATTTCAAGTACACTTTCGACATCGTGCCGGTATTCGGAGTGTACGTGTTCGTCGGCCCTACCTTGTCCCTCGGACTGGCTGCCACGAACAAGATGTCGGTCACGGGTGACTTCGGAGGGACTGCGGTCAATGGAAGCGTGAGCTATAATGCCTATTCGGGCAATTTCAAGACCGACAACCTTTCCGACTTTTCCGACCAGATTCTCAGCACTATTTCCCAGTACATGCCTCAGAACAGGATGACCCGTTTCGATGTGCTGATGGGCGGCGGTATCGGTCTGGACCTCCTGAAATTCATCACCGTAAAGGGAGGATTCGACTACGGCCTGATAAACAGGTACAAGGAAGACAGTCTCGGAACACTGAACAGGACCCAGTTCTACGTTTCCGTCGGCGTCAAGTTCTGACGTCGTGAAATTCGGATTTCTCCGGAATCCATACCGACAGTCCGGCGAATTTTCCGACGTCAGGGTGCAGGGAAATTCGCCGGACTGTCGGTAATGTAGAGTATTTGGGCAGATATGCATATGAAATGTTGTCAGCTGAGATTTAATAATTACCTTTGCCGGTCTCGGAAACGGACTTGAATGATAACTGGAAACGGATACATGAAAAAGTTAACGATATTTGTCATATCTGCCTGTCTGATGGCATCGGGGGGGGGTACCTATGCAGAAGAACATGAGGCGCCGTCCGGCCTTCCCCGGCAGGTAAATGCGGCTCAGGAGGAAGTCACCGTTTCCGGCCAGGTCTTCGATTCTTCCGACGGCCTTCCTGTGCCCGGAGTGTCCGTCTATGTCGAGGGCACGATGTCCGGCACGTTTACCGATGCCGACGGCAATTTTACATTGGCCCTGCCGTCCGGGGGCTGTACTGTCACGATTTCATTCGTAGGCTATGAAACGGCGAAGATAGAATTCGACGGACACAATGCCGGGGATTTCCGCAGGATAAATCTCGTGTCGGCTGCCATGGAAATCGACGACGTGGTAGTCACCGGCGTATATGAACGGAAGAAGGAAAGTTTTACCGGAGCCTCTGCGACTTACAAGGGGGACGAACTGAAGAAAATCGGAGCTTCGAACATAGTGCAGAGCCTCCGCACCCTCGACCCTTCTTTCAAAATCATGGAAAATACCCAGTTCGGATCCGATCCGAACACGATGCCGGATATCGAGATCAGGGGCAAGACAAGCGTGGCCGGGCTGAAAGAGGAATACGGTACGGACCCAAACCAGCCGCTGTTCATCCTCGACGGATTCGAAACTACCCTGGAGACTGTCATGAACCTGAACATGAACAGGGTAGCTTCCGTCACCATCCTCAAGGACGCCGCGTCGACCGCCATTTACGGCTCCAAGGCTGCGAACGGGGTCGTCGTCATAGAGACTAAGGCGCCTGCCAAGGGACGGCTTCAAGTCTCCTACAAGGGTGATTTCAGCGTATCTGTAGCCGACCTTACGGACTACAACCTGATGAACGCTTCCGAAAAACTCGAGTTCGAGAGGCTTGCAGGGGTATATACGGATGGAAACGGAGACACCTTCAATCAGCTCCGTCTCGACAATCTCTACAACGAAAGATTGAAAAACATAGCCTCCGGAGTGGACACTTACTGGCTCAGCGAGCCTGTCAGGACCGGATTCACCCACAAGCACAATCTTTACGCCGAGGGCGGCGAAGAGAAAATCCGCTACGGCATAGGTCTCAGCTACGGTGACACGCAGGGCGTGATGAAAGGCTCTGACCGCCAGACTCTGGAGGGGAACATAGACCTGATATACCGGACAGGCAAGTTCCAGTTCAGCAACAAGCTGACAATCAACTATCTCAATACAAATGACCCGGCCGTATCCTTTCAGGAGTATGCCGATGCTAATCCGTACTATAAAAAATACAACAGCGACGGCGGCATCGACAAGTACCTCTATTACCCGGAAGACGGGGCCGACGACTATCCTGTCAGCAACCCGCTCTGGGATGCGTCCCTGAACAACTACGACGTATCCGAAAGTTTCGGTTTTACGAACAATTTCATATTCGAATGGTTCATAAAGGACTATCTGAGATTCAGGGCCAAATTCGGTATATCCAGGACCGATGACGACACTCAGGTGCGGCTTTCCCCGCTCCATTCGCAGTTCGATGACCTCGAGGAGACGGAGAAGGGCCTTTATACGCACAGCATGGGGAAAAACCTGACGTACGAGGGGGATGCAGCCGTCACTTTCGGAAAGCTCATAGCCGGCAGCCACATGCTGAATGCGGTCGGAGGTTTCAATTTCAGCCATGACAATTCGGAAACATTCTCCTATTCCGCCAACGGATTCACCGACGACCAGTTCGGGGCTCCGTCCTTTGCCAACAACTATCCGGACGGCGATACCCCGAGCTACGACCTCGACACCCAGCGTGCCGCAAGTTTCTATCTGAACGGAGGCTATGCCTACAGGGACAGATACCTGCTTGATTTCAACTACAGGCTCGACGGTACGTCATTGTTCGGAACGGACAACCGCTTCCGCAACACATGGTCCGCAGGACTTGGATGGAATATCCACAAGGAAGGCTTCATGAAGGATTGCGACTTTTTCTCTCTCCTGAAAATCAGAGGCTCCATAGGCAATCCCGGCAACCAGAACTTCTCGTCGTACAGGGCGTTCACTACCTATATGTTCAACTCGTCGAGCAATATTTTCGGCACCGGGGTGACACTCAACGAACTGGGCAATCCGGGACTCGGATGGCAGGAGACTGTCAACACGGACATCGGTACCGACATGACTTTCTGGGGCGACAGGATCAACCTCACCTTCGACTGGTACTGGAAAAACACCGATCCCCTGCTCGCCATCATCACCACCAAAGGCTCGATGGGAGTGCAGAGCATTGCCATGAATGCCGGGGCCCAGAAGACCCGCGGATGGGAAGCCACTTTCAAAATATCTCCGATATACAGGCCTTATGACGGCATAAACTGGAACATCAGCCTGAATGCCACGCATTCGAGGTCGCGCTATGCCGACATAGGCGATTCTTTCAGCGAACTGAACGAGGAGGGCAAGGCATCTCTTTCCGGCACCACCCGGTACTATGACGGAGGCAGCCCGACAGCCATCTGGGCAGTGAGGTCCGCAGGCATTGACCCGGCCACAGGAAAGGAACTGTTCATCAAGAAGGACGGCACCTATTCCTTCACGTATGATTCCGACGACGAAGTGGTGGTGGGGGATACCGAGCCGGATCTCGAAGGCATTATCGGCACCACTTTCTATTTCAAGGGGCTGTCAGTGGGGTGCTATTTCCGCTATCAGCTCGGAGGCCAGGTATTCAATACCTCGCTTTTCGAAAAGGTGGAGAATATCGGGACCGAAGATGTCTACAACAACCAGGACAAGAGGGCCTTGTACGACCGCTGGTCCACTACCAACAGGGAAGCCTGGTACAAGGGCATTTCCTTAGTGCAGACTACCGACAAGTCATCACGGTTCGTGATGGACGAGAATACTTTCACCGGAGAGTCGTTCAATATCGGGTATGAGTTCCCCGACAGGATATGCAGAAAGCTGAAACTCGGTGCGATGAACGTGCAGATGACCATGAGCGATATTTTCAGGCTCTCATCGGTCCGGGTAGAAAGGGGAACGGATTATCCTTTTGCCCGTACGGTGTCATTCTCTATCGGTTTAACGTTCTGAAGCATAGAATATTATGAAATCATATATGAAAATAGCGCCGATATTGGCGGCCGTTGCCGTCATGTCATGCGGCTGCGGCAAATGGCTCGACATCCAGCCTTATGACGAAATTGCCGAGGAAGATCTGTTTTCTACCGCAGACGGTTTCAAAATGCTGCTGAACGGCATTTACATAGAGCTGAACGATGACATGCTTTACGGCGGTGCACTGTCTGTCGAGATGATAGAAATCATGGGCGGTGCATACGAAATGGGTACGGACGATTCTGTGTGGGGCGACTACAACGACATCGCTTCATACGAATACGGCACGGAATACTGGCAGACCCGTTTCAACGAGACATGGAACAAGGCGTACGAGCTGATTTTGGACTGCAATCTGCTTCTGGCGCAGATCGACGACAGGAAAAGCGTCTTTTCAGGAGACGACTACTATATAATAAAAGGGGAGGCCCTTGCCCTCCGGGCAATGCTTCATTTCGACATGCTCCGTCTTTTCGGCCCGGTCTATTCCCGGAATCCGGAGTCTTCGTCGATACCATACTATACGGAATACGACGGCACGGCGCACGAGGTGCAGCCAGCATCCGAAATCGCGGCCTTGGTCCTCGAGGATCTCAATGAGGCCCGCGTGCTGCTTTCCGTGGACCCCGTAAGGACCGTCGGAGTGCGGATGGACGGACCCGATGACGGGGATTCGGATACATTCCTCTATTACAGGAACCTCAGGCTCAACTATTTTGCCGTCTCGGCCCTTCTCGCCCGGGTATGGCTCTGGGTCGGAGACAGGGAACAGGCGCTCAAATATGCGGAAGAAGTCATCTCGGCAGGCAATGGCGGCATTTTCCCTTTCGTGGACAAGTCTTTGGTGACGGGCTCTCCGGATGATCCCGACCGGATTTTTTCCTCGGAAGTCATATTCGCCCTCAGCGACAATCAGAGAGGGACGCTGTTCGATGACTATTTCGATCCGAGCCGTCTTCCGAACTATGTCTTTACCATGGAAAGCGGACTTTTCTCGGACTATGTTTTCGGCGGTACCGGCACCGGAGGCAGCCGGTCCGATTACAGGTACCTTGCAAACTGGCGGACCACCGGAGGCAACAGCTATTTCTACAAATATTCCGACATGGAGAACACGGGGGACATACGCAACACGATGGTACCGCTCATACGGCTCGGAGAGATGTACCTGATAGCTGCGGAAAGCTGTTCGGATGACATTTCCTCCGGACTTCCGTATGTAAACACCCTGCGTTCCAACAGGGGTGCCACCCAGCTCACGTCCCTGACGAGAGACATGCTGCAATACGAGTATATCAGGGAACTGTATGGCGAGGGCCAGCTTTTCTTCATGTATAAAAGGATGTTCACAAGGGTGCTTTTCTCTTCCGTGCCGGGTGAAAACCCGGAGCCGACGGACGCTATCTTCGTTGTGCCGCTTCCTCAAACCGAAACGGAAAACTGATATGATGAGAATGAAAATGACATATGGTGCGGCTTTCGCCGCAATGCTGTTATCGGTGCTGTCCTGCGAAGAACGTCATCCTGACAATTTCGCGGACATCGACTCCATATACTTCAACAACAGGGGGACCGGCAACGTCCTGATTGACAGTACCGACGTGACCTTCGTGTACGAGCCTCTCGACGAGGTGGAAATGGAGGTCCCGGTAACGGTGCAGCTGCTCGGGAGGGCTGCCGGCCATGACCGGCAGGTGACTGTCACGGTCAGTTCGGACAATGCCGTGGAGGGGGTTGACTATCGGATTCCGGCCCCGGAGGACACTTTCCTGCCAGCCGGTGAATATTCTTTCGACTATGTCGTTACCCTGCTCAGGACGGATGCCCTGGAAAGCGGGAAGAAGTCCCTTACACTCGAACTGCATGAAAACGAGGATTTCACTTTGGCGCTGACAGAACTGGAGCAGACGTCGGATACCGCTTCCACGGTAAGATTCACCATAGGCTTTTCGGATATGTTCACTACGGCTCCCGAGGCATGGGAGGAGGATATTCTCGGAGAATTTTCGCAGGCCAAGTTCGACCTTATCTGCAAGGTCCTGTCGATAGATCCCGATGATTTCAACGATGCTTCGGTGATGACGCTGCCGAAACAGATGTATATCCTCGAGGAAATCAAGTCGTATATCGATGACGAGTCGGCCAAGATGAGTGCGGGGCAGGATTTCGACGAAGATATTCTCGATCCGGAGACGGGGAATCCGATAAAATTCGAGTGAAGATGAAAAAGTACGTCAGAACATGTGTTCAAGTGCTGCTTGCCGCAGCAACGGCAGTTTCCTGTGCGCGGGATTTGGGCAACTATACCTATACGGAGCTCAACGGGCCGTCTGTGAGCGGGATAGAGGAAAGTTACGAGGTGCTTACGATGGAGCAGCTGGAAATTTCGCCGGAGATATCCGGAGGGCTCGGTGAAGACGCATATGAATACGAATGGATGGTCATAGACAACAACAATGACAACGAGCAGACCGTCCTGGCCGCCACGCGCGACCTCGACTATCAGGTGATCTTGTCTCCTGGCTCGTATTCGATGTATTATACGCTGACTGAAAAGGACACGGGAATCAGCTGGCAGACCGGGTCTGTCCTGACGGTGAATTCATCCATGTCAGCAGGCTGGATGGTGCTGTGTTCGCAGGACGGGGCGGCGCGTCTCGATTTCATCTCGGATGTCACCGGCGAGACCTACAGTGATATCCTGTCGGATGACCGTGAGGCGGGAATGCCGGACTATCAGGGGCCGCGCAGGATACAGTGGCTTTCCACCAAGACTGATGAATCCTCTCCGTATTACCTTCTGACAGATGACGGCGCCACGCGGCTCGGGAAGGATTCGTTCGAGTGGAGCGAGGAATATTCGCTCGTGTATGAATCGGGCGCGGGCATCGACATGGCGCCTTACTCCATAGTGTGTTCGGGAATCGGCAAGATGGCGGTAAGCGGCACCGATGCCTATTATTGTGAAATACTCGGAGTGAGCGGGCTGTACGGGAGCGCCGTGAACAGGGATTTCGAGGCGGCTCCGATGATAGGAGCCAATGTTCTTGCCACGAGCATTTATGCTGCGGTCTACCTCCTGTACGATATTACAAACGGGAAATTCATGGCGTACTGCCCTCTTTTGGACGATATCGGAGGGTATGAGCCCATGCAGGAGATGGATGAAATGGGGGCGATAGCCGAGGAGCAGACAGCCGGCAAGGATAACGCTTCCGGCGTGGTGGAGACAGTGCAGTTCGACTATCCTTCCGGCTACGGATACGTGTATATGGAAAATACCCTTTATGATCCGGGCAATGCTTCGATGGGAGTGACTTATACTATCCTGTCGGACGGGGAAAAACGTTACGTGTACGGTATCCAGTGCGGCGACATGCTGGTGTACGGAGACTGTACTTATGTGCTCGGAAAGGCTCTGTATGCCGATATTTCGGACTGTCAGGACATAGTGTCGGAAGACAACCTGTACGCTTTCAGTTCGCTGCACCCGTATCTCTACTATGCGCACGGCGATTCGGTGTACAGGGTGGACTTGGATGCGTCTCCGGCCGTTTCTTCGCTGCAGTTCACCCTGCCGGGCGAGACGGTGACATGCCTCAAGTTCAACCTGTATCAGAACAGCGGAAACAGCCAGGAGTCGTATGACCTCGTGGTGGGCAGCATCGCTTCCGACGGCACCGGAAGCCTCAGAATCTACGAGGGGTATGACAGCGACGGGGATTTTGCCGGCGCCTCCCCTGAACAGACTTATACGGGTTTTTCCCGTATTGTGGATGCTACATATAAGGAATCGGTTTACTGATGGTTGTCATGAAAAAATTACTGTATTATGTCATTATTGCCGTTGCTGCTGCAGGCTGCAGGAAGGCGGACGATATTATTCTGACTTTTGATGTTTCGGAGCCTGCCTGTTCTACCGTGGCCGTAGTCTGCCACAACGATGTGCAGGAAATAACCCTCGACAGTCTCGGCCATGGAAGCTGCAGGCTTGCCGGTCCCGATGCCGCATATATCCGTGTCTTCTACGGCATGGAGCACAAGCTGATATATGCCGAGCGCGGGGACAGGGCCGGGATATCCTTTACGGGAAACGACTTTTCCGGCAGTTTCGCTTTCAGCGGGGATAAGGCCCCTGCCGTGGAATATCTGAACGACATCGTCCTGACGGCTCTGCCTGATGAGGACTATGCCATGGGCTTCGGTGAGTTCAGTTCCGCAGTGCGGACCAGGACCGAGGATGCACTCGGCCTGCTGCATGCCAGGAATCTGAAAGGCACAGGCAAGTTCCTGGAAATGGAGGAGGGGCGCATAAGATATTCGTTCGGACTCCAGCTCCTCATGTATCCGATGGCCCACGTCGTCATGGCCCGGGACACCCTGTACCGCCCTGACGAGGCTTATTATGAGGTAATCCGGAGTTATGCCGTCGGGAATCCGATGTATGCGGACATCGATGAATACCGGGAATTCCTGGCGGAGAGCGCGCATGTGCTCGATCCTGCGAACAGGGACGAGAACGGGCTTTACAGGAAATCGGTGGCCCAGATGAAGTTCATTGCCGGGAATTATACGGATGACAAGGTCAGGCAGACGCTGCTTCATCATATTGCTTTCCCTTATGTCGAGAATTTCGGGACGGACGGCATAGATGACATGGTCAATATTTACAGGACCTATGTGACCGATCCAGCCCTTTCGGAGGCGTTCTCCAGGGCTTGTGACAAATGGGACAGGAAGAAGCCGGGCAGGGTTTCTCCCGATTTCCGTGCGGTGGATATGTCCGGGAAGGAGTATTCTTTGGCTGATTTCCGCGGGAAATATGTTTACGTGGACATATGGGCTACATGGTGCGTGCCGTGCATGAGGGAATTGCCGCATATGCGGGATCTTGAAAAGCAGTTCGAGGGGCGCAACATAGTTTTCCTCGGGCTTTCGATAGATTCCGACAAGTCGAAATGGGAGAAGAAGGTGCAGAGCGGGGAGCTTTGCGGGGTGCAGCTTTATCTCGGGGACAGCAGCGATTTCCTGACTGCATATGAGGTGCGGAGCATCCCGCGCTTCATTCTGCTGGACCCTGAGGGGCGCATAGTGGATGCGCAGATGTCGCGTCCTTCGGCGGGGGATACTGCACGGAGGCTTCGGGATGTGATCTGACGGCACAGGGATACACCCTCTGGCGAGGGCAACAGTGCCGTCAGGTCACATCCCTCTACAGCAAAAAAAATGTGGAGGAAAATGTGGAGGGTAAAGTAGAGTGAAATGTAGAGTGAAATGTTGATGTTGATGATGATGGAGATGTGGATGGAGATGTGGATGTAGATGTGAATGTTGATGTAGATGGAGATGTGGATGGAGATGTGGAGGAAAATGAGGAAGGTAAAGTAGAGTGAAATGTAGAGTGAAATGTTGATGTTGATGTAGATGGAGATGTGGATGTAGATGTGGAGGAAAATGAGGAAGGTAAAGTAGAGTGAAATGTGGATGGAGATGTGGATGGAGATGTGGAGGGAAATGAGACTGTTATGATTATGAGAAAAATTATATACATACTGCCATTGATAATGGTTCTCGTGGCCGTTTCCTGCGAAAAGGGGAACGAGGGGACGGACGGGCCGGGAGGGACGGACTCGGTAATCCGTTTCCCGTCAGGGAGCGAATATGCCGCGGGTGACGATGTCATCATTATTTGTACCGGCATTTCTTCCGAAGCCGTATTGTACCTTGTGTCTCCGGACGGAAGTCAGACATTGGTCGGGAATCCGACCATCACGGCTTCAGGGATTTTCTTTACCCTCGATGTTCCGGCCGGGGATTACACTGTCGTCGTGGAACAGTCCGGCGAACGCGTCGAACTCGGCAACATCAGCGTTACGGCTGCATCTATCGACATTATAGTCAATGAAGTGCCGTCATATTGCCTGCCTGGAGATTCTTTTACCGTCGAAGGCCTTGATTTCGACGAGTCGGCCGAACTTGTCATAGTGTCAGCGGACGGGACGAGGACTTCACTCCGGACGGAGGCGACTTCCACTTCGCTTACCGCACAGGTCCCGGATGATGCACCCCGAGGGAAAATGCAGCTGCTCATAGTTCAGGATGACGGGGAGATGACCGTAAGCGAGACTTTTTTCGTCACGACACGGAAGCTGCTGACGGGAGTCGTGTACACGATAGGTGTCGGAAACGCGACTTACGAACATTCATACGAGCTGCATCCGGAGAGGGACGGCAGCGGAGAGATTGTAGGATTTACGGAGTACGGCATGAGTTCTTCTGATGGCGCCGACGGGACAGTTTATTCTTTCGACCCGGCTTCCGGGGATTTCGGCTATTCCGATTTCGAGATGACCGTCCGGAACGGGCAGGTGGCATCCGTGAGATTCGAGACGACGCAAGGCGGGGAGGAGGGTTACTATACTTTCGAATGGGAGTATGCTTCCGACGGCTTCCTCTCGTATGCAGTCGGCAGCGGAAGTGCTTACGGGACATTGTTTTTAGGCAGCGAGGATGGGAATCTTTCCCTGGATGACCTTGCCATAGAATGCGATTATTCCGATGAGACCCTTGTCAACAATCCGTTTGCACCGGATTTCGTGCTCGGGATTCTCGCCGCGGATAACGAGCAGCTGCGGGTGGCGCAGGTGATGGGACTTACCGGTACAGTGTCCACCATGCTTCCGGCAAGTATTGACGGCAATGCCGTGACCTATGCCTATGATGACGAGGGCTATGTGACCGAGGCTGCATATACCGACCCTTATACGTCTTTCGAGACTGAAATAAAATATACGTACGAGTGATTGAAATACTTTATCATACTTATGTTTCACAATTAAATTTTTACTGCTATGAAAAAGAATCTGATGCTTTTTGCAGCTGCGGCTGCTGCATTCGGCCTGCTGACGGTAACGGGATGTGAAGATAACGCAGGCAATGAGGAAAACAACGGAGAGGAAACTACGGACAT
>CALUQC010000065.1 GCA_944322805.1 uncultured Bacteroidales bacterium | reverse complement strand
TTTCGACAGTAACGTCGGCCGAGCCTGCAGGAATGATGACATTATTCTCGTCACCATACTCAACAGGGAAGTTGAATCCGCCTGCGGAAAGGTTTCCGTTGTAGACATAGAGGGAAGGGTTGGTCTCACTCGGAGTCAGTTCGATGTTTTCCGATCCGACAGCTTCTCCACCCATGAATACCCGGTCTGCAGCGAACTGTTTGGCTCCGTATGTCTTCACCCGGACCGTCACGCTGGCCTCATCAGGAGGGACCATGGCATCGCTCTCGCTATTTCTGGTATATGATGCAGATACGGAGAAAATCAGGCTGCCCCATGTACTGGTCTTGTATCCGAAGGTATTCATCAGAATGTCCTGAAGCTCCTTATGGGTGTATTCACGTACGAATTCCTCACCTTCGAATACTTCTTCCGACTCGGTGACGTCCGAATTCTCACTCAGGGTATAGGCATATTCATAGTCTATGATATATGAATCCCCGTGGTCCGCCGCAGGTGTCCATGAGACGGTAAGGGCGACTTCGTCAGGAGTGTCCTCGTCGAGGACTATCTCCCCGGCCGAGGCCGTGATGTTTATGGTGGACGGGAAACGGGAGTAGGCATTGTCCACTTCCTCGGTACATCCCGCCAGGAGCAGCCCCGACATTGCAGCGAAAGCTGCAGCATATTTCATAATGGAATTTTTCATATTCTCGTGTATCTTTATCTGTTAGTATCCCTCGTTCTGGCTGAGGTTAGGCATCAGTGTCCTGTCGTAGGTAGGAATCGGGAAAAGCACCTGATGGTCAGGGAAAATCCTCTGCGCACCTGTACGTGCATAACCCGCGCTGAGCAGTCCGGAAAAGTCCGCAATGCCGTCCTCGTCTATTTCAGGGACATGGTCTCCCCAGAACCAGCCGTCGCTATCAGGGTCATTTGAATTGTTCGTGTTGATATGGTTTTCAAGAGCGGTGTTGTCCGGGAGCAGATAGTTGTACCCGTTGAAAGCCTTCTTGTAAAGTCCCCATCTGATGACATCGAGGTATCTGAGGCTTTCCTTGGCCGTCTCCATACGCCTTTCTGTCTGTAGGGCACGCATGTTAGCAGTCTTGTCAGACGAATATGTCACTGCAGGATACATGGACTTGTCGGCAGCGGTGACCCCGTACGCTCTCGCACGTACTGCATTGATAGTCTGGTCGAATACGTCCTGGCTTGCAGTCCCGAGCTGGATCTTCGCCTCGGCATTCATCAGGAGGATGTCGGCATAGCGCATGATTATCAGGTCGTTCTCAGCATCCTGGTTCCAGCTCGTGCCGACCAACCACGAGTCATCGATGCCTTTTTTCCACATCAGACCGTTATATGAAGTGTATTGCTGGTTGAGCCTGCAGTCCTGATTCGACTTGGTAGTACCGTCTGCGGCAGTGGCAGTCTTGTTGTCCGGCTCGAAATACCAGCCGCAGTGAAGAGAGCCGAAAGGTACGATAGTCTCTGCCAGACGAGGGTCCCTGTTGTCGAAAGGATTCTTCGGGTCGAACAGGTCGGATTCGTCGATAGGCTTGCCGTCCGTACAGAGGAAGCTGGCGAACAGGTCCCAGGACGGGGTGTCGGAGCCGTATCCGCCGGCGTTACGGGGAACTCCGTTCTGGACAAACCACTGAGGCACCTTTACACCGCTGGTAGCCAGTCTCGGTATTACGAATATCTTTTCAGGAATCTGCTTTGTCGTCATGAGAAAAATATCTCCGAAATCAGCATTGAGGGAGTATATGTCAAGTCCCATGCAGGCCTCGGTAGCCTCCACCACAGTCTCCCAGTCCTCCATATAAAGGGCGAAACGGGCCTTCATGGCCATTGCGGCACCCTTGGTGAAACGCTGTGTGCCGGTATAGGAGACGGGAAGAGTATCGATTGCATGATCGAAATCACTGTAGACCAACGGTATGAGCTGGTCTTTCGGCATGCGTTCCATAGCTTCGGCCTCGTCTATGGTCAAAGGCTTGTCGACATATGGCACATCTCCGAAGTAGGCGATGAGTTCGGCATATTTGCAGGCCCTTGCAAAATAAGCCTCGGCACGGTACTGGTTGATGATGTCCTCGGCCACGCCGTTTGCCTTTGCCCTGCCGCTGTACGTCAGAATCAAGTTTGCCTGGGCTATCAGCTTATAGTCCTGCTGCCAGATATTGTATGTGATATAGGTGTTCCCGTCAAGATTCCCGTTCAGCGGGGCCCCGCTGTCACGGTGCCAGTTGATGTCCCTGTATGTGAAGTTGTCCGACCAGGTCTCCGGGTCCTGATAAGGGCTGTCCCAGTAGCCGATGGTGTACAGTCTGTTTGCCGCCATCTCGAGTTCGAGTTCGGTACTGTACCAGGATTCGCTGTTACCCTGCGCCTTAGGCGTGATATCCATGGACACGCAGGATACGAGTGCCGGGGCAAGGATGCAGAACAGAGGTATAAATATTTTTTTCATTGCGTTTCTCCTTTAAAATTTGATGGAAAGTCCCACGAGTACGGACTTGGTGATAGGATAGGAAGTCACGCCCATCTCAGGGTCCCAGCCCATAGGGAAATTGTCGATAGAGAACAGGTCGTTGGCGGTAGCGTAGATACGAAGATTCTTGATTCTCGCCTTCGACATCCATTTCTCAGGGAAGGTATATCCGATGGTGACATTTTTAAGACGGAAATATGCGCCGTTGAAAAGCCAGAAATCGGAGGTAGTATAGTTGTTGTTCTTGCTGGTGGTCGACAGTCTCGGGAACTCCGCATTCGCATTTTCCTCTGCGGTGTTGAATACGCTCCAGTAGTGTCCGTCGAGCATGGCCGGGAATCCGCCGTAGTTGTCACGGAACGGCTCGACCATCTCCCTGTACATATAGGAGTTCTGATGCCCGATACCCTGGAAGGCAAGGGAGAAATCTATGCCTTTCCATGCACAGGAGAACTGTCCGCCGTACTGGAAGCGAGGGAGGGAGTTTCCGAGAGGCACCCGGTCGTACTCTGCGTTGATCTGTCCGTCAGGCACACCGTCCGGGCCGCTGATGTCGCGGTATTTCAGGTCTCCGACTTTCGCGCCGGCCAGTTTCGCCGAATTGTCCAGTTCTTCCTGAGTCTGGAATATGCCGTCACAGATGTAGCCGTACCATTCGTTGAAATATGTACCCTCGCGATGGATCTTGCCGTCCTTGATGATTTCAGTACCGTTTATCTGGACTATCTTAGACTGGAAATCGGAGAGGTTTACTGAAATGTTGTAAGTAAAGTCCCCTACCCTGTCATTCCATCCGAGTTCGAGGTCGAACCCCTGCGTAGCCATTGTACCGGCATTGGTGGACGGGTTGTCATATCCCATTATGTAAGGGATATTGATGCCCAGAAGCATGTCATCCGTAGTTTTCCAGTACCAGTCGAACGTGGCGCTCAGACGCTGGTTGAAGAAACTCAGGTCGAGACCTATGTCGGTAGATGTGGTGGTCTCCCAGGTGATGTCCTCGACGGCGAGGTCGTTCATTACCGACGTCTTGTCGGATACTACCGTACCGTCTTCCGGAGTGTCATAGAAAATGGCATCGTCGAAGCTGACCAGAGCCATGTAAGGGAAGTAGTTGCTTCCGATACGCTCGTTTCCGAGCATACCCCAGGAAGCCCTCAGTTTCAGGAATGACAGCCAGTTTTTCGTGGACTGCATCCAAGGCTCTTCGCTGATGACCCAGCCTGCCGAGAAGGAAGGGAAGGTACCCCAGCGGTAGTTGCGCGCAAATCTTGAAGAGGCATCTTCGCGGACATTGGCCTGAACCAGATATCTTCCGTCGTAGTCGTACATCACGCGGGCGAAGAACGAGTTCGAGGTATATTCGGATGCGGTACCGCTGTTGCTCTGATAGTCTTCCGGTCCCACATTCAGGTACGGATAGCTCGTCAGGTCGTAATAGTCGCGGCCTGCGGTGAGGTTTTCGCTTTTCATCACGTAGTTCTCGTAACCGGCCATCACGTTCAGGTTATGTTTTTCCTTGAACGTCTTCATATAGTTGGCGATGACCTGGGAAGTGACGTGATAGTTGTCATTCCTGGTCTCGCTCAGGGAAGTAGTGGTATAGGACGTACCGCCGCCCTCGAGAGGACCTACGACGAGTGTCGGGTCATCCATGGAATAATAGTTGGCTGCGAGCTTGAACTGCTTTGACTTCGTATAGTTTATGAACGGAGCGATGATGGCCTGGATGCTGAGTCCCTTTACCGGACGGAGTTCGATAGATGCCTTTCCGCCTATCTGGGTGCTCCAGGAGGTGTTGGTTCCGCTGTTGTGGATAAGTCCGTAAGGGTTGGCTCCCTGTTTTCCTGATGCTATGGCTCCGTTTTCCCATACTGCCGGATAGATGGCAGGTATCTTGCGGAGTTCGTCGAACGGGTCGTACACCGGCCTCTTGTTCTTGGCCCTGCGGACATTGATGTCCAAAGTAGCGAAAAGGTAATCCTTGATGATGGTGAAGTCGTTGTTCGCGCGGAGCATGTAGCGCTGGAACTTGCGGCCGTCATACAGGGCGCTCACTTCATCGTAGGCAAGAGATACGGATGACCTGACCGCATCGTTTCCGCCGCTTACCGTGACGGTATGCGTGGTCCTTGGAGCGGAATTCTTGAGAATCAGGGAATTCCAGTCAGTGATAGGATAATTGTCCGGGTCAGCAGCATTGTTCGCCACCCAGTTCTTCACCTGGTCCGCAGTATACTGGGAATAGAATCCGAGCGAGTTGTTGTCGTTGTATGCAAGCTCGTTCGACATCTCCAAATATCTCGTCAGGCCGACCATCTCAGGCTGCTCGGTAGGGATTTCCCAGCCGAATTCACCGTTGTATGTGATGCTGAGGTCCGTTTTGGAGCCACGTTTGGTAGTGATGAGGATGACGCCGGCCGCTGCCTTGGATCCGTAGATGGAGGCTGCCGCAGCATCTTTCAGCACGGTGATGCTCTCCACGTCGTTCGAGTTCACATAGTCGATGTCATCGGTCTGGACACCGTCCACAATGATGAGAGGGTCGGATGTACCCATGGTGGTCACGCCTCGTACACGGATACTGCTGGCAGATGCTCCAGGAGCACTGTTGTTCCTCTGTACGAGCACACCCGAAAGCGTACCCTGAAGGGCTGTGGAAAGTGTGGTGGTTTTCTTGGCTGCGATGTCGTCGCCTCTGACCGAGGCCACCGAGCCTGTGAGATCTTTTCTTTTGACCGTACCGTAGCCGATGACTACGACTTCATCGAGGAGTTTGTTGTCCGGCTGCAGCGTGACATCGAGCCGGCTCTGGTCCGTAATGACGATTTCCTGTGTGATGAAACCGATATAGGATACTTCCACGGTCACTCCCGGCCCTGGAATCTCTATGGAGAAACTTCCGTCTACGTCGGTAATAGAGCCTGTAGTCGTACCCTTAATCAGGACTGACGCTCCGATAAGGGGCTCGCCCTGATCGTCCGAAACGATTCCCGTAAGTGTTAAACCGTCGGATTGTGCTTCAGAGACATAGAACGTACCCCCCCCCCGTGGCAGGAGCGGCCGTCGCCTCAAAGGCAGCGAATGCGGAAAGCATCGTTGCACATACTGCAGAAAGAATTCCTGCAAAGCGAGTGGTTAGATTTGTTCGCATATGATATAACAGTTAAAGTTATTTTACGGTTACTTCCGCTATTTTGGCCCAGCCGTCAGACGTGATGACGCTTTCATCCAAGGAAAGCTCGATGGCCGGAGGATTGCCTTCTTCCGAAGTGTCGACGATGGCTACGGCAAGATCGTATTGTCCGGCAGGGATATTGTCCGGACGGACAACCGAAACATATTCGGTATCTTTACCTTTTATCCACTTCGACGGATCGGTGTCACGGTCGATGAATTCGGCCACGCATTTCCCGTCCTTGCCGAGAAGGGCAAAGGCTACCTTATGGCTGTAGTTCCACTGTTTTATGTTGTCAGGGAAATATCCCCATCCGAGATTGGTCCATCTGTGGCCTATCCTGTATTTTTTTCCGTTCTTCATCTCTGCAGGGGCTGTCACCACCGACGGATAGAGCCTGTATCCGCCTTCCGAGATGAATTTCTGCACATAGTCGAAAGCATCGTTGAACCAGGAAGTCGTCTCGGTGCCGGCCCTGAAATCCATCATGTTCACCTTTTCTTCCTGCGAAGTCGTGAATTCTCCGATACGGACATCACGCGGGGTCTTGTACCCTGCCGGGTCATTCCACCATGAGTGCTGTCCCACTATCCAGCCGCCTTCCATGATGACAGGAAGCCTGTACGCCCATTTTTTCACGAAAGAGCGCTCCCAGTCGTTGTAGCCCCAGTCCTGGTTGTTCATCCCGAAGGAGTCGGCCCTGAGACAGTAGCCGTTGTCAATGGCTATCTGCAGGAGGCGTTCGCTGTCCGGGTCCACCTGGCGGCCCTCGCTTACCGGTGCACCTATGTGCCTGTGGTAATTGATGACAAGCGGAATCTTCGTAAATGTCCTGGAGTAAAGCCCGGTAATCCAGCGCATGGTGTTCTCCTTGTAATAAGAGGTGCTGTCACTGACGGCGTTGCCGGGTTCATAGACGACATTGTGACCCTCGCCCCACTTGCCCAAGCCGTAGCCGTCGACAAAAGCCGTGACGTCTGGGTCGTTGAACTCCGCAGCCAGGGCTTCTATGAATTTCTCGTAATATTTTCTGAAAACCGGGTCCTGTGGATAAGGCGTTTTCCTGTCCGGTCTGCCGGGGTCCTGAAGATAATAGCCGGCCCCCGCATCGAATACATAGTCCGGTGTGTTTGCGCCCTGGTCGCGTCCGTCCACCACCACTCTGAACGCTATCTTCATGCCTCTGTCCCGCACGCTTGCCAGCAGACGGTACAGCCTGCTGTCAGGGTCCTTCCAGAAATATTTTCCTTCTTCAGGCTCCATGGCGGCCCAGCTTGTCCTGAGGTACGCTACCGATGCGTAATCCGAAACTTTGACGGTCAGACGCCCGCTGTCGGCAGGCATCCGGTCGTAGCCCTGCTTTTCCCAGAAAGTTTCATCCCAGTTTCTGTTCAGGTACATCACCCAGCCGTTCAGAGGGTTGTCCAATACGCGGACGGTATCGGCAGGAAGTTCGTATTCCGTATTCCCGGGGATGGCGATGCCGCCTTTGCAACCGGAAGCAAGTATCAGTATGGAAAGCAGTGTCAATACCGGGAAACGTCGGGGAACCAAAGTTTTTATCATAGTTATTGTCTGTGATATTTTCATGTGATTCTTATTGTTGTTCACGAACACAGTGTGCAAAAATAAATATTTATCCGCTACATGAAAAATTTTTTTGAAAGAAATTTCATCGAATCTTGACCGTTACCGATAACGGAAGGGTTGCAGACGATGGTCCGGCAGTTATCATGAAATCACCCGGCTCGAGAACGAACTCCTTCGACTCCGTATCATAGAACGAGAAGGCATCCCTGTCGAGCAATACGTTGACCCTCACAGTCTCCCCTTTCCTTATGAACACTTTTTCATACCCTTTCAGCTCCTTTTTCGGCCTCAGTACCGAAGATTCCACGTCCGACACATAGACCTGGGCCGTTTCAAGGCCGTCAGCATCGCCGGTATTGGTCACATCGAAACTTACCGACCAGGATTTTCCGGCCTTTTTCACCTCGAGATTCGAGTATTCGAAGTCCGTATAGCTCAGTCCGTAGCCGAAAGGATATCTCGGAGTCTTGCCTGTCCTGTCATAGCCGCGGTAGCCCATGAATACGCCTTCGGTATAGGTAACTCTCCTGTTTACATCATAATAGCTGTCGTGGACAGGGTTGTCTTCCCATTTGTTTTCAATGGATATCGGCAGTTTGCCGCTCGGGTTGATCTTTCCGGTGAGAATCTCGGCAATGGCCGTACCTCCTTCCTGTCCCGGATGCCATGCCATAAGCACGGATTCGACATCATCCGACCAGCCGTTGAAATCCACTCCTCCGCCGGCGTTGACTACGA
Organism: uncultured Bacteroidales bacterium; assembly: GCA_944322805.1. Lineage (GTDB taxonomy): Bacteria > Bacteroidota > Bacteroidia > Bacteroidales > UBA932 > Cryptobacteroides. The sequence continues at coordinate 26,640 of CALUQC010000065.1, read as the reverse complement.
CCGAAACCCTGTCATGCATCGAGGACACGAGGTTAATCATGCGTATCTGGTCATCAGGCAGGGCAAACGGACGTTCCCAGCCCTCTCCTTCGGTACTGCTGTTGAATCCGGCGCAGTAAACCACGTCAGAGACTTCTGCCAGTGTATTTTCGAGTTTCTTCCTGTTCATAAGGCCAGCCTCGAACACTACCGTGGCTTCCCCGGCATTGTCATAAAACTCGAATTTCAGGTCATAGTTCCTGCCGGCCTCGACATCGAAAAATACTGCACGGGTGGTCAGGGAATGGTTTCCCCAGTCTCCGCCGAGGAGCTTTCCGTTGACATAGAGCCTGTAACCGTCGTCTCCGGCCATCTTGACGCGTACCGTACCGCTTTCCCCGGCCGTGTAAGTACCGGTCCATCTTACGGAGAAGCCATCGTCAGGCATGCCGTCGAACGGATGTCCGTAGCTCCAGTAGTGGGTAGGATCGGTCTCGGTGCAGGTCCGGAAAATATCGCCTTCCGGCTTTTTCCCGATATAATAGTCTGCCGTAAAGCCCTGTACCTTTTCAGCAGATGCGGCGCAGCCTGTACTGTCCGGATCTGCCTGGCAGGTCCCTTGCGTATTGCCGGCCGCAGCCGTTGTATATACGGACGGAAGGATGTCTTCATACAGGAGGTCGTCGGAAAGCAGGATCACGCTGCCGCTTCCCATCAGGCTTGCCAGGCCCTCGTATGCGGAAACAGTCGAATACGGTGACACGAATCCGCTGCCTCCTCCGGTGGTGATGACATCGGCGTTAGGTCCGAGGACAGCTACTTTCGAGCCGGCTTTCAACGGCAGCTGCCCCCTGTTCTCAAGCAGTACGATGCCTTCGCGGGCGATGTCGAGGGCAGTCTGCCTGGATTCTTCGTTGTCAAGAGGTATGGTGTCGTCTCCAGGAAGTTTCTCAAGGAAACCGAATGCGCTGTATGTCTGGAGGATATGCTTCACTTTTTCATCTATATCCTTTTCGGTTATGACTCCTGTCTCAAGCAGAGGCTTGATTTTTTCCGGTGTCAGATAAACGCCCTTGGGGCATTCTATGTCCAGTCCTCCGCGGATGGCGCCCAAAGTCGAATACACGGACGTCCAGTCGGACATCACGATGCCCTTGAAGCCCCATTGGCCTCTCAGGACCTCGTTGTTCATCCACGGGTTTTCAGTAGAGTGCACGCCCCAGACAAGGTTGTAGCTGTCCATCACGACAGCCACGCCGGCTTCTTCCACGGCTTTCCTGAATGCAGGGAAATAAATCTCGTTGAGAGTGCGTTCATCCACGTCGGAGCTGACGCTGTGGCGTATGTGCTCCAACTGGTTGTTTGCGGCAAAATGCTTTACGGTAGCCATCACGCCCTGGTCCTGGAGGCCGAGAATGTATTGTTTGGCAGTCTCCGATGTCAGATAAGGGTCCTCGCCCATGTATTCATAGTTTCTGCCGCACATCGGCGCCCTGTAAATGTTCACTCCGGGGCCGAGCATGATGCTCACCCCGCGGGCCCTGGCATCTGTGCCTAGGCTTGCTCCCATGCGGTAGGCAAGATCCCTGTTCCAGGCGGCCGCCGTCAGGATGCCGCACGGGTAAAGGGTGCTTTTGGTGTTGTTCCTCACTCCCTGCGGTCCGTCGGCTATCCGTATCGCCGGTATGCCGAGCCGTTCCAAACCTCTCAGATAAAAGGATTTCTCTCCGGCGAGCATCCCGATTTTTTCATCGAGCGTCATCATGGACACGAGTTCTTCAGCCCGTTTTTCATCTTCCGGGCCGATGGTTACCTGCGCGGAAATTTTTCCGGCAGCAAGGCACAGCGCCGCGGCGCCTGCCATAATCATCGTCAGTTTTTTCATCTAATATATTTTTATTGAATCGGTTTCATCATTTTACCGTAACGGCGGATACGCCGGCTTCAACCCTGCTTCCGGTACTGGAGAGGGGTGATGCCGGTATGGTGCCGGAAAAACTGCACAAAGACAGAGGGGCTGGAAAAATTCAGCTCCTCGGAAATCTCCAGGACAGTCTTGTCCGTCACTTTCAGCCTGAGTTTGATTTCACTTATCAGCGTGGAGTTTATCCAGTCCGATACGGATCTGCCGCTGAGCCGTTTGATGGCGCCGGACAGATATTTCGGGGTGCGGTTCAGCATGTCCGCATAAAACCCGATATTGTGTTCGGTCTTGTAGTGCCTTGCCAGCAGCTTGAAGAAATCGTCCGTCAGCTGTTCCGGCTTCGGCCTGGCGATATCCTTGTCATCTCCGGTGACGGATCTGAACACATCGCATATTTCCAGCATCAGAGCATACAGGAGTGCCTTGGAGATTTCTTCCCGGTAGGCATTGTCCGTCTCGTTGTACTGTTTTTCTATAAAATCGTAATATTCCATGAAGTGGGCCAGCTTTTCCGGAGACAGGCCGATGACAGGATATCTCGGGACATTGTACATGATGTCCATGTCTACCGGGCTGGGAAATTCGAGGATGACATCCAGTGAGACGATGATGGATACGGGGGTGAAATCTTCCGATATGTCGGTGATTTCAACGAACTGGTTCGGGGAAAGAATCACGAGGGAATCCTTCTCCGCCGTATAATCCCTGCCGCTCACCTTCATGGAACAATATCCCTTTTTGCACAGGGTGATGGAAAAACCGTTAAAAATGAACGAAGAACCTTTTTCGAAAAAAATGTCTTTCAGGGTGTCGTATAACAAATAGAAATTGTTGAGGTACTGGGAGTTGACTACGTCGGACAGGTCTCCTACGTCGATACGTCTGAATCGCTGTTCTTCCTTTCCTCTCATTTCGAATACGACTTTTCCTACATTTTTTATTCTGCAAACTTAACAATATATCAGCATACTCCAATTATTTTTGCACACGGTTTTGAAAAAATCTGAACGATGAAACATATTTACAGCAGATCCATCGAAGAAATATCGAAGGAATTCGGGACGGATTCAGCCCGAGGTCTCGGAAAAGACGAAATCGGTTCCCGCATCGGCAAATACGGGAAAAATACATTGGTACAGAAAAAGGGACGCTCGTTTTTCGCAATGTTCGTCGCCCAGTTCAAGAGTTTCATGATCATTCTCCTGATCATCGCCGCCGTCATTTCCGGCATAATGGGACTGAGCAATCCGGAGGAAGGAGGCCTGATAGACACCTATATAATAGCAGGCATCCTGCTCCTGAACGCCTTCATCGGGGCATATCAGGAATTCAAGGCGCAGAAGTCGCTCGAGTCGCTGAAAAAGATGGCCGCCCCGATGGCAAAGGTCGTCAGGGACGGAGAGGCAATGGTGGTGAACGTGGAGGACGTGGTGCCCGGGGATCTTGTGGAGCTGGAAACCGGAGACATCGTGCCGGCGGACATCAGAATCACCGAGTCGTACAACATGAGCATCCAGGAGTCGTCCATGACAGGAGAATCGGTGCCGGTAGAGAAAAGTCCTGAAACGCTCGCCGACGAAGACATCCCGCTCGGGGACAGGAAGAACATGGCGTATTCCAGCGGAGTGGTGACGTTCGGACACGGAAAAGGCATTGTGGTCGGAACGGGAATGAATACTGAAATAGGCAAGATAGCCGACATGCTCGGAGGCGAGTCCGACACCAGGACCCCGATGCAGGTGCGTCTGGAGAAGCTCGGCAAGGTCATCGGAACGGCTTCGGTCCTTATCTGCGTCGTGATTTTCGCAATAGGCATATTATTCAACGGCGAGCCTGTCATCAACATGCTGATGGTAGCCGTATCCCTCGCCGTTGCCGCCATTCCGGAAGGTCTTCCGGCCATTTCCACCATCATTCTGTCCATGGGCGTAAGGAGGATGGTGAAGCATAACGCCATAGTCCGCAAGCTGCCTTCCGTGGAAACGCTCGGATGTACGACTGTCATCTGTTCCGACAAGACCGGGACACTCACGAAAAACCAGATGACGGTAGTCGATGAATATACGGCAGGGCAGGCTGAAAGAATGTACACCATAGCCGTGCTGTGCTGCGATGCCAAGGAGGTGAAGAACAGTGACGGAGGGACATCCATGGTGGGCGACCCTACCGAGATAGCCCTCATAGACCTCGGAAACAGGCACGGAATCAGCAAGGCTTCTCTCGATGCAGCCTGTCCGCGCGTGGGCGAGGTGGCTTTCGATTCCACCCGAAAGAGAATGTCCACGATAAACAGGATGCAGGACGGGACACTGCAAATCAATACCAAGGGCGGTCTGGACGAGGTGCTTTCGGTCTGCACGAGGATAGAGACTGCCGAAGGGGTAAGGGAAATCACCGCCGGAGACATTGCCGACCTCCAGGAACGCAATTCGAAGATGGCGGATTCCGCTCTGAGAGTCCTGGCAATGGCATACAGGCCGACGGATGCCGTGTCTTCCGAAATGGAGGAAGTGGAGCGGGATCTGATTTTCGCCGGCATCACCGGAATGATAGATCCTGAAAGGGATGAAGTAATAGGAGCCATCGAAGAATGCCATAATGCAGGTATCCGGACCATAATGATCACCGGCGACCACAAGGCTACGGCATTGGCGATAGCCAGAAAAATAGGAATCCACAAGGAGGGCGACCTGTCCATTACGGGCACCGAACTGGAGAAACTGGACAAGGATTACTTCAATGAAAACGTCGACAAATACACCGTATATGCCCGTATCGCGCCGGAGCAGAAAGTAAAGATAGTGACGGCATGGCAGAAAAAAGGCGAAATCGTGGCCATGACCGGAGACGGGGTGAACGATGCGCCGGCTCTGAAGCAGGCTGACATAGGGGTGTCGATGGGCATCACCGGTACGGAGGTCGCCAAAGAGGCTTCGGACATGATTCTGTCGGACGACAATTTCGTAACTATCGTTTCGGCAGTGTCGGAAGGGCGGCGCATTTATGACAACATATTGAAGACCATCCTTTTCCTGTTGTCCACAAATCTCGGAGAGGTGCTTCTGCTGTTCGTGACTTCGATATTCAACATGGGTATTCCGCTGCTGCCTATCCACATTCTCTGGATAAATCTTGTAAGCGAGACTTTCCCTGCATTAGCCCTCAGCCTGGACCCTGCGGCAAAGGATATCATGAAGAAAAGCCCTCGCGGGGCAGGCAAACAGTTCATGGACAAGGGGATGATCTGGAGGATAAGCTATCAGGGCGTCATGATGGGCGCCATCACTCTCGTGGCTTTCATCATCGGAAAGCAGATGGGGATGGAAATATACGGCAATGCGGAATCAGCCGAATCTCTCGGACAGACCATGGCGTTCGCTTCCCTTATAGCCGGAAAGCTCGTGCATGCAGGCAACCTCCATTCGAACACGGAGTCCCGCTTCAAGTTCAATCCGCTGCGGAACAAGGCTCTGATATTCGCTATCGGGATGTCGCTGATATTTTCCCTGGCAGTGCTTTTGGTGCCGGCTTTCGCAGAGGCGTTCAGCTTCTCCTCCATGGGATGCACGCAATGGCTGACCGTTGCAGGACTGGCTTTGGTGCCGTTGGTTGTAGTGGAGCTGTTCAAAGCCCTTAAAATCAATGACTGACCGGTCGTGCCGCCGGATGCTGAAAAGCGTGAGAGGTTAGCACTTACGGTTTCAGGCAGCCGACAGGCACGACATATATCCCTGTACCGGCTTAAAAAAGTGGACACGGAAAAATGGCCCGCTCCGGCGGCACGATCATCGTTTGTGGGCGACCCAGAGGACAATACCCACCGACACCGAAACATTCAACGAATGCTTGGTACCGTATTGGGGAATCTCCAAGGAAAAATCGGATGCATCCACGACCTCCTGGGCAACGCCGGAAACCTCATTGCCGAAAACAAAGGCGTATTTGCCGTCCGGGGCAGGGACAAAATCGTCCAATGAAAGGGAATGCACTGTCTGTTCCACACTGATGATATGGTATCCCTCGTTTTTCAGGCGGGTCACGGCGGACATGGTTTCAGGGAAATATTCCCAGTCCACACTGAATTCGGCTCCGATGGCAGACTTGTGGATCTCCGGCGACGGAGGGACTGCGCAGATGCCGCAAAGGCAGACCTTGTCTATCTTGAAAGAGTCGCAGCTGCGGAAAGCCGAGCCGACATTGTGCGCACTGCGCACGTTGTCCAATATTACGACAATTCCGGACTTTTCGGAGTGTTTGTATTGCTCGACCGTCATGCGGCCGAGCTCTATATTCAATAATTTTCTGTCTTTCATCCGTATGGTTTCATTTCCGGCTTCCGGATGCGTTCCATGCCTTTCCGCCGGATACATGGCGCGAATATGCACAAATTTTTCGATATAAAATCCCGGCATCGGGAATCCGTTTGAAAAAAATCCGTAAATTTGTCGGGTTTAAGTAAAAGAAACAGATATGAAACAGGATCTTCAGATTTTCAATCTGATAAAAAAGGAAGAAGACAGACAGACCAACGGAATCGAACTGATCGCCTCTGAAAACTATGTCAGCAAGCAGGTACTGAACGCTCTCGGCTCCATTTGCACGAACAAATATGCCGAAGGCTATCCGGGGGCAAGATATTATGGAGGCTGTGAAATAGTAGACCAGATAGAGCAGTTGGCTATCGACAGACTCTGCCAGCTTTTCGAAGCCGAATATGCAAATGTCCAGCCGCATTCCGGAGCACAGGCGAACATGGCCGTGATGATGGCCTGCCTGAAGCCTGGAGACACGTTCATGGGACTCGACCTTGCACACGGCGGGCATCTGACCCACGGCTCCCCTGTGAACATGTCCGGTATTCTGTATCACGCGGTAGCTTACGGGCTCGATGAAGTGACCGGAATGATCGACTATAACGACATGGAGAAAAAAGCGGAGGAATTCAGACCGAAACTGATCATCGGCGGCGCTTCCGCATATTCCCGCGAATGGGACTGGGAACGCATGAGGAAAATAGCTGACAGCGTCGGAGCGATTCTCATGGTGGACATGGCCCACACTGCCGGACTTATCGCTGCCGGGCTTCTCAGCAATCCTGTAAAATACGCACATATCGTCACATCCACGACCCACAAGACACTCCGCGGACCGAGAGGAGGTATCATACTGATGGGCAAGGATTTCGACAACCCGTGGGGACTGACCACGCCAAAGGGCGCAATCAAGAAAATGTCCCAGATACTGAATTCGAGCGTCTTTCCGGGAGTACAGGGTGGCCCGCTCGAGCATTGCATTGCAGCCAAGGCGGTTTCGTTCTACGAGGCCTTGCAGCCCGAGTTCGTGGAGTATCAGAAACAGGTGGTGGCAAATGCTTTCGCCATGGCCGAGGCATTCAAGGCAAAAGGCTACAAGGTAGTGTCCGGCGGTACGGACAATCACCTGATGCTGATAGACTTAAGGACCAAATTCAGTGAATTGACCGGAAAAATGGCGGAAAAGGAACTCGGCAAGGCCGATATCACCATCAACAAGAACATGGTGCCGTTCGATTCCCGCTCACCGTTCCAGACATCCGGCATCAGGATAGGGACCCCGGCAGTCACTTCGAGAGGGCTCGTGGAGAAAGACATGGAATTTATCGTCAATCTGATCGACACTGTCCTGGCAAGCGCCGCAGCCCATATCGGCTATGTTTCAGGCAAGTCGGAAGAAGGCAAGGAAGAGCATGACGCAGTCATAGCCAACGTCCGCAAACAGGTCCGCATGAAGATGAGCGGAATGCCGCTGAATAAATATTAGCGGTCCGCATGCTGCCCAAAGGGCAATTTCCGAGATACTTAGTATTCAAAGTGAGGGCGGTCAAAAGTAGACTCGCCCTCTTTATCCTTGGCTCCGACAAAACCGCCTCAGTCCTTACCGGGTACGGAGGAAGCATTCGATGGTATTTTCCATCAGGCAGCAGATGGTCATCGGACCGACTCCGCCCGGGACAGGAGTGATGACGGAGGCTTTCGGCTCAATGGCGGCGAAATCCACGTCTCCGCAGAGTTTGCCGGTCTCTGGGTCGCGGTTGACCCCCACATCGATGACCACGGCTCCGTCCGAAACCATGTCAGCCTTAACAAAACGCGGACGGCCTATCGCCACAACTAAAATATCAGCCTGGCGGGTAATCGACGGAAGATCTTTCGTGCGGCTGTGAGCGACAGTGACGGTGGCATTTTCATTGAGAAGAAGTTTTGCCACCGGCAGGCCCACGATATTGCTCCGGCCTATCACTACGGCATGCTTCCCTTCTATCTGCACACCCGCAGCCTTGAGCATCTTTATGATTCCTTTCGGAGTGCACGGCAGGGTGCACGGCTGTTTCTGCCACAGGGCCGCAACATTCAGAGGATGGAAACCGTCCACATCCTTGGCCTTGTCTATGGTCTCTATGACTTTGGCCTCCGAGATATGCTCCGGCAGCGGCAGCTGCACCAAAATTCCGTCTACGGTATCATCCGCATTCAGCTGCCTGATAAGTTCCAAAAGTTCTTCTTCCGTTATGGTTTCCGGCTTCCTGACAGTAGTATTCCTGATGCCGACAAACTCCGAAGCCTTGGCCTTTCCGGTCACGTAAGAGACGCTGGCAGGGTCGTCGCCCACTAAAATCACCACCAAATGAGGAACTCTGCCGTATTTTTCCGGGAATGAGGACACCTCATCCCTCATGTCAGCCTTCAACCTGGCAGACAGTTCTTTTCCACTGATTATCATAATATTGTCGATAAATTTCAGACTATTTGGCCAAACAGTCCCTACAATACCCTCCAGCCGATATCCTTGCGATAGAACAGGTTGTCGCACCGGATGCAGCCCACGGCCTTGAGGGCATGGGCCTGGGCGGACCGGAGACTGTCCCCGAACCCGACGACCATGAGCACGCGGCCTCCGGATGTTACAAGTTTGCCGTCTTTTTCCGCCGTACCCATGTGGTAGATGCGGATATCGCCCAATGCTTCCGCTTCGGCAAGCCCTTCTATGGCATACCCCTTTTCATACGAGCCAGGGTAGCCTTTCGATGCCAGTACGAAGCCGATGGCGGATTTGGACGACCACCTGATTTCCGGCATGGGAGTACCGTCGGTCACCGCGGTAAATATATCGTAAATGTCTGTCTCAAGACGCGGCAGGACCACTTCCGTCTCAGGGTCTCCGAAACGGCAGTTGAATTCTATGACCTTCACTCCGTCAGGAGTCTTCATCAGCCCGCCGTAAAGCACACCCTTGAAAGGACGGCCCTGCGCGACCATGCCTGCCGCTACAGGCTTCATGATATGTTCCAAAGAATACTCGATGTCTTCATCAGTGATAATCGGAACGGGAGAGTACGCGCCCATGCCTCCAGTGTTCGGCCCCTTGTCGCCCTCGTATGCCCTTTTATGATCCTGTGACACTGTCATCGGCCAAACCTTGTCACCGTCCACGAAGCACATGAAAGAAAATTCGGGCCCCGTAAGGAACTCCTCCACCACTACCCTGCCCTTTCCGAACTTGTCGTCCAGGAGCATGTCCTTCAAGGCCGACTCAGCCTGATTCATGTTCTCGGCTATCACGACGCCTTTTCCTGCAGCAAGGCCGTCATACTTCAGGACGACAGGGAATTTTCCGCCCCTGACATGTTCCAAAGCCTCGGCATAGTCATCGAAAGTACGGAACGAGGCAGTCGGAACATGGCACTCGTCCATAAGGTGCTTCGCGAAATCCTTGCTCGACTCTATAAGAGCCGCATCCCTGGTCGGACCGAAAATCCTCAGTCCGGCAGAGTTGAACACATCCACGATACCGGCAGCCAAAGAAACTTCCGGACCGACGACCGTCAGGTCTATTTCATGCTCAAGGGCAAAATCCTTCAATTCATCTACCTGCGTATCCTTGAGAGGCACGCACTCCGCCTGGGCAGCAATGCCGGCATTGCCCGGCGCACAATATATTTTCCCGACTTTCGGCGAACGCGACAGCGCATCCACTATCGCATGGCATCTTCCGCCGCCTCCGACTACCAATACTTTCTTGTCCATCATTCCTTGATTTATCTCTAATGCCGGCGCGATGCAGCAGGTGCGCCGTTTCCGGTAAAATTAATGTTTGAAGTGACGCATTCCGGTAAACAGCATCGCGATATGATTCTCATTCGCCTTGGCGATGGAGTCATTGTCCCGGATGCTTCCGCCTGGCTGGACGATGGCTTTCACGCCATATTCGGCTGCCAGGGTGACACAGTCGTCAAACGGGAAGAAAGCATCTGACCCCATTACAAGGCCTGTGGTTTTCACATCGATGCCGCGTTCATTGCAAGTCGCTTCGGCCTGCTTCAAGGCTATCTCGGCAGAGCCGATACGGTTCATCTGCCCGGCACCGACTCCCATGGTCACACCGTCCTTTACGACTACGATAGCATTTGACTTGGTGTGCTTTACTATACGCCATGCGAAATTGAGGTCGGAAAGCATATCGGAGCCAGGCTTTGTTTCAGTCACGCACATTTCAGGTTTAACCTCGACAGTATTGATGTCCTGATTTTGGGCGAGAAGCCCGCCATTGACACTGACATACTGCATGCGGGGACTGTTGTCCATAGTCATGTCCACTTTCAACAGGCGCAGATTCTTTTTGGTGCGGAGGACCTCGAGAGCCTCATCCGAGAAGGACGGAGCCATGATGATTTCAAGGAAAACAGGCTTCATGAGTTCCGCAGCCTCCCTGTTGATCTCGCGGTTTGTCGCAACGATGCCGCCGAAAATGCTGACCTTGTCAGCTTCGAATGTCTTTTTCCATGCCTCGACAACATCCTTGCCGACGGCAGCACCGCAAGGATTCATGTGCTTGAGCCCGACACAGAACGGCTCGTCGAACTCGCGGACGATGTTCAGTGCGGCATTCGCATCCTGGATATTGTTATAGGACAATTCCTTACCGTTGAGCTGTTCGGCAGTGGCGAGAGAGTATGGCACTTTTTCCGTGGAAGCATAGAACTTGGCTTCCTGATGAGGATTTTCGCCATAGCGCAGCCCCTGTTTCAAGTCGTATTCGAGGAAAAGTTTCTCGTTCAGCCCGGCCTGCTTCCTCATGTAGGTCGCAATCATCATGTCATATTCCGCAGTATGGGTGTAGGCCTTTGCGGAAAGTTTCAGCCGCGTTTCAGGGGTGGTGTCACCGTTATCCCTTATCTCGTCCATGACAAGAGAATAATCGGCAGGGTCGCATACTACCGTCACTGATTTCCAGTTCTTTGCAGCACTGCGGAGCATGGAAGGGCCTCCGATATCGATATTCTCGATGGCATCATCCATGGTAACATCAGGCTTTGCGATAGTCTGCCTGAACGGGTAGAGATTCACGCATACCATATCGATATACTCTATGCCGTTCTCTTTGAGCTGCCGGCGATGGCTTTCCAGGTCACGTCTTCCGAGCAGCGCTCCATGCACTTTGGGATGAAGCGTCTTAACCCTGCCGTCACATATTTCAGGGAATCCGGTAATCTCACTGATATTAATCACTTTAAGACCTGCATCCTGCAGCATCTTCATGGTCCCGCCGGTAGCTATGATCTCCCAGCCGAGCCCGACAAGGCCGGCAGCGAATTCCACCACCCCGCTCTTGTCGCTTACAGAAAATAACGCTCTTTTCATTATGTCATGAATTTATCTTTTCAAAATAATATTCACCCCGGGAACATCGGTCACCCGTCCGATAACGGAAGCCTTTTCTCCGTGACCCTCGAGAATGGAAATCGCTTTCCGGGCCTCGGAAGCATCAAGAGCCAGCACCATGCCTATGCCCATGTTGAAAATATTGAACATCTCGCGATGCCCCACCTTTCCGTATTTCTCCAAAAGGCCGAAAATCGGCAGAATCTCCCATGTGCCCTCCTGAATCTCAAGCCCCTGACCCTCGTGCAGGATGCGCGGGATGTTTTCATCGAAGCCTCCGCCAGTGATGTGTGCCACGCCATGCACGTCGCAGTTCCGGATTACGTCCAGGACCTGCCTTACATAGATTTTGGTCGGTGTCAGAGCCACTTCGCCGAGCTTGCGGCCTCCGAGTTCCGGATATGAGGCATGAAGGTCCAAGGCATTGTCCGAAAAGATCTTGCGCACTAAACTGAATCCGTTGGAATGCACTCCGGAAGAAGCAATTCCGACCAGTACATCCCCTGCTTTTACCTTGGAGCCGTCTATAAGTCTGGATTTCTCCACGACCCCGGTAGTATAACCGGCGATATCATACTCCCCGTCCGCATACATTCCCGGCATCTCGGCCGTCTCTCCGCCGACGAGGGCGCATCCGGCCTGGCGGCATCCTTCGGCGACTCCGGATACTATCGCTTCGATTTTCGCAGGTTCATTGTGCCCTACGGCAATATAGTCGAGGAAAAACAGAGGCTCGGCGCCCTGCGCCAATACGTCATTCACGCACATTGCGACAGCATCTATACCTATCGTATCATGCTTGTCCATCTCGAACGCGAGTTTCAGTTTCGTCCCCACTCCGTCCGTGCCGCTGACCAGCACCGGCTCCTTGATATTCAATGCCGAAAGGTCGAACATGCCTCCGAACGACCCGATGTTGCCCATTACTCCAGGCCGGGAAGTCGATGCCACGTGACTCTTGATCCTGCGGACGACCTCGTATCCTGCCTCGAGATTCACTCCTGCTTTTTCATAACTTACTGCCATAACCGTTATTTTATAATATAATCAAATTCACATACGCCCGGACCGGGACAATATTGCCGCACCTATTGCAGTCACATATCCGGGATACTCGGGGACAATGAAATTCAGTCCGTAGAACTCCCCCATCCTGTCGAACAGATGCCTGCTTTGCGGCAACGTCACCATGTTTCCTATCATCACGAAATCCGTGATGCCGGTACCTCGGGCCACGAAGTTCGCCGAACTTCCCACAGCCTGCAATACCATGTTCGCAAGGCCTGCCGCCACATCCTCTTTCAGAGAATCCCGGCGAGCCTTCCCGAAATTCGCGGCAGTGACATCCACCGGCAGTCCCGGCAGAGCCGTCCCGCTTATGTCTCCTATCAGAAGGTCCACGTTCGCGGCATCTCCCCGTCCGGCCATTTCCGCCACCGCGCCCATGTCCGAATGACCGAAAATCACGCCGGAAAGTCCGGAAAACGTGCCTCCGCCTATTGCAAGGCCGCCTATATGCTCGTATTTCCCGCCTTTCACGCTGACGAACGATGTCCCGGTGCCTATGCTCACCACCACCATCGTTTCCAGTCCGGTCATCTCCCGGGCACCTGCGGCATTCGCCGCGAATTCATCCGTCTTCACTGTCGGGATACCCCGGAAATCCCCTGTCACGAAAGAACTTCCGGCTCCGGTCAAAACTATTTTCTCCACCCTTTCCAAACGGATGGTCCCGTTTCCCGGATATTGACCGTCACGGTCAAACAGACTTTCCATCCGCACCGGCGACGGCGCTTCCGCAAAACCTGCGATTCTCCCGTCCTCAAGCTCAGCCAACTTCGTGGCGCTTCCGCCTAAATCTATGCCGAGAACACTCATTATCAGAACTTTCCGTCTTTATTGGCATCTTCGATGCTCTGATACAGGGATGTAGGATAATGTCCGTTGAAGCAGGCCAGGCAGAACTCGCTGCGGCCGGCCGCCTTGAAAAGCGCATCTTCCGACAGGAATGCCAGGGAATCGGCCCCGAGGCTCTGCCGGACCTCCTCCACGCTCTTGCGGGCGCATATCAGCTCATCGTAGGTGGAAATGTCCACTCCATAGAAACACGGCATCTTGATAGGAGGACTTGCTATCCTGACATGCACCTCGGCCGCACCGGCCTCCTTCAGCATCGTAACGATTCTTCTCGACGTGGTGCCACGCACTATCGAATCGTCTATCAGCACCACCCTCCTGCCTTTTACTATGGTCTTTACGGCGGAAAGTTTCATCCTCACGCCCTTTTCCCTCATGCTCTGGGACGGGAAAATGAATGTCCTGCCTATATATTTGTTCTTGATAAGTCCCATTTCATACGGAAGACCGCTTGCCTCGCTGTATCCCATGGCGGCACTCAGGCTCGAATCCGGCACCCCGACCACTATGTCGGCATCCGCCGGAGCCTCCTCGTACAGCAGCCGTCCGGTCTCCTTCCTGACACTGTGGACGTTGCACCCCTCTATGTCGCTGTCAGGCCGGGAAAAATATATGTACTCCATGGCACACATGTGACGGGTGCACGAATCCGTATATTTCCGGGAGCGTATCCCGTGATGGTCTATGGTCACTATTTCGCCAGGTTCGACATCGCGGATAAATTCAGCCCCAAGCACATCGAAAGCGCAGGTCTCGCTGCTGATGACATAGCCGTCACCCAATTTTCCTATCGACAGCGGCCTGAGACCGTTTTTGTCCCGGCATGCATATATCCTTTTGGACGTCATTATCAGAAAGGCGAATGCGCCCTCCACCGCCCTCAAGGCATTTTCTATGGCATAAATCCTCGGCTTGTGCGCCCGGGCGCTGTCCTTCTTTATCAGATGCGCCAGGATTTCACTGTCCGAAGAAGACTGGAAAAGGCTGCCGCGGTCCTCGAGCTCCCTCCGCAGAAGGTCGTAATTCACCAAATTGCCGTTGTGCGCCAATGCGAAATCGCCGGTATGGTGCCTGAACAGGAACGGCTGCACGTTTTCTATGCCGCCTCCCCCCGTGGTGGAATAGCGGACATGGCCGATGGCCATATTCCCCCGGAGCCCCGAAAGCCTGTTCTCGTCAAAAACTTCGGTGACAAGCCCTTCTCCCTTTACCCTTTTCAGGTTTCCGTCCGCATCGACGGATACTATTCCGCACCCTTCCTGACCCCTGTGCTGCAGGGCGTGAAGGCCGTAATACACATGTCCGGGAGCATCTTCGACACCATAGATGCCGAATACGCCGCATTCTTCGTTCAAGCCTCTGCCGGTCATGCTACTTTCCTCTGAAATAATTGACTGCGTTTTCGAAGAGAGGCTGTTCGAGGTCCTCCTCGATATTCTTGAACGTATTCTTCTCGTACCTTTCGGTGTGACCCATTTTGCCGAGAATCTGTCCGTTGCGGCTTATAATGCCTTCGATGGCATAATAGGAGCCGTTAGGGTTGTAAGGCGAATCCATCGTCACCTCTTCCGATACGGGATCGACATACTGGAAAGCGACCTGGCCGTTCTCGAAAAGTTCCCTTGCAAGAGTCTCGTTCACCACGAACTTGCCCTCGCCGTGGCTCACGGCAACAGTCTGTAGATCTCCCGTGGAGAAACTTGAAAGCCACGGAGAATTGGTCGTGGAAACCCTTGTAGTCACCATCTGGGAAATATGCCTGTTTATGTCGTTCCTGAACAATGTCGGAGAATCTTTCGTGACGGTCCCGAGCCTTCCGTACGGCAGCAGCCCCGACTTGACAAGGGCCTGGAAACCGTTGCATATGCCGAGAATAAGTCCGCCACGGTCGAGCAGGGCGTGTATTGCCTCGGCTATTTCCTTGTTGTTCAGAACATTCGCTATGAATTTTCCGCTACCGTCCGGCTCATCGCCAGCGGAGAAACCGCCTGCAAGGGCCAGTATGTGGCACTCGGATATATCCTTTTTCATCTGCCGGATGGAACGGAAGATATCTTCGCTGTGCAGATTGCAGAATACCCCCATGCGGACCTCTGCACCGGCCTTGCGGAATGCCTTGGCCGTATCGTAGTCGCAGTTGGTGCCGGGAAATACCGGTATATATGCAATCGGATGCTCCACAGGTGCGCCATGATATTTCAGATCCTGTTTTCCGACCTTCCGCACCTTGTTTTCATTGAATCCCGGAGGCACGAGCGCCTTGTGCGCAGGCTCGCATGTATCCGGATATATTTTCGCGAATTTCGCGCCGTTCGCATACATCAGTTCGAAAATGGAAAGCCGCACACCGTTGATTTTCAGGTTTCCGTCCTCTCCGGAAGTCACCTCGCCGAGATATACCGCATCCGGCCAGTCAAGTTCTGTCTCGGACTCCACCAGTACGGAGCCGCAGCCATAGTCGAAAAGTTTGTCTTCAGGATAGTTCACATCCACTCCGAACGCATTGCCGAACGACATCTTGCACAGGGCCTCCGCCACGCCTCCGAAACCGATGGCATAGGCCGAGACAATGTTGCCTGCGGAAATCTGGCTTTCGATATATTTGAAATTGGCCTTCAGCTGCCCGACATCCGGCATGTAGTCCGACTTTGGAGTATGCCGTATGAGATACAGCCTGTTGCCTTCCCATTTCAGTTCCGGAGAAATCACCTTCGAGGCATTGACAGTCGTAATGCCGAAAGCCATGAGCATCGGCGGCACGTTGATGTGCTCGAAAGTGCCGCTCATGGAATCCTTGCCGCCAATGGACGGCAGTCCCATCTCCACCTGCATTTTCAAGGCGCCGAGCAGGGCGCTGAGCGGCTTGCCCCATGACCGGGAATCGTGCATCCTTTCGAAATATTCCTGATAGGAAAATCTCATTTTTTCATATGACGCACCAGCGGCCACGACCTTTGCGCATGCTTCCACCACGGAATATGCAGCCCCGTGATAAGGGCTCCACGTGGAAATGAAAGGATTGTAGCCGAACGCCATGATGCTGGCAGTGTCGGTGTAGCCGTCGACAGGCAGTTTCTGCACGGAAACCTGGGTCTCCGTCGTCTGGAGGCAGCCTCCGAAAGGCATCAGTACGGTCGAACGCCCTATGGTAGAGTCGAACATCTCGATCAGTCCTTTCTGGGAAGTGACGTTCGGATCCTGGAGGTTGTTGAATATCTTGTCTTTCAGCGTATTTCCTTCCACCTTGCGCACAAACGGATCCCTGTTCTCGACAGCAGCAACGACAGCCTTGGCATAATGCCTGGCTCCTGCGCTGTCTATGAATGCGCGGGAGAGGTCCACCATGAGTTTTCCCTTGTTGTACATGCGCATCCGCTTCGTATCCGTGACGTCAGCCACATATGTGACCTCTACGTTCTCGCTGCGGCAGTAAGCCTCGAACTCGGCACGGTCGCCGGCTTCTATGACTACCGCCATGCGCTCCTGAGACTCGCTGATGGCCAGCTCGGTGGAGTTCAGCCCGCTGTACTTGACAGGAACCCTGTCCAAATAGATGTCGAGCCCGTCGGTAAGTTCGCCTATGGCCACGCTTACGCCGCCTGCGCCGAAATCATTGGACTTTTTGATAAGCCTCGTGACTTCCGGACGGCGGAACAGCCTCTGTAGTTTTCTCTCCTCCGGTGCGTTTCCCTTCTGCACTTCGCTTCCGCACGTCTCGAGGGAGGCTTCCGTATGCTCCTTGGACGAGCCTGTCGCACCGCCTATGCCGTCACGTCCGGTGCGGCCTCCGAGGAGAAGCACTATATCGCCCGGCACTGGGGATTCCCTGCGGACATTTTCGGCTTTCACGGCTCCGACCACAGCCCCTACTTCGAGCCTTTTGGCCACATAGCCTTCATGATAAATCTCACGGACATGCGTGGTGGCAAGTCCTATCTGGTTTCCGTAGCTCGAATATCCGTGTGCGGCCTTGCGGCTGATGACTTTCTGCGGCAGCTTGCCCGGAATAGTCTCCGAGACAGGCTGGTATATGTTCCCCGCCCCGGTCACGCGCATGGCCTGGTACACGTAGCTGCGCCCGGAAAGAGGGTCCCTGATGGCTCCGCCGAGACAGGTGGCGGCACCTCCGAACGGCTCTATCTCCGTAGGATGATTGTGCGTTTCATTCTTGAACTGGAGCAGCCATTTCTCGATTTTCCCGTCCACATCCACGTCCACGTATATGCTGCATGCATTGTTCTCCTCGCTCACCTCCATATCGTCGAGCAGCCCCTTGGATTTCAGATATCTGGCTCCGACCGTAGCCATGTCCATCAGGTTCAGGCCCTTGTTTTCCCTGCCGAGCTCATGCCTTATTTTCATGTACATTTTCAGGGTGCCGTCGATTTCCTCCTTTATAAAGGAATCCTCAATGTCGATTTCCTCGAGTTCGGTGGTAAAGGTAGTATGCCGGCAGTGGTCGCTCCAGTATGTATCGAGAATCCTCAGTTCGGTCTCATACGGGTCGCGTCCTTCGCCCCTGAAATAATTCACGACTTCCCGCAGGTCATCGGCATTCATCGCCAGACCCATTTTCCTGCAATACGGAGCCAGATCGTTTTCCTGCATGGCGGTAAAGCCTTCCAGCACCTGCACCGGCACTACCGGAGCCTGTTCCGTATCACTGAGCTGCGACAGGTCTTTCTGACGGGATTCTACACCGTTTATATAATAATGCTTTATTTTTTCAATGACGGCATCGTCCGTGTCGGGGTCGAGGATAATCAGTTTGGAACTTTTGATCCGCACGTCGGCCTCCGGCTCGATGAGTTTCACGCATTCCACCGCCGAAGCCGCCCTCTGGTCGAACTGCCCAGGAAGATATTCCACGGCAATGTATTTGACGCCTGACAGGTCGCATTCGTCGGACACCCTGTCGGTGACTATTTCTCCGAAAACCCCGTAGCGGCTCTTTTCCACAAGCTCCGGCGTAAAGCCGAACAGGTCATACACGTTCAGGAGCCTCAGGCTTTCAAGCGAAAGTTGAAGATTCTCGTTGAGTTCGCTCAGCAGGCTTTTGGCTTCCACCTGAAACTCCGGGTATTTTTCTACGAAAATTCGATAGTTTTTCATATTTCAGTGTCGAGTACTTTTTGTGTCTGGGCCTGTCTGTATTTCAAAAGTCTGTCTGCAAGAGCATCATTCGTCAGAGCCAGTATCTGCACGGCAAAAAGTCCGGCATTTTTGGCCCCGTTTATGGCCATCGTAGCCACAGGTATGCCGCCAGGCATCTGGACTATCGAAAGGAGGGAATCCATGCCGCCGAGAGCCTTGGTCTGGATAGGGACGCCGATAACCGGCACTGTAGTCATCCCAGCCACGACTCCTGCCACATGGGCAGCTCCGCCGGCTCCCGCTATGATCACGCCTATTCCCCTCTCCTTTGCAGACTTCGCATATTCGCACATCAGATCAGGCGTCCTGTGAGCGCTGATGACTTTTTTCTCGTATTCCACTCCGAATTCCTCGAGGACCTGTATCGCAGCCGACATCACATCGTAGTCGCTGGACGAGCCCATAATGACTGCTACTTTCATACTGACTTTCTTTTTGCCTTACGGCAATAATTTATTTATTGTTAACAATTTATATTCACGTCAACATTGCCTGCGGCGGCAGGCGGGGCCCCCTCCCGCGGCAACATCCGCAAAGGTAATATAATTTTCAGAAGCTGAGCCGGCATTTTCTTGAAAACCACAAAAAAATTCCTACCTTCGCGTGGAATTGGATTAACCTGAAATGGCAATGAGAGATTTATACATAACGAACACCCTTTCACGGAAAAAAGAGCTTTTCAAGCCGGTGCATCCGGGTTTCGCGGGCCTGTATGTCTGCGGTCCCACAGTCTACGGAGATGCGCATCTGGGACATGCCAGGCCGGGCGTCACATACGACGTGCTCGTGAAGCTGCTCCGGCATCTCGGATATAAAGTCAGGTATGTCAGGAACATAACCGACGTGGGACATCTCGAGCACGATGCGGACGAAGGAGAGGACAAGATAGCAAAGAAGGCCCGGATAGAGCAGTTGGAGCCTATGGAAGTGGCCCAGGAATACACCATCAGATATCATGAGGCGATGCGGATGCTGAATGTGGCCCCGCCGTCCATAGAGCCAAGGGCTTCGGGCCATATCATCGAACAGATAGCCCTGATAAGGAAGATACTGGATGCAGGATTCGCCTATGTGAGCAACGGGTCCGTCTACTTCGACGTGCGGAAATACAACGAAAGCCATCATTACGGCGTACTTTCCGGCAGGAATCTCGAGGACGTGGTCAGCGGGACGCGGGAGCTTGACAGCCAGGAAGACAAGCGCGAGCCGTACGACTTCGCTCTCTGGAAAAAGGCGTCGCCGGAACACATAATGCACTGGCCGTCACCGTGGAGCGAGGGATTCCCCGGCTGGCACCTGGAGTGCTCCGCCATGAGTGAAAAGTATCTGGGCCGCGAATTCGACATACACGGGGGCGGAATGGACCTGATGTTCCCGCATCACGAGTGCGAACTGGCCCAGAACATGGCATCGAGGGGCTGCGGAGGCGTGAAATACTGGATGCACAACAACATGATTACCATCAACGGCAAGAAGATGGGCAAGTCATACGGGAATTTCATCACCCTGCAGGAACTTTTCACCGGCACGCATCCTCTTTTGGAGCAGGCATATACGCCTATGACCATACGTTTCTTCATATTGCAGGCGCACTATCGCAGCACTCTGGATTTCAGCAACGAGGCGCTGCAGGCGGCATCGAAAGGGCTGAAAAGGGTGATGCAGGCGGAAAAGGATTTGAAGGAAATGGCGTCGGCGGCAGGAGTGGGAACAGGTGGCGGCAGCCTTGCTCCCGCCAATGGCAGCGCTCCTGAAAGTTTTACGGCCGGCTCCGCAGAGGTCAATGAAATATGCGAGAAAGTGTATGAGGCTCTGTGCGACGACCTGAATACGCCGGTGGCAATCGCGCATATCTTCGACGCTGTAAGGCTGATAAATTCGGCAAAAGATAAAAAGACGTCACTGACGGCAGCGGATATGGAAGTTCTGGTCCGGCTGTTCGACGATATCGTGTCCGGAGTCCTCGGCCTTAAAAACGAGGAAGCGGAGGACGGCAGGGCGGCAGACACCATTGCCGGGCTTGTGGATATGGTGCTGGATCAGCGCAAGGCGGCCAAAGCGGCGAAGGACTGGGCTACGTCCGACAGGATCAGGGATGAATTGAAAGCATTGGGAATATCCATCAAGGATACCAAAGAGGGCACCGAGTGGTCATTATGAACATGAAACGGATAATTTTACTTCTCAGCATTTGTTTTTCTGCGGCTATCCATGCTACAGAGCCTGTCGGCAATAATCTGGACCTTTTCCTGTGCATAGGACAGTCCAATATGGCCGGAAGAGGAACGCTTGACGGGTCCAAAGGGGACTTCGAGCCTATGGAGAACGTGTATATTCTTGACACGGAAGGCAATATGGTGACTCCTCGGAGAGCGGTATGCAGACAAGGTCCTCAAGCATGTATATGGGAAATGAGGATGCGAGAAGAGCCGTCTGACGCAGTTATTGTAAAAAGCAAGGAAGCGGCTCGATGTTTATTTTTCTGCAAGAACAAGGAAGACAAACGACGAGCACCGGAGTTACCTCATGGTAATGAGGATGCGAGAAGAGCCGTCTGACGAAGTTATTGTAAAAAAAGAAACGAGAGAGAAATATGAAGTTTATATCGTGGAATGTAAATGGCCTCCGCGCCTGCACCGGCAAAGGCTTCGCCGAAACCTTCAAGGCTTTGGACGCTGACTTTTTCGCCCTGCAGGAAACAAAGATGCAGGAAGGACAGTTGGATATGGAATTCGAAGGATACCGTTCGTATTGGAACTATGCCGAGAAGAAAGGATATTCGGGAACGGCGGTCTTTACGAAACACGAGCCGCTGAACGTGACTTACGGCATGGGGATAGATGAACATGACCACGAGGGCAGGATCATCACATTGGAAATGCCGGATTTCTTTTTCGTCACGGTCTATGTGCCGAATTCACAGGACGAACTGGCCCGGCTGGACTACCGCATGAAATGGGAGGACGATTTCCGCGCATACCTGCTGGGACTCGATGCGAAAAAACCGGTCATAGTCTGCGGCGACCTTAACGTAGCCCACAAGGAAATAGACCTTAAAAACCCGAAGACCAACAGGCGGAACGCAGGATTTACAGACGAGGAGCGGGAAAAGTTCTCGACCCTGCTCGACAGCGGCTTCACCGACACTTTCAGGTACTTCTACCCCGACATGAAAGACATATATTCTTGGTGGTCTTACCGTTTCAAGGCACGGGAAAAGAACGCAGGCTGGCGCATAGACTATTTCCTGACATCCAAAAGAATGGATGACAGGCTCGTCTCCGCCAAAATCCACACTGAAATCACAGGCTCCGACCACTGCCCGGTAGAACTCTGCATCGCTTAGCCGCAGTGGTGCTTTCACGGACTGCCGGGAAAAAAGTCCGGAAAAAAGATTGAAATAGGAGAATAAATCTTATTTTTGCTGACTGTTTTTAACCAATTAAATTTTTTTGTTATGAGACGAGTAATTTATGCGGCTGCAACGGCTTTTGCAGCATTTGCACTTATGACGGCCTGCGACAAGGCTGAGACCGACAATGGCGGCAACGACAATGTCGAGAATCCGGGAGACGGCGGCAACACCGGGGGCGAGGGCAATGTGATAGGGTCCATAGCCGATATTCCAGGCGATTACAGCGGATCACTGACTGTTGGTGAAGGAGGTACGCCTATCGAGAATCAGGTTATCAGCATTACAAAGGGAGACTCAGAAAATACCGTAGACCTGACCGTCAGCAATTTTTCAATCGCGAGCATGCAGTTGGGAAATATCACAATCCCTGATGTACCGGTCAGCGCAGCCGATGGGAAGTATTCCCTTACCCTCTCCGAAGCTGCCGACGTCACATTGAGTTCTACGGCCCAGGCGATATTGGCAAGCGCTAAGGCTACTATGACGGGCACGGTTGAAAGTACGGGAGCAATAACGCTTTCACTCAATATTACTGCGACAATGGCGGCTCCAGCTTCATCAGAAATTCCTGTCACTGTAACATTCACCGGCTCCAAGGCCGCAGCCGAATAAGGACGTCCGGGACTCCCGGAAAAGATTCAGGAAAAGTTTTATGAAAATAGGAATCTGCAGCGATCACGCCGGCTTCGACTACAAGAGCCGGCTTATCGGATATCTCGAATCGAAAGGCATCGAAGTGGAAGACTTCGGCACGCATTCTACGGAAAGCATGGACTATCCTGATGTGGCCCATCCGTTGGCGTCAGCCGTGGAAAGCGGGCAGGTGGACAAAGGCATCGCCATGTGCGGAACGGGGAACGGTATGGCCATTACCCTGAACAAGCATCAGGGCATACGCGCAGGATTGGCCTGGAACACGGACATCGCCGGACTTGTCAAGAAGCACAACAATGCCAACATCCTCGTGATGCCGGCGAGATTCGCCTCTTTCGAAGAAATTGTCAGAATGACCGATACCTGGCTTTCTACCGGATTCGAAGGAGGGAGACATCAGAAACGCATCGACAAGATTCCGCTCCAATGACCTCAGAATCGAAAAATACTGCAACCGGTATTGCGCCGCTGGTCCTGACCGACGGCGCAATGTTGGCTAATAATATCATCGATGACTATCCTTCCGGTATCATCATCCCGGTAGACAAGCCTTACCGGTGGACTTCGGCCGACGTGATACGCAAGATAAAATTCGCTGCCGTCAGATATTTCGGAAAGAAAAACCTGAAAGTGGGCCACGCCGGGACGCTTGACCCGCTGGCGACAGGAGTACTGCTCGTATGCATCGGGAAAGCTACCAGACTTGCGGAAACCCTCCAGTCGCACGACAAGGAATACGTGGCGGACATCGCATTCGGAGCCACTACACCCTCTTACGACAAGGAAAAGGAAATCGACAGGCATTTCCCGTACGGGCACATTACCGAAACGGCCGTAAGGGAGGCACTTGGAAAATTCATCGGCGAACAGGACCAGACGGCACCGCTCTTTTCCGCGAAATCGGTGGACGGAGTGCGTGCATACGAGATAGCCCGGAAAATGCTGAAATCCGACGGTCCCGGAAGTCTCGACGAGACGGCCGCCGCCCTTGTCAGGACCTCGCGCATACGCATAACCGGCCTTGAACTGCTCTCCTTTGAAAACGGGGCAGGGGGCGCCCCCGACAGCGGGGCCCTTGACAGTTCTTTCGACAGCTCCCTCGATAGCTCCCTCGACTACGCTCGGGATGACATGGCTCGGGAAGACATGGATTGGGAAGACATGACTCGGAATAATGCGGATGCAAGGATTGGGAGCCGGCGACAGTTCGCACTGTTGACCCCGCCAGGGGTTGTATCCAGTGCGAACTGCACCGCCTCCCAATCCCCCAACACAGCACTGTTGACCCCGCCAGGGGTTGTATCCAGTGCGAACTGCGCCGTCTCCCAATTCCCCAACACAGCACTGTTGACCCCGTCAGGGGTTGTATCCAGTGCGAACTGCGCCGTCTCCCAATCCCCCAACACAGCACTGTTGACCCCGTCAGGGGTTGTATCCAGTGCGAGCTGCGCCGTCTCCCAATCCCGCAGTGCAGCGCCGCAGACCATGCCCCCGGGACAATCCTCCCGGATAAACGTCACCGACAACACCCACCTGCACCTCCCGCACGCTAAAATACGTATTTCGTGCAGCAAAGGCACCTATGTCAGAGCATTTGCAAGGGATCTGGGAGAAGCCCTCGGCAGCGGAGCCTACTTGGAGGACCTGCGGCGCACCAAAAGCGGAAACTTCGACGTGAAAGATGCCATGGGCATCGAAGAAGTGCTCCGGATTTTCAAGGCGCCTTTTGCCGGACAGGCAAAATAAGAACACCTTTCCCTAACATTCATTATCGTATCTATCATATATGGCTATGACACGGACCGCCCCGATATATTCGTACCGGCAAATCTGGAATATCGCTTACCCTATCCTCATAAGCTTGGTAATGGAGCAGATGATAGGGATGACCGACGCCGCTTTCATGGGCAGGGTAGGAGAAGTGGAACTCGGAGCATCGGCCATCGCAGGAGTCTACTACACGGTCATCTTCATGATAGGCTTCGGTTTCAGCATCGGCTCGCAGATTATCATTGCCCGCCGCAACGGCGAGGGCAACTATGCGGAAACAGGCAACATCTTCTACCACGGAGTCTGCTTCCTCCTCGGGCTGGCGGTGCTGACCGTCATCCTGTCCGAAATGTTCTCACCATGGCTGATGGGCAAAATGGTATCATCGGACGAAGTCGCAGAGGCCGCACTGAGTTATGTCCGCTGGAGGCTTCCGGGGCTGTTCTTCGCCTATGTCACAGCCATGTTCCGTGCATTCTATGTAGGCACCACCCAGACTAAGACATTGACCCTAAACTCCATAACCATGGTACTGTCGAATGTCGTCTTCAACTGGATATTCGTGTTCGGGAAATTGGGCGTGCCTGCCCTGGGAATAGCGGGAGCAGCCATTGGCTCCACGCTGGCGGAGTTGGTATCGCTCATATTTTTCATAGTGTACACGGTGACCAGGACCGACTGCGTGAAGTACGGACTGGACAAATTTCAGGGCTTCAAATTCGGGAAACTCAAGGACATGCTGTCCGTATCCGTCTGGACAATGATACAGAACACGGTCTCGCTCTCCACATGGCTGATATTCTTCCTGTTCATAGAGCATCTCGGAGAAAGGTCCCTGGCTGTTTCCAACATCATCCGCAACGTTTCCGGACTCATGTGGATGGTACTCATGGCCTTTTCATCTACATGCAGTTCATTGGTCAGCAACATCATAGGGCATGGATACCCGGATGCCGTCCGTGGACTCGTACTCAGGATTCTGAAAATAAGCTATGCCGCAGTAGCGGTGCTGGCCATCTTCATTGCAGCCTTCCCGCGGCTCATCATCAGGATATACACGAATATCCCTGACATCATAGAAGCCTCCGTCCCGTCGCTGTGGGTGCTGTGCAGCGCATACCTCATCACCATACCGGCAAACATATTCTTCCAGGCAGTTTCCGGTACAGGCAACACCCGCAAGGCCTTTTTCCTGGAACTCACGGCCCTGTGCATATACACCCTCTACTGCTTCACGGTCATACACCTCGTCAGGGCGGACGTGGCAGTATGCTGGACAGCCGAACATGTCTACGGTCTGGCTATGGCGATTCTGTGCGGAGGCTACCTGCTGAGCGGCAAATGGAAAAACCGCGTCATATAAGGCGATAGCCCTTCATTTCGCGTTCCAGAGTCTTGTGCACCGGAAAGACGGAGCGGGAAGAATTGATTTTCGCAACGAAGTCCCTGACACAGGGATCATCAGTCAAAGCCTGCCGGACAATATTGTCGGTGCAGAGTTTTTCCAGCAGCGAGTGAAAGCCTGGCCCATGGTCCGGATGTCTCAGATGGCAGAGTTCGTGAAGGATGACATAGTCGCACAACGGCTCCGGAAGACGGACAAGATTCAGGTTAAGGTTTATGTTGCCCCGCCGGGAGCAGCTTCCCCAGTTCGATGAATTGTGCTTGACCGTGACATTCCCGACCTTAAAACCGAATCTGTCGGCGAAAAAGGCCGTTTTCCGAGGCAATATGATCTTCGCTTCATGCCTGAGCACATCTATAAGACATTCTTTCAATATCCCGTCCAGGGCAGCGCTCCCCTCCCCGGGCAGATTTCCGGAATAGGACAGAGTCTTCCTGAATACGGGCCTGTCCAGCGAAAGCCATGTACGGCCGCTCTGCCTCAAGTCCTCCACCTGCTCCGTTCCGGTCCGTATCAGCACAGCCTTCCGCCCGCTTCCCGAAGCTGCCGCCCCTGCACCCGCACCGGATTCAGGCCCGTCTGCACGGACAAACACGATTTCAGACATGAGAGACCGCACCACAGCCCCGTTCCCGAGCAGGCCCACTGCCTTTCCCGAAGCGAGCGCGTCGGAAATTTTCCTTTTCTGTCTCGCGGCCGTACCGATGACCCAGTCCCGTTTGAG
>CALUQC010000064.1 GCA_944322805.1 uncultured Bacteroidales bacterium | reverse complement strand
TTGCTGCCTATGCAGAACATTCCGGCGGCATTGTTCCCGCTGTTGCCGGTCACTGTCACATTGTCCATCTCTATTTCCGACCCGACTATTGCCAGTCCGGCACCGTAGTTTCCTGCAAGCGTCCTTTCATTCAGAGTCACGCCATAGCCGGACATATCCGCATCGTTGGCGCCGCCTCTTATCGTCAGGTTGCTCATCGTCACCTTTTCACCGGCTGCGACAGGTGCTCCGACCACTACCGTGTGGAACGACTTGTTTCCTCCGTCGAGTATCGTCTCATTGTCTTCCGAAGGCAGGGCCCCTTCTGCTGCATCGGCAGGGTAACCTCCTGTCAGAGTGATATTTTTCATTATCGCGAAGCTCTTGAATTCGTCCGAAGCTGTCGCGTTTTCGACATCGGCAAGATAATTCCCGGGACTGTATGTGCCTGCGGCAATATGGATGGTCGAGCCTGCCACGGCATTTTCGAGGGCTTCGGAAAGAGTGGCCGGAGCCGACCATGACAATCCTTTGCTGCCTGCCGAGCCGGTCGTTTTCACATACCAGTCGCGCGGGAACGCATTGGCGTCGAAAGTAAATTCTTCCGTCATTATCCTGGAAGACTTTATGCCGCTGTTGTCGGTGTAGCTTGACACTTTGCCATCCTGCCATATTGTAGAGGTGTATTCCTGAGTGCCGTTGTAAGTGACGGTCAGGGTCAGGCCTCCTTCCACGGCAAACCATCCCGTCGGTATGTCGACTGTCGCTCCGCCTGTCAGGTCGAGCGGCGCCGGGAATTCGATGGAAATGGAGTTTATCTCGTTGGTTGCCTTTACGGTGCCTGATGCAGCGTCTACCGTATAGCCTCCTGCCATCGCCCCGTCGGATACCACGGCACCGTCCGCAGGCTCTATCGTCACCTTGTCCGCCGACAGTGCATATGGCTGGAACACGAGCCTGAATATGGAAGCCAAAGGCTTGAATGTCATGCCGAGAACATTGCCTTCCGGAGGATTCATCGTGTATGCGTACATCGGAATTGCAGTAGAACTCGCGCCGTTTTCATATGTTTGTTCTGACTGAATGCGGAAAGTCCCGTACATGTTGGAGCAGTTGAACAATGCACTGACAGGGTTGTTTCCGATTATTTCCGTCGTAAGCCTGCCTTCCGTTTCGGTAAAGTCGGCTGTCTTGCCTCCCTTTTCCGTGGAAAAACCATAGACTTCATCGGCGCAGACTACCATGATTTCATCTCCGGCACGGAATTCCGGATAGATTTCCCCGTCTGTTACGGCCTTCAGGGTGAAGCCCTGATTTGCCCCGGGATCTTCATCCATGTTTTCTTTCTGGCATCCGGCCATGGCTGCGGCCGCGGCGATGCCGACGGTCAGGAGTGTGAAAAATTTTTTCATTGTTTTCATTATTTGATTTTCATCCTTTTCAAAATATCTTGAAACTTGTTATTCGGCTGTCACGGCGCCTATCGAATTGCGCGACCTTGAAAGTCCGTTCTGGTCCGTGCCGATGATTTCCGGGTCTACCGCAGGAGAGAAAGACGCGGCCAAACCGCTCAGTTCGGCGTATGTCATCCCTTGGTCAAGGGCAGGATTGTCCGCGGATTCTGTCAGCGGGAAAGTCTGCGTGGAAGCCCCGTGGTAGAAACCGTAGGTCCCGAGCATCGATGATGCCGAGAATGTCCATCCGGAGACTGCCGCTCCCGATTCGTCCACAAGCGAACTGCCGAGGATGGAATTGCTCACCTGCACGTGTGAAGGGTCTATTCCGTCAAGCACTCCTGCATCCGTGCTTGAGGCAGGCCCGGTATTGCCCGAAACGATGCAGTTGTATGCACGTACATCTGCATAGTCGTTGTATGCGAACAGGGCACCGCCTCCGTCAGCGCCGGAATTTCCGGTCATGGTGCAGCTTATGAATGTGGATTCCGACGGATAGGCGGAGGTCCCGTGGCCGGAAACGACTCCTCCATAGCCTGCCTTGTTCCCTGTGAACGTGCAGTTTACGAAAACCGCATCAGAGCCAGCCCTGATGTAGGTAGCTCCGC
Organism: uncultured Bacteroidales bacterium; assembly: GCA_944322805.1. Classification (GTDB taxonomy): domain Bacteria; phylum Bacteroidota; class Bacteroidia; order Bacteroidales; family UBA932; genus Cryptobacteroides. The sequence goes on along the minus strand of CALUQC010000064.1, from coordinate 1,337 downwards.
CCGAACGCTTGGTGTTGTACAGGGTGTTGTCATTGTAGGAAATGCTCGAATTGTAGATGCGGCTGATGCTCGGAGAGCCGTCGGAGTCGATGGAATAGTAGCCGGCAGCCTGCTGGCCGGCAATGTTCCTTTCTATGGTACAGTTGTTCATGTACACTGTCGCTCCCTGATTCCAGATGCCGCCTCCGTTGTTCACGGCCGTATTGCCCGTGATGCGGCAGTTCTCGAATTCTGCTTCGGCCCCTATATATACGAGGACCCCTGCCGCATGGCAGGCGGAATTCCCGGATATGGTGCAGTTAGTCACCTTCGTCCTGGACCTTCCTATGAAAAGTCCTCCGCCTTCTCCCGCATCTATGATGGAATTGCCGACGCTCCGCATGATGACTTCCACCTCGTCATGTCCGGCGCCTCCGGTAATGGTGAGGTTTTTCAGGACTACGGACGATTCACCGTACGGAACGGCCGTTACCGTCACGACATGATAGGCTGAGGTGCCGCCTCCGAGATTTCCGCTCAGCGTAGTGACATTCGCTTCCGGATCAGCCACGGCGCCAGTGACGGCATCCGCCGGATATCCGCCTTCAAGGGTGAAGTTGCTGTGGATTTCGAAAGTCTTTTCCTGCTCGTCGGTTCCTCCGGTCAGCAGGGCGACAGGCGCATATGTGCCGGCAGCCAGACATATCACGTCCCCGTCACCAGCAAGGTCCATTGCCGTAGGCAGGGTGGTGGCTTCCTCCCAGGAGAATCCCGATGCACCGGCATCTCCGTCGGTCTTGACGTAATAGGTGAAGGATTCGCTTGCGGAAGCGGCTTCCTGTGTCAGGGTGAATTCCGTCGTGTATTCATCCGTGACATATGCCGTAAGTACGGCGGTGCGTTCCTCTCTCGTCCTGTTTCTCTGCACGGTGACCGTTATTTCCGTCCCGGTCATCCCGTGATTTTCGGATACCGACACCCAGGAAGCTGTAGAAGTGATGCGCCAGGGCAGATTGGATTCTATTTTCAGTGGAATTTCCCCGCCGGAACTGCCAATGGTGAATGTTTTTTGCGAGAAGGATATTTCCGGGGTTTCGGGGTCGAATCCGGTGTTGTCTTCGCTGCTGAGACAGCCGGACAGCAGGACCGACGCCATCAACGGTATTATGAAGCGAACATATGTTTTCATTGCCATCTGTTTTGAGAATCGTTATTGAACTATGATGAGTCCGCCGGAAATTTCCGCTTCCAGTCCTTTGTCGGAAGGCCTGTTGAGAGGCTCGAAAAGCGTCTCGGACCTGATATTCCGCCAGATTGCGGTCACTTCCGCACCCGAACTAAGGGCTATTGCATCGCTT
>CALUQC010000063.1 GCA_944322805.1 uncultured Bacteroidales bacterium | reverse complement strand
CCTCCGATAGTAGTGAATGTGTGTTTTATCCCGGCAGGAACAGCTTCGGCCAAAGAATACGTCTTGTTCTTGACACCCGGAATCGAGGCATATATGCCTATCAGGCCGTTCGTGTCGACCTGTACGGGCATCTGCAAGGTGTCATTGTCCCTTATGACGGTGATATCGACGCTTTGTCCGGCATAGTCTGCGAGTATCTTTCTCGAATCCTGAAGATATTCGACAGGCTTGTCATCGATGGCGGCTATCCTGTCTCCCTTCAGCAGCCCCGCAGCGAAGTTCGGCGATGTCTCCGGGACCGTATCCACTACGAACGGAATCGCTAATCCGAACATTCCCGGAGTGTTCAGTACATCGCCTATCATGTTCTGGTCTATATAGATGTCGAGAGTGTCTCCGTCACGCAGAACGGTCGCTTTTTTTGCCGTCTGCCGCGCCATGTCGGCCTGCAGCATCTCGAAACGTTCCGGCGTATAGTCATCGAATTTCAGGATTCTGTCCCCGTTGCGGAATCCCATTTCGTAAGCTAATTCATTGACGTAAATCTCATTCTCTTCATTGCTGATATAGCTCTCGCCCCATCCCGCCATTATACCTATATATATGCCTATGGCAAAAATGAAGTTGAACAGCACCCCGCCGAACATCACTAAAAGTCTCTGCCACGCAGGTTTGCTTCTGAATTCCCACGGTTTCGGCTCGCTTTTCAGGGCCTCGGTGTCCATGGATTCGTCTATCATTCCTGCGATTTTGCAATAACCTCCGAGCGGAAGCCAGCCTATTCCGTATTCGGTTTCCGAATTCTTCGGCTTGAACCTGAAAAGGGCAAAACCAGCATCGAAAAAAAGATAGAATTTTTCTACCCTTATCCTGAACATCTTCGCGAAGATGAAATGACCGAATTCGTGGATGAGTATGAGTACGGAGAGTGCAAGTATTACTTGCAATATTTTTATCAGAACTATCATTTTGCCTTATCCGGGTTTCACAAGTGAAACAATGATTAATTATGGCGCGCTTTAGCCGTGGGCAAAAATAGATATATTCTCCGTGAACTCCAAGAGTTTTTCCGAATCCGTTTTATGGCAGAGTCGAATCCGTTTTATCGCACCATTTCTGTACGACAGACCACATTTCATCGGAAATGCTTCCGAAATGCCAGAAACCGATTCTCGATATTCCCATTTCATCCGCCAGCTCGAGCAATGCGGCAGTGCTCCTCTCATCGCTGGCATAGAAAACATGTTTCTTCCCATCCGTATGATCATACAGGTAGAGATTGAGCCTTTCGTAATACAGCCAGACCGGTTTCGGGAGATCACCTTTGACGCTGTCCGGGACAGAACTGTAGATCTGGACGCCTTTCAGTCCGGGCTCTACTGCATAGTCATTGCCGTAGGCAGGCAGAGCCATGACGAGTTTGTCCGGTGACACCCTCTCTTTCCAATATCTGACGGCAAGTTTTGCCCACGCATAGTGCGATGTCGGACCGAAACAGGAAGGGGCGGCTTCTCCGTTGTTGCCCGGAGCCCAATACATGTCGTAACACATTATCCTGATCATATCGCACACTTCGTCTAAAACCTTCGGATCATAGAACATGACCGCATCGCTGTCGTCGTACATATTCTGATAAAATCCGACACAGTGATTAACTTTTTTCCCGGCAGCATGAATCCGGGCTGCGGCTTCTGTCAGAAATCCGCAATACGTATCCCTGAATGACGGATCGAAGCCTTCATAATCGAAATCGATTCCGTCATATCCGGATTTGCAACAATTCATATACATGTTGTACAGAGAATCTCTTTTTTCAGGCGTATCCATATCGGAAGATTTGCCCTGTACACACTTGTACACTTCGATTCCATTGCGATGGCATTCGTCTATGAATGCCTGAGGCGGATCGCCGAGAACACTCAACGAGCCTATCATGTCCTTTACGGGGCAAACGGTCTCGAAAGACATGCCGTCCTCCCATACAAGCCACGGATGTACATCTCTGACCGTATCGGATGCTGGATTGGAAACTTGTCCGCATGACGCAAAAACGAAAGCTGCGGCTATCATACCATAGAAAATTTTCATTATGAATTTTTATCGTTTAAAGTAAAAAATAATCTGTCAAGTACTTCTGTCGCGATGTCTGTCGGATATTCCTGCGGTCTGGACGGATATTTGTCACGGCGCAGTGTCCAGGCCTCGTCCATGGCATAGAAGTCTATCTCTTTCACAGGCTTGCCTGTCTCTATGCTTTCCACAAGAGCCTCCAGCCAGACTTTCCATCGGGGGTAATAGAAATCTCTCAGCAGTCCGCTCCACTCCTTGTGGGCATAGTCCCTGAGACCGCCATCCTCGGCCGCTGTCCTGTTTCCCCAGGTGGTGATCTGCACTCTGGCATTCCATTCGAGCCAGTCTTTCTCTTCCGGCGTAGTGCCGAGACTGACGGCAGACTCTATCCAGCTGCCGAGCATGAATTCCGGTCTGGAAGAGAGAAGCCTGTCCTGCAGGAGGATAAGTTCGAGAAATCTGTTCGAAGCCTTTCGCAGCCGGGCCGCGTCCCCAGATTCGTATGCCTTCTGTATTTCCCTGTAGATCTGACGTCCCTTTTCCGTCACAGCCTGACGGACGATATCCACCAGATCATATTCGAAGTTGTCGTTTCCTCTGAAACGTTCGGCAGAAGCCGCCATTTTGCCTGCCGCCTCAAAAATATCTTCCGGGTCATAATAATCCTTGATATCCGCCCAGGTCGAAACCCGTCTGACATCCAAGGTCGGTCTTGCGCAGAATACCGATTCGTACACGCCCGAAAGTCTCGGTCCGTTGTAAACGGAGTTTGCGAGAATACGCCAGGCCTGCGTCACGTTGCTGTCTGTCCGACCGTAACGAACTTTCGCATATCCCTCTATCCAGTCTTCTTTAGTAAATTTATCCTGGCGCCACGGCAATTCGCTGAACAGCTCATACATGACAGGATTGTTGCCGATTCCCTCCATCGTAAGTCCCGTGCCTTTCAGGGTGGAAGCGGACGGGGACTCTTTGGCCCTGTAAAAACCGCTTATGACACAGTCCATCTTCCCATGCAGTCCGACAGCGCCGCCGTAATTCATCAGCATGCAGTACATCCAGCCGTGCCGGCCGAAACCGTTTTCCCTGCAGGATGGAGCCGACGGATCCCAGCACTGAGGCCTGTTGTCGGAATCGAGGTCGAGGATAATCATATCTCCTTCCGGAATCGGGGCAATCATCCCGTCGTACGGGCAGTCGTCCCATGCCTGGGCTACCCACGCCGCGTCCGGATTCGCCCGCTTCATGGCAGCCAGTATGGCCTTGCCGACAGCCGGAAGGTCTGTATTCCCGATAGAGCCGCCTTCATGGAAAGGGTCCATACTGTAAAAAGGCGCCTTCCCGTAAAGTTTTTCCAATTCTTCATAATAAACGGATGCAATGCGGCTGAAATCAGGACTGTCCGGGCTGAGGATAGCTGGACGGGGATAGCCGTTCCAGTACCCGGTATCGGAAACATCGAGCCCGAGACGTTCTCCGGCATCGTGAGGAAGCATGCCGGAATACCCCGGAAACACGGGGTCCATCCCGTATTCTTTCATCTTAGCCACGATTTTCTGCTGCAGCCCGCACCTGTTTTCCATCCAGGTGTCGGTGACCGGGCCTCCCCAGCCCTCAAGGTTGTTCATCAGCCACCAGGCATTGAAAGCCGGACCTGCTATGAAGTCGAGAATCTCCTGCCGGGAATATCCGAGCCTCTGCAGGACATTCATCCATACGCACTCCATCCCTGTTGCCGCCAAAGGCATGTTTATCCCGTGCAAGGCCATCCAGTCTATTTCCTGCTGCCACCTGTCCCAGTCCCAGAAAGCCATGGAATAGGAATACGTGCAATAATTAAGGTAATAACGGCGAGGAAGGTCCGTATGGCGCCTCTCCTTTTCCGGGACCGCAGGCAGAGGATCGGGAAGTTCGGCCTTCATGCAGTTCCATGAAAGATGGATGCCGGTGTAGTATTTCAGATACCAGTTCACTCCTGCCGCCATATTCACATAATTGTCGGCCCGGATCACCACTTTGTCTTCCTTGCTGTCCAACTCAAAGAAATCCCGTCCGTCATCAGACAGCTCCAGAATGAATTTGTCCGAAGCGTCCATGTCGATACGGTCCAGCATCTCTTTTACGGGATGAGCCTGCAGACAGACTGCCCACAGGCCCATCACGATAAGTACTACAGAACGTTTCATCAGACTTACTGCTGTGTCTCTGTTACGGTTATCTTATAGAGAATACGGTTTTCATTGCTGTTGAAGTAGACCTCGGTGCCGTCTTCATTGATGGCGATTCCCCGCGGACTGTTGGTGCCGGAGAAACTGCCGAGGGTGGCATCGCCTCCGTAAACTGTTGAAACGGTAGCATCGCTGTAGTCATCCGATTCTCCTTTTGCTATGAATTTGATTTTCTTATAGCTATAGTCTGCCGCCCAGATATTTCCGTTCGGATCCATGCAGAAATTGTACACATCCCCGAATTTTGCTTCTACACCTGTACCGTCCACATCACCTCCGTATGCACCGAAAATATGAACCGGATCATCCCCGTCTGCCGGTACTCTATAGAAGCCTTTGACTGTGAATACCATCAGATCTCCGTCAGGCTCCATACACATGGACAGGGCTCTTCCATCAAATTGTGCAATCATGTATGTCGACGAATTGGATACTGTTGACACAAGATCTGTTACGGGATATTTGAAAAGTGCGGCATTGTCACCTATAGAGCCGAATCCGTTCCTTGACAGGACGTAGATATTGCCCTTGCCGTCGGAATCCACATCCACGATTTCCGACAGATCCGTGACGACAATCTCAGGAGCAGTTTCCGAGCCGGAATTCAGATCGTACTTCCCGACGTGTGCGCTGTTCTTGTATCCGATGTAAAGGGTTCCGTTATATTCTGCAAGTCCGTATGCGGTTATGTTATAGTCGACATTTCCCATGTAATTTTTTACTATCGATGTATATGTGCCGGCAGATGGGTCTATGGTCATTATTCCGCATCCGTAAGTGCCGTCATTATTGCCGGACACCGCTATTTTTCCGTCAGGAAGCACGCATATTGCATGATAAACGCCGGAAGGGGTCAGGACCTGGGACAGTTCGTATTTCCTGACTGTCTGGACAGTAAAGTTTCTGCTGACAAGGATGTACAGCACATCTCCGCCCTCCGTCACCACGGTATTGTCCTCACCTTCGATCTTGTCGATAGCCACAGGCAGAAGGTAATCTCCGTTTTCCGGAATATAGGCGCCGTCGATCGTTATCTGTCCGGTAGACGAGACTTTATTGTACTGCGGGAGTATGACAGACGAAGATTTCAGATTGAAAGCATCGGCAGGCAAAGCCTCATAGTCGGTCTCGTTCGCCTCATTGTACGCACCGACAAGAGTCAGGTCGACTTTCAGCCCGATGGAGAGCATATTCGGAGTGGTCGTCGTCGCTTCTATTCTCAGGTCGACGGTCGTGGAAGTCTTCGTGTCTGTCAGCTCGCATTCCATCAGTCCGTCTCCGGCTCCCTGAATGGAAATAACCGCAGGTCCGCCGTCGATTCCGGAATTTTCTTCATTTCCCTTGTTGCAGGAGAAGAGGAGCGGGAGAATGGCTCCCGCCATAATCATTGTCAAAAATTTACCTTTCATAATCTTAATGGTTTTAAAAAAGTTTCAGATGTTATTCTGTCAAAATGTTGTCTTCAGACAAAATGATGTCGGCATAGACAGGAAGATGATCCGAGGCTTCGGCAACATTTCCCGTATTGAAACGGTAGCAGACCTGACTGCCTGTCTTTGTACACTCGCCCGAGCCGTCCATCAGGAATATCATGTCGATGCATCTGTCGGGATCATTGGAAGGGAAGGTATTGGAGTTCACGGAAACCATATTCCAGTCTTCCCTGAGTTTCATCATGGCATTGTCCGTAGGATATTCGTTCATATCTCCGGCCAAGAAGACCGGTTTGCCTTTTCCTCCGAATTCCTTCTGCATCCTCCGGGTGATTTCCGTCACTTCGGCCACACGTTCCGAAGGATTTGAGACATCGAGATGAGTGGACGCGAAAACGATTTTTCCGAACTCCACGACAAGGCAGACTCTCGGCTCCCCTGCATTCGGGAACGGAATAGTAAAACTTCTGACTTTTTCGCCCACGGCGGCAGGATTATAGGCGATGCCGTTTCCGTATTCACCGTTTCCGATATTAATAGCCTTGGCAAAGACGTACTCATACTCCTCCATTCCCGAAACTATCCTGTCCAACTGGTCCACATTGCCGCTGCGGGGGACATTCTTGTCCACTTCATTGAAAGATATGACGTCGGCCTTCAATTCTGTCATCATGGACGCAATCAAGGCAGTGCCGGTCTTCGATGACTTCTGCAGTGCCCCTATGTTATAGGTGGCAAGCCTCAGGACACCGTCATCCTTTGGAAAGAGTTCTTCGCTGTTTCCTCCTGGATTCTGCTCCTGAGGCTTCTCTGGAGCAGGCAGCGGAGTATTCTTGGCTTCCTCCGAACAGGAGCAGGCCGAAATGCAGAATGCTGCAATGGTAAAAAAGATGAAAACTCTCTTCATATCGGTTTGAATTTAGAAATCGAGTCCGTCATTCCACCCCGGATTCTGGGTAAGAGCCCCTCCCGACAGAGACCTGTCGTCGGTAGGAATCGGATAAAAGTAGTCACGGTCCTCATTCCACGACAGTGTGATGTTCTGATACGGGTCCACATAGCCATGGTCATTCTCTGACAGATATATGTCCTGACCGACTTCGAGGGAAAGTTTTGCAGTCGTGGACGGCTTCTGACCCTGATAGAGGCAAAGATCGAAATTGCCGTCTTCGTCGAGGTCGTATTCCCCGAGCCGTGGGAAATACATCCCGTAACATTTCTGCGTAAAGGTCTGTCCTTCTTTCCATCTGATGATATCATAGTACCGGAAGCCTTCACGGGAGAGTTCCACTGCCCTTTCCCTGCGGATTTCGAGGATCACCCCTTGAAAGTCACCTTTGACGCCTGGGTACATGCTTGCCATGTATTTGTCCGGATTTGCTTTTGCCTCAGACAGGATGATATTCGGCATGCCTACCCTGTCCCGTATCTTTTTTATCGAATTGTCCAGGTCGGTCTGGGACAGTATCCCGAGTTCGGCTTTTGCCTCCGCAAAATTCAGGTAGACTTCTGCCGAACGGAATATCGGAAGGTCATTGTAGTTGCGGCTGCCGCTGTCATCGTCAGTACCGGTGACGAATTTTATCGGATGATAACCGGTGACCGTGTAGGTGAAATCCGGAGCGACCTTGACAGAAGAGCCGATACGCGTATATCCCGGAGTGCGGATACTTTGGGCAAGACGGGGATCCCTGTCCCGGCATTCTTCCACGAATGTCATCTTATCATAGTTCAGCTCATCTGTGAAGCGTTTGCCGTCAGCTTTCAGGTAGCTGTTCACGATTTTCTTCGACAGGCCCGGACGTGATGACGACAATGTGTAGTAATTCGCACTGTGTACCACATTCAAGGCTATATTGTAGTCTCTGGCCAAGATGACTTCCTGGGCTATGGCATTTTCGGATGCGAAAAGATTCAGATAGCTTTTGTCCGGACCATCGGCTGAATAGATACCGTAGCCGCTGGTATTCATAAACTCCTCGCTGGCAAGCACGCATTGTTCAAGATACCATTTCCAGTCGTATTCCGGATATATGGTCTCTCTGTATTCATGATACTTCCGGAAAGTGCCCTCGAAAAGACAGAAACGCGATTTCAGGGCGAGCGCCGTCCATTTGGTGACACGGTAGAGGGATTTTCCGGACGGCAGATACTTTATGGCGTAGTCTATGTCCTCGATCATCTTCTGCATCACAAATTCCCTGCTGTCCCTCGGCTTGTAGAGTTCCGGATCGGCCGAGCCGAGCTGCCTGTCATACCATGGCACATCCCCGAATCTTTTGACTTTTTCGAAATAGAAATATGCCCTGAAAAATCTGGCAAGCGCATCATATTCCATCCTCACGCTTTCGTCCTTGCAGTTCCCTGAATATTCGAGCAGGGTATTGATGTTCCTGAGAGATGCCCAGGTCCATCCCGAGCCGGAAGTAGGCACTACCCTGCCGTTTCTCATTTCAGCAGGACATTCGGGGTGTACGCACAGGTCATAATAATCCATATAGAGGGCAGTTCCCGGAAAGTCATTGTAAAAATTGTTGCTGAACGCCTGCAGTTCGTTCTCGTTTGAGAAGAATGTCTCGGGAGACATCTTGTCCAAAGGCTTCTTGTCTAACCATCCCTCGCAGCCGTAAAGAACGGCCAATAAGAGGAAAATCATTATTATATATTTGTTTTTCATTATTTTATCTTTTTCTATGCTGTCAGAAAGTAAGGTCTATACCGAACATAAAGGTCTTCTGCCAAGGGTAGATTCTCTGTTCCCCGCCTGCTACCGCCATTTCCGGGTCTATATAGTCCGAATGGATGCTGTGCCAGGTAACCAGGTTTTCGCCGCTGAAATAGACGCGGACCTGATTTATCTTCGCTTTTTTCGTCCATTTCTGAGGAAGGGTGTAACCTACGGTCAGGCTTTTCAGCCTGCAATAACCTGCATTCTGGAGATATTTGTCATTCGTTACTCCGAGTTCCCTGTTCGTATCCAAGGCAGTGTAGCCTCGCGGACGCGGGAAATATGCGTCAGGATTCTCTTCCGTCCATATCTCCGTGTGGAAATCCCGTGGAATCAGGGTAGTGTAAGGTCTTGCGTACGGTCCCCAGAAAAGTATGGAATTCGGATCAGGGTACCAGTCCCTGTGGCCGACTCCTTGGAAGAAGACGGCGAAGTCGATTCCGGCCCACTGGAAACCGAGATTGATACCGTAGTTGTATCTCGGCTGTGAATTTCCGAGGATTTCCATGTCTCCGGGATCATCCACAGTGTTCTTGCCTGTGGAAATCCGGTTGTCTCCGTCCTTGTCTATGAATTTCAGATCACCTGCCCTGAGACCTTTTTCAGCACCGGCGGAGCCGTTTATTATCGCATTGACAACGCTTTGGTCTACAGGGTAGCTGGCAGCCTCTTCATCGGTAAGGAAATAACCGTCCACACGGTAACCCCATATTTCGCCCCATCTCATGCCTTCGTAGTAGTTCTTGGCAAAGGATTTCTCGGGATTGTCGAACTTGGTAATCTCGCTGATGTAGTCGCTGAATACGAAAGACGCATTGTACGAGAACGGCTTGCCGAGAAGCATGAACATGTCTTTCCACGAAACGGTAAGTTCATATCCTTTTGTCCTCAGGTCTGCGGTATTCATCTTAGGGGAATCGGCTCCGTATACTGCCGGAAGTGCAATACCTGCGGTAAGCATGTCTTTGGTGTCCCTGATGTAAAATTCTCCGGTAAAGCCGAGCCTGTTGTTCAGGAAAGCCATGTCTACACCGAGATTCTGATGCTGGGCCACTTCCCACGTAAGATCCGAAGCTACGGGAGCGGAAATGGTTGCCACGGTAGGTTTGCCGCTGCCGAACAGATAGTTCTGGGAACCTATGGTAATGGTTCTGATGTAGTCGTAATAGCCGACCTGCTGGTTACCGAGTTGACCGAATGAATATCTGATTTTCAGATTGTTGAACCAATCCTTTACTGGCTCGAAAAAGCCTTCCTCGGAAATACGCCAGCCGACTGACGCTGACGGGAAGAAGCCCCAGCGCGATCCGCTTGCGAATCTCGAAGTTCCGTCATAACGGCCGCTGACTTCGAAAAGGTATTTTCCGGCATAGTCGTAGTTGACACGTCCGAAGAAGCCTGCTATGGCATACTCGTTCTGTCCTCCGGCCACTTCCATACGTTCTTCTCCGTCCTCGCCCTGTCCCACGAGATTCAGGTCGTTCAAATTATTCGACAGAAGATTGTAGCCCGTAGCTATCACATCTTTCAGATATTTCGTCTCCCAGTTGAAACCGGCCATCACCTTGAGATGATGGTTTTCCGCATAAGTATCTTCATAAGTGGCAAATACGTTTGTCTGCATATACTGCTGCGCATTGGACGTCTCAGTCAGTTTGTCTTCGAACATACCGGTAGTAAGCGTTTCGATTACGCCCGGATATTTCGAGTAGGTAGTATTTGCCCTCCTGTTCACGCACCGTGCGGTATTCAGCATATAGGTAAAATTGCCTTTTATCTCCAACTTCTCCCACGGCTTCAGGGTCAGTTCCGTCGTGGTGGAGAAATTGTCCTGCAGGTCCTCGTTCTTGTTCAGTCCGGAATCGAGCACAGTTACGAGGCCGTCCATCACCATGTTGTTGGAATTATCCATCGATGTCTGGTAGATGCTGGAACCGTCGGGATTGTGCGTCGGATAGCTTGCAAGGGCATGCACTGTCATAAGACTGAAAGAAGTGTTCACTCCTGCAACTCCCGGATAATTGTAGGCGGAATGATAGAAACTGGTGTTGTTGCTGATGTTGATCCAGTCGTTTATGTCCACGGAAATCCTGGATCTGAAATTGATTTTCCGGAAGACGTCCGTATTTTCCCGGAACATTCCTTCTTCTCTGTTGTATCCTCCGGAAAGGAAATATTTGACCCTTTTGGAGCCGCCGCTTATGGAAAGATTGTGCGACATGGTGGGATGCGTGTCCCGGTAGAGGTAATGGTACCAGTCTGTATTGGCATAGTAGACATATGTGTCACGGCCGTCCCTCTGGTCGATCATCACCCATGGACGTTCAGGGTTTTCGACCACATCGTCACGTCTGATCCACAGCTGGTACATGTCCGCATCGGTGTACCGGGTGTAGTTGACGCCTGCGTATGATCTGTAAAACAAATCGTTCAGATAGACGGAGTAATATCCCCTGGTCTCGAAATCGGTGGAAGTGGTCGGCTCTGTCCATCCGAAACGTCCGCTGTATTGCACGACAGGCTTCCCATCGGATTCCGCACCGGATTTTGTAGTGACGAGGATGACACCGAATGAGGCTCTGGCGCCGTAGATGGCTGCGGATGAAGCATCCTTCACCACGGAAATGGATTCTACATCGTTCGGATTTACCAAATCAAGATCACCCTCGACCCCGTCCACAAGCACGAGAGGTTCTCCGCCGTTTATGGAATTGATACCGCGGATGTTGATGCTGGCTCCGTTGCCCGGACGGCCTGAAGAAGTGGAAACATTCAGTCCCGGGACATTTCCCTGGAGCATGTGCGAGAGGTTTGGAGAAATCCTGTTCTGCAGATCCGAAGATTCGACAGTGGAGATGGCTCCTGTCAGGTTTACCTTTTTCTGGGTGCCGTAGCCGACCACGACTGTCGCATCAAGGCTGATGGCGTCTTCTGAAAGATAGACTGTCAGATGATCCTTATGCCCTGCAATGCGGACGGTCTTCCCGACATAGCCGAGACAGGAGAATATGAGAGTCTGTTCATCCGCAGATACCCGTATGGTAAATCTGCCTTCAATATCCGTGGCCACTCCATCGCCTTTCGTGCCGGTCATGACCGCCACTCCCGGTATAGGCTCGCTGTTTACATCCAATACGTTGCCGGCAATGACACGATAGCCGGCCTCAGTATTCCCGCCGCCGGAAGCAGGATAAAGGGCTATCTGCCGGTCGCTGATTTCAAAGGCTACGGATATGGGAGACAACATCTTGTTCAAAGCCTCGTGTACGGGCATATTCTCTGCATTCAGAGAGACTTCTGCAGAGAGATCGAGCTCTGCAGCATCATAAAGGAAGGTGTATCTGCTTACCGATTCGATGGCAGATAATGCTTCACTCAGAGGGGCATCCTTGAAACTGACAGTGACCCTGTCGGTTCCGGACTGGCCCCGGCTCAGCAGGCTGCAGGTAAGGAGCAGCGCTGCTGAAACAAAAGATCGTAAGTGCATTTGAGTGGTTTTAAGTGTTAATAATACAGAGTCTATAGCGCAACCGCTTAGTCTTCTATCAGGACGGAGCCGTCTTCCATATATCTGTAACGAAGACCGGGACTGGCTTTGCATATCAGTGAAAGTATCTTGTCCAACGACTCGTCCGTCACGGTGAAAGTAAGTTTTGCCTTGCTGCCGATATCTTCGGAGACATGGATGACGGTGCCGTACCATACGGACAGCCTTCCGCAGACGGTTTCCATGTCGTCATTTTTGAATGAAATCCTGTTCCTGGCCCACAATGACTGGTATTCCGGATCTCCTTTGGCTATGGAAATCCCTCCTCCGGACTTATAGCAACATGCTGTTTCACCCGAAACGATGACACGGGAAACTTTTTCCGGATCGGAGAAGTCGGCTTCCTTTATGCATCCTGACACTATTCTGACAGTACCCTCTACAAGGTTTACCATCACACTGTCGGAGCAGTCCTTTACTCCGAAAGATGTTCCGAGCACTTCTATGCCGAGGCCGGATATATTGATTCTGAAAGGTTTTGACGGATCTTTCGCTACATCGAAAAAGGCTTCTCCAGACAGATTCACCGTTCTGGTCCTCTTCCCGAAATCCTTTCCGCTGCTCAGCTTCGCCCCGCTCCGTAGCCACACCTCCGACCCGTCCGGCAGCGATATTACGGTCTTGCCGGCTATGTTGCTGAAAGATATGTCCGCTGTGGTTTTTTCATGTTTCAAATCTGAAACCACATATATCGAGAACCCAGAAATCAGGACTGCGGCGATTGATGCAGCCACGGCAACAATCCTCCTGTATCTCCTGCGTGACATCGCGTCGATCAAGGACGATGTTTTCCGCCATGCCTTGTTGTCATCCGGACATGCAGACGATGCTTTTTCCACGGCATCCTTCCACACCGCGGACGCCTTCCGGTAAAGTCTGCCGTTTTCCGGAACGGTGACCCATTCGGCGAACGCCTCCTTTTCAGTATCGGAAAGGGAGTTTTTTAATGACTTGATTATCAGGTCAGAGGCGGATTGGTTGTCTTTCATGTCTCGAATCTTTACATAAACGAGACACGAAAAATGGCGCTGACCCCTGTTTATTTCACAATTTTTTTTAGAGGGTATCCTCAGAAAGAGATGAAGAAAAGCAGGAAATTCTTCTTGAGAGCAAGCCGTATCGTTTTGAGAGCCTTGGTCATATGACCTTCTACTGTCTTGACGGAAAGATTCATGCTTGCAGCAATTTCCGTATTCGACATGCCTCCGGAGCGGCTTTTTTCGAAAACTTCCCTGCTTTTCGGAGGCAGAGAACGGACGGCTTCCCATACTATCCGGGATGCATCTTCTACAGCCATGCTGTCCTGCTCATACAGACATGACAGAGGATCCACCTCTTCTATACTGACAGAAACCGAACAATGGTCACGAATATAATTGAGACAGCGGTTGCGGATCGAGCGCAGCGCATAACCGCGGAAAGATGATGAAATATTGACCGATGTTCTGTGAAACCACAGGTGGATGAAAAAATCCATCACCACCTCCTCGGCATCCTGCATGTCCGGAAGAAAGAATGCAGCATATCTGTACAGGTCAGAGTACCATCCCTTGAACAGTTCACGGAAAACATGTCTGCTGCCGGTTTCTCGGAATTCGTTCCACAGGGGTTCGTCCGCTATATTCATATCAGTTTGAGTGTCATTAATATTATTGCTCCGTTTGCGAAACTTGAATTACCTCAGATATTTGCCGAGAATCTCCTTGGCTTTCGCCAATGCTTCGCCGTTCGTCATGAAAATCGTATCGAGGTCGGGCTCGCCGACAAAATCAGCGCCGTTCATCGTCTCCTCGATAATCCTGTTTATGTCGTAAAATCCTATTCTGTCTTTAAGAAAAGCATCTACGGCCACTTCATTGGCGGCATTCATGATGCAGGGCATGTTGCCGCCGCGCCGGATGGCCTCGTACGCAAGGCCCAAAGCCGGAAACTTGTCCGTGTCCGGAGCAAAGAAAGTAAGCTCTCCCAACTCGGCGAAATCAAGTTTTCTGTTGTCCAATGAAAGACGGGAAGGGTAGGAGAGCGCATACTGTATGGGCTGCCGCATGTCAGGATGCCCGAGCTGGGCAATGATGGCCCCGTCTTCGAATTCCACCATCGAATGTATGACGGACTGCGGATGCACCACGACTTCTATTGCCGAAGGCTCCATCCCGAACAGCCATTTGGCTTCTATCACTTCCAGCCCCTTGTTCATCATGGTGGCGGAGTCGATGGTTACCTTGTGCCCCATGTTCCAGCGCGGATGTTTCAGCGCCGCTTCCTTGGTGACTC
>CALUQC010000062.1 GCA_944322805.1 uncultured Bacteroidales bacterium | reverse complement strand
TACCGTCCTGTCCGAAAAGTGTGATGGCATCACCCTCCGCCCAGAGGATAGAGTTGCCGTCGAGAGTGGTCTTGGTGGCATTCGAAGATGCATTGATCACTGACTGAGGGGCGAAATATTCAGTATTGCTGCCGGAGGCTGTGTCGTCTCCTTCGATATTGTCCTTGCTGCAGCTGAATGACAGGGCTGCGGCCATTGCCAGTACTGGCACGAATAAAAATTTTTTCATTTTCTGTCCGATTAATTTTCAATGTTAAACTCTTACATCCACATCACGGATTCCGGATCATTTTCCAAATCCTGCGTACTGGCCGCAAAACCGGCTTCGATCGCTACGTCCTCGACGGATATCTCCGGCGCGGCATAGACTTTTTCAAGTAATTCTGTTTTTTTCATTGTTTTGTTGTTTATTATGTTGTTTGTCTTGTTGTTGTTTCATTTCCGGCCTTGCAGGCCCCCGGTGCTTCTGCCTTTTCAGATCCCTCGACTTCGCTCGGGATGACAATGGGGCATTTGCTCGGGATGACATGGAGAGGCGGCGACGGCGAGCACTGTTGACCCCGTCAGGGGTTGTATTCCAGTGCGAGCGGCACCGCCTCTCCGTGCCGCATGGCTACAGCTCGCGGATGGAGACCGCAAAGCCGCCGCCCGGAGCCAGATACATCTTCAGGGAAGACTTCGAAGTCACCTTTTTGGTCGAAATATCGTAAGCCTCCGCATTGGTTCTGTAATCAGCATCCTTGGCATCGGCATATATCACAGCCTCATATTTCTTGCCCGGCTCCAGAAAATCCAGAGAAAACTCGAGCGTCCTCGCATTCTCGTCCGTCACCCCGCCGACAAACCACCCGGGACCGGAAACATTGCCGGAAACGGCACCCTTATCCGAAACATCCTTCGCCTTTCTCGCCACCACGATGTAATCCCCCGGCTCCGCCATAAGATACCGGCTCTCCGACCAGTCCACCGCCACATCCTTTATGAACTGGAAAGCATCCATCCGGGCGGCATAATGCTCCGGAAGGTCGGCAGCCATCTGCAAAGGAGAATACAACACCACGTACAGGGCCAGCTGATTGGCAATCGTGGAATTCACATGAGAATGATTGTCGGGATTCAGTTTCTCGACATCCATCACGAAAATGCCAGGGGTATAATCCATAGGACCGCCCTGCAGACGGGTAAACGGAAGCAAAGTCACATGATGCGGCTTCGTCCCGCCGAAAGCCTGGTACTCAGTGCCGCGGGCGGACTCATTGCCGATAAGGTTAGGATAAGTGCGGCACAGGCCGGTAGGACGCACAGCCTCGTGGGCATTCACCATGATATGATGTTCGGCAGCCTTCTTCACGGCATAGAGGTAATGATTGTTCATCCACTGCCCGTAATGATGTTCCCCGCGCGGAATAATATTGCCCACATAGCCGCTCTTTACGGAATTGTAGCCGTACTTGTTCATCAGGTCATAGGCGGCATCCATATGGCGTTCGTAATTACGCACCGAAGACGAAGTCTCGTGATGCATCATGAGGCGGATACCTTTCGAATGCGCATAATCGTTCAGGGCCTTGATATCGAAATCCGGATACGGAGTCACGAAATCGAACACATAATCCTTGCTCTGTCCGAACCAGTCCTCCCAGCCGATGTTCCAGCCCTCTATGAGCAGCTGGTCGAAACCGTTGTCCGCAGCGAAATCGATGTATCGGCGGACATTCTCATTGTTGGCGGCATGCTTCCCGTTCGGAGGCAGCGTCTTGTAGTCTACGGAATCGAGCTGCACCGAATACAGGTCCGTATAGGCCCAGCTGCTCTTGCCGGTAATCATCTCCCACCATACGCCCATGTACTTCACAGGATGAATCCAGGACACATCCTCGTATGCGCAAGGCTCGTTCAGATTCAGGATAAGCCTCGAAGCCAGGATGTCACGGGCATCGTCCGTCACCATGACAGTCCTCCACGGAGTCTTGCACGGAGCCTGCATATAGCCCTTCCAGCCCTGGGCATCCGGAGTCAGATGCGATACGAACACGAAATTCTCATCATCCAGGTCGAGGTGCATGCAGGAATAGTCCACCAAAGCAGCCTCGTGTATGTTGATATACAGTCCGTCATCAGTCTTCATCTGAAGGGAAGTCTGCACCCCTGTCGAAGAAAACGGGGTCTGAGACGAGTTCGGGGTAATGGCGGAAGGCATGAGGCCGCGGATCTCGGAAAGACGCGATTCCACATAATCGTACTCCTGGGTGTCATAGTCCCCCGGTATCCAGAATGCCGTGTGGTCGCCGGTCATAGCGAACTGCGTCAGTTCCTCCTTGATGACGAAATATTTCAGATTTTTCTGCTGCGGGAACTCATACCGGAATCCGACGCCCTCATCGTACAGCCGGAAACGGATGACCATAAGCCTTCCGGTCCCTGCCTGTTTCAGGGTCACGGCCATCTCATTGTAATGATTCCTTATCGAGGATTCTTCGCCCCAGACCGGCTCCCAGGTCTCGTCGAACTCGCTGCGGGCCACATTTTCGACACGGAATCCGTCATGCAGGGATTCGGGCTCTCCCACATGCCCCCTTTCGATTTCTTCGCCGAACTTGAGTTCAGGAAGTTTGCCTCTCAATTCAAGCCCCATCGTACTTGGGAGTACGGCGCTCCTGTCCTTGAAATCAAGCCAGTAGCAAGGCTCGCCCCTTTCGGTCACTGTAAATTTCAGAGAAAGGTCTCCATCCGGAGAAGAAAGTTCTTCGACCCCTGCCGGGGCAATGTCCTGTGCCGACAGGGTGGCCGCCATCGCGGCCAATGCCAAAGTTGTCATTGATATTAGTCTGACTTTCATTTATTTAATATTTAATAGTTTCTGTATTCAATCCCCCGGCGGCAGATCCCTCGACTGCGCTCGGGATGACATGATGCACAGTATGGTCCTGCTCGGGATGACAGGGAAAGGGACGGATGCCGTATTCCGGAACTGTTGACCCCGTCTGGAGGCGGGATGCCGTATTCCGGAACTGTTGACCCCGCCAGGGGTTGTATTCCAGTTCCGGAATCCGGCATCCCGCCTCACCTTTTGAATTCCACGACAAGAACCTGCCTCGGACCTACGGCCGTGGAATCCGACACCTCCGCTGCCTCTCCCGTGACGACATTCCGGCCGTCATGCAGTCCGGAAGCGATTTCGGCATAATGCGACCACGGCACATGCTTCTTCCCGCGGGAATTGTTGATGAACACGAACACCGCATCCGTATCGTCGTAGCGGAAATAAGCATATGTATTATCGCGTGACAGGAAATGCATCGTTCTCCCGTCATGAATCACCTTCTTGCCCTTTCTCCACTGGAACAGCGTCCTTGCATAATCGTGAAGCGCAGCCATCTGCCCTGCAGGCACAGGCTTGCCGTCCGTGCCCACATTGGCCGAAATACGGCCACTCTCCGAAAAAAGATCCGTCTCATCGCCTTTCCATCCTCCCGGGAAATCCACACGAAGACCGCCGTGCCCCTGCGACCTGTCTTTCGAGACGAACATCATTTCATCCCCGTAGAAAATCTGGGGAATGCCGCGCATGGTAGCCATCATGGCAAGGACTATCTTCTGTCTGTCCGCATTGTGCCTCAGCACGTCGCCGATCCTGTCCGTATCGTGATTCCCCGGAAATATCATCATTTTGGAAAGGTCGTGG
Source organism: uncultured Bacteroidales bacterium (assembly GCA_944322805.1). Lineage (GTDB taxonomy): Bacteria > Bacteroidota > Bacteroidia > Bacteroidales > UBA932 > Cryptobacteroides. Next base: position 9,528 of record CALUQC010000062.1, on the reverse strand, counting down.
TACACGAAATCATGCGAAAGACAGTCGTAAATCCGGATCATGCCCTCGCCCCATCCATGGGAATCCGTCGGCACGCCCTTCCAGATGGCTTCCTGCAAAGGAAAATCCATAATGGACGGCAGGCGGGAATCGAATCCGTCCCTGTTAGCATTCCCTCCCTGCCAGTAGGCAAGCTGCGGAATGGAAGAAGTCCAGCACTCCCCCACTATGTTGAAATCAGGATACTCCTCCAATACGGAAGCACACCACTCACTCATGGGAACTTTCTCGTTGTACGGATAGGTATCCACCCTGAAACCGTCCAGGCCGGCATACTCTATCCACCATACTGCCCACTGTTTGAAATAGTTCAGGACGAACGGATTGTCGAGATTCATGTCCGGCATGGAAGGCACGAACCAGCCGCTTTCCTGCAGATTCAGGTCGTACTTCGAAGCATTCGGGTCCATGTTCGTGGAAAAACAGACATTCGTCCCCGTGTATTCGTCGAACTGATGTATCCAGTCGGCGAAAGGAAGGTCCTTCATCCACCAGTGGGCTGTCCCGCAATGATTCGTGACTATGTCCATGATCACTTTCAGCCCTTTTTCATGGGCCTTGTCCACGAACTCCCTGTAAAGGGCGTTGGAGCCGAAACGGGGGTCGATGTGATAATAGTCGGAGCAGGCATAGCCGTGATAGGAGCCTTCCGGCTCGTTGTCAAGCAGCAAAGGCGTGCACCATACGGCCGTCGCGCCGAGATCGGAAATATAGTCGAGATGGTCGATTATGCCCTGGATATCGCCTCCGTGCCGTCCGAAAAACTCCCCGCGGTCAGCCTTTTCGGCAGTATCATCGGTAGAGTCGTTCGACGGGTCGCCGTTGGCAAAGCGGTCAGGCATGATCAGATATATCATGTCTGCCGTACTGAAACTTTTGCGGGCAGCGGAGCCTTCCGCACGGGACGCTATCTCGTAAGGATACCTGAAACTTTCCCCGTCCTTGCTGAACACGAGCCAGTAAGTACCCGGAACGGCATTTCCGGATATCTTCACATCCACGAAAAGATAATTCGGGCTGTCAGCCTTGTGCACCGCACCGACTTCCACACCCTTTCCGCCGTCTATCCTGACATCGTATCCGGAAATTCCCTCACCCTGCACCATAATCTGCAACGGTGTCTTCATACCGGTCCACCAGGACAGAGGCTCCACTCTCGAAATCCTTTCACCTGCCTCCGGAAGCGAAGCCGGATCCTGAACGGCACCGTTTCCGCAGGAAACCGCACCGATGACTGCCGTCGACATTATAACGTTTTTCAATCCCTTCATAACCAAATAAATATTATTCAGCGGAAATATCCCATGACCACGGAGCACGCAGCTGCACGGACACCGTCACCTTGTTATCCGGCAAGGTGCGTGTGAATACCACGGTACTGTCATCCGCCGACACTACATCAAATTTCCCGCCGCGCTCGCCTGCATCCAGAGCCGGATTGTCATGCCTGATCCGGATCAGTTTCCTGTAAAAGTCGGTGTATTCATTCTCCTCCCATGCCGGCACCGGATCCTTTTCGAAAAATTCGAAACGGTGATTCCACCCCATTTCCTGTCCGGTGTAGATCAGAGGCTGCCCGTTGGGAAGTGTGAAGGTAAGCACCGCCATTGCCCCGGCAGCGTCACCCATTCTCTCGAATTCCGTCCCCGCCCATGAATTTTCGTCATGATTCGAAGTGAACATCAGCCTGAAAGCCTCCGGAGGACAGGCGGCAGCATCCTTTTCGACATAGGCGAGCAAATCCTGCACGCCTTTCCGGCCCTGCGCAATATCGTTCAGCAGATGGTGCAGTTCCCAGGCATATGAGGCATCGAAGGCATCCGTGTGCAGTTCCGGATTCTCGCCTTCCGCCAAATAATATGTGCCCGGATACTCTTTCCTCAGCTCCGGCAGGGTCTCTCTCCAGAAATCCACCGGCACCTCGCATGCCATGTCGCAACGGAAGCCGTCCACGCCCTTGTCGAGCCAGAAACGCATGGCGTTCCGCATCTCCTCGCGCATGTCCCTGTTGTCATAGTTCAATTCGGCGATATCGGTCCAGTCATACTGCGTCACGGTGTTTCCGAGGGAGTCCCTCACATACCATCCGGCAGGTTTTTCCGATTCCCAGACCGCATCCGGAGACGTATGGTTGGCCACCCAGTCCAAAATCACCTTGAAGCCCGCTTCGTGAGCCGCGGCGAGAAAGTCCTCGAAATCCTCCATGGTACCGAACTCCGGATTTACAGCACGGTAATCCGATATGGCATAGTACGACCCGAGCGTCCCTTTCCGCTGCTCCACACCGATAGGATAGACGGGCATCAGCCAAATCACGTCCACACCGAGCCTTTGCAGCCGCGGGAGCTGTTCCGTTGCCGCATCGAACGTTCCCTCAGGAGTGTACTGGCGGACATTCATTTCATATATTACGGCGTCGTAAGACCAGTCGGGGTGGGCGGATGCCTCAGGGTCAGTGTGTCCGGAGCATCCGGACAATAAGGATATGAGTAGGGCCGCAGCTGCGGCCAATGATGATATATTTTTCATAATAATGGTGTTAGATCCCTCGACTTCGCTCGGGATGACATGTTACAATACAACTTCGCTCGGGATGACATTACCCTTTTTAGTCAGTCGGTGGCAGGAGTGTAATTCACGAGCAGGATATACTCGCCTGCGCCGAGGACAATGCCTGCGGATTCCTCACCGTCCTTCTGCAGGTAGCCGTTTCCGTCCACGGTATAGGTCTCCTCCGGAGCGGAATAGTTGCACCACTTCGAGCCGAGTCCGATACTGCCGGCAGCAGTCCTCATGTCCGGAAGCACGAGTTTGCGTGTGGCCGTATCGAAGTTCCCGAACACGATGAACGCTTTCCCGGTGCCGCCGTTGAGGTCCGAAACATGGTCCGGATCATATCCGATGATATACCTGCCCTGCGTCCAGCAGCCGTCATCCACAGCCAGATACCTGTGCGCGGCAATGTCGAAGAATTCCGGATTGTCCTTGCGGAAATTCAGAATATCGGAATAAGACTCGTAAAGGTCCCTTCTCGGGCCAGCCTCGTCATAATATTCCCAATGCACCGGTTTTTTGGCCGTACGGCCGCCCTGCTCGATGGAAATGTCATATCCCAACTCTCCGAACTGCCATATCATCTTCGGTCCCGGCAGGGTAAAGAAGAATGCGGCATTGGCGCCGGAACGCTTCATCCTTGCGGAAAGGTCATCCTTGATGGAAGCCGGAGCATACTGGAGCACCTTGTACTGCTGCCTCTCCTCGTCATGGCTCTCCATGAAAGCCACCTGCTGTCCGAAATAGCCCTCATCGCCTCCCCATGTGCGCATGGTCCAGGCGCTCTCGAAATTGCTGCCGCTGCTGTAACCCATAGCACTCTGATAATAAGGTTCCGTGCATTTCTTCCACAGTTTCATGCCGGTCATTGCCAGTTCCTTTTCCTCGTCATCCGCACAGAAATGCTCGCAAATCATCACAATCGGCTTGCAGGCCTCCGCGCTCATTTCCTGCACCACGCCGTAATACTCCTTCAGATTGTTTATACGCTGCTGGTTCCAGTCGTTGCAGTCATTGCCGGAAGGCTCGTCGGTCAGGCCCTTGGTCAGGTCAAAACGGAAGCCGTCGATATTGTACTCGTCCACAAGATAGCGAATATTTCTTTTCACGAGCTCTTCCCTGACGAAAGAATTGCTGTGACGCAGGTCATGATAGACGCTGAAAGGATGCGGAGCCACCTGATTGAACCACGGATTTTCGGCTGCGGTATTGTTCTCCCGCGTATCCCAGTACATCTTGGCCGGCGTGGCGGAGCCTGTCATATGATTGTAGACCACGTCGAAAATTACCGCTATTCCACGGGCATGGCATTCGTCTATGAATTTCTTGTAATCCTCACGGGTGCCGTAGGCCTTGTCCATGGCATAGTAGGAATTCGTGTTGTAGCCCCAGCTGTCGTTTCCGTCGAATTCCTGGACAGGCATAAGCTCGATGGCGCTGATTCCGAGATTTTCGAGATAGTCGAGCCTCGCAAGGGCGCCCTTTATGTCGCCTGTCTCCGAAAAGTCGCGAAGCAGAAGTTCGTAGATGACCAGGTCGTCGATATCCGCTATCCGGAAATCGTTCTGGAAAGCATAGTCCCTGGCAGGACAGTTCACCTGGAAGGCGGAAATCAGGCCTGTCGTTTCCGATTCCGGATATTCCCTCAGATCAGGATATGTGGAGGACTCAATCCACTCGTCGTCGGAACTGTAGATAATCTCGCTGAAAGGGTCGCTCAGACGGAGGGTGGTCCAGGAATCGTCGGTGGTCCCTATATAATACTGGAACATGTATTCCTCGTCGGGATCAAGAGTTTCCGCAGTCTGCGGGTCGCCGTCAGGGTCGTTGAGGTCCAGTGTAAACCACCAGGCCGCGCTGTCTTCATCCCAGTGCATGGCATAGGCCGCAGACGGTGTCCAGTCATTGAATTCGCCTATCAGATATGCGAAATCATACTGTTTGGCTTCTTCCTTGAGGACAAAGGTGACTTCCGAAGTCCCGTAATTGATACCGTACCGCATTCCGGCCGGTACCGGTGAGGCCATTTCCTGCTTGGTCTTGTGGACCAGAGTATATTTGCCGTCCCTGGCCCTTATCACCTTGTTGTTCCTGAAAGCCGTCGTGCTCTGGTCTGCAGGACGGATGACCACTCCTATTTCCTTGATTTCCGTATTGCCCGAATCGAACCATTCGCGCACGGTAGGAGTCAGTTCTATGGTCCAGGTATTGTCGCCGATATTGGTCATCTTTCCTTTTTCGGCATTCGTGTCATAGGATGAAGGCGTGAATTTCCAGAATTCGCCGTCGATAATGCCGATATGGGCATAGACATCGTTTCTGCAGCCGAACATGGTGTTGCTGACGCTCGGCTTGAACGTAATGGTCAGAGGCTTGTCTGGGTCGACGTAATATTCAGGCTCTCCGTCCACCGGGTCGGGATTGAATTCCACCATCTGACCGTCGATTTCCTGGGTCACGGTGAACTGGAGGTCCTTCTCTCCGTTCTGTATGATTCTTATCTCCACCGGATCGCAGCCGGCAGCATTGAGAGTCAGCACGGTGCTTCTCTCAAAATCGTCATTCGGATCCGTGGTCACCTCGAAGGACGAGGAGGTGGTCCCGGAGGTCTTGCCGAGACTGCACCATGTCCTGGAGGTTTCATCCTGGACGACATTCCAGGAGCCGGCATATGTACGCAGCTCGATAAGCTGTGTACCGCCATCGGCATCGAACCACAGAGTCTCCGACCCCACTGACAGGATACCCTCCGTCAGGGCATCTTCCGAAAGATCGGAACAGCCGGACAATGCGGCCGAAAAGGCGGAAAGGAATATGATTGCCAAATATTTTTTCATAACATCGTTTTTTTACAATCCTCACTATCAGTTTGCCGACGGTTTTCTGCCGTCCTGCATCACCCATACCTTGCTGCCGTATGCGTCGTACCATACATCATATGTACCCGGAGCGACATTTATGTCCTGCGACCAGCTGCCCGTGACAAGGGGCGTTTCCGCACCTATGGTGACCGTCTGGCCCGGAGTTTCGAAGCCGCGGCTTTCGTCCCAGTTGTCAGGAGCGGTCTTGATCAGTTTGAAACGGTTTGTCGTGGCGTCGAAAGACACATTCTCATAAACGAGATAGTCTATGTTGCCTATCTTCTCCGCGGCATCGGGCAGGCGCGGGTCGGCATTGTCCCAGGCTACGAGATACCATCTGTCTCCCGCGAGTTCGTCCGGATTCTTCCCGTCAGTCAGCACATAGACCGTCATGGCATCCATGTCGAACCATATGCCGTAATATCCGGCCGGAATCTCTATAGGCTCTCCGCCCTCGACTACCGGGACAGCCGTATCGATTACATTCGCCGGAGCCGACGCCACCCCGTAGGAAATGCCGTCATTGTCGCTCAATCTTATCCTGATGCTGTCATCTTCCGGGAACGCTGCCGTATGATAGACATAATAGCTTCCGCTGACCGTCATCGGGATGTCCGGAATACCGGCAGTCAGGCTTTCCGCCCATATGCCCACGCTGTAAGGAGACGGTGCAGGCGAGCCCGGCATGTTCACATAGATGATTCCGTGGTCGGCATCGAAGTAGAAGTCATAAGTACCAGGCTCTACCGTAATATTCTGAATGCCTGAGCCGTATCCGAGCCGGACGGTGCTGTTGAATTCTGAAATTTCAGCATCGGAGCCCGCCGGCATCCCGTATTCGCGTCCGCCGGAAGTGTTGCCGTACCTTATCCTGAATCCGTCCTCGCCGCCGGCAGGGTCATATGCCGGGACAGTCACGCCCAAAGCGACATTATAGCCGTTTTCGTAAGTCATCAGCACATCGTTGTTTTCCTCCCAGAAAGTCCAGTAGCCGGTAATGCCCCAGCCTACGGTAGCAGGCACGTCGCCCTCGCCGTTACGTATCATCACGGCATTCTGATTCGGATAGAAATAGATATTGTAGGTGCCCGTTTCAGCCACGGTGATATTGGCGGAGCCGCCGTCTGAACTGAGGGACACCGTCCTCCCGTCCTCCAGTGCCGCCGAGCCTGCCGTCAGACCGCGGCCGTTGTCGGAGTTCTGATTCCACCAGTTGCCGTATCTTATCTTGAACTGGCTCTGCGGAGTGCCTTCGTTGTTTGCTCCGACCAGCTCGATATTCCTGTAGACGTAGTAGTTCGTACCTTCGACTTCCTCCATAAGCAGGTCCTCTCCGGCAAGCCATGAGGTCATGCTGCCGACAATTCCCCAGGCCACGTCTCCTGGAGCCTCAGAGCCTTCAGGCCTTACGTGCAACGCCCCGATTTCAGGATTGAAGTAAAGGTCATAGACTCCGCCATTGCTTACCCTGATATTGTTGGAGCTGCCTTCCGAAAGGGCCTTGGTGGCGGATTCGAAAACGCCTTCAGCCGGGTCTGTCACGATGGCATCACCGTTGCCGCCACCGAAATTGTCCGTATTGTCCTCATTCCAGGTATTGGCAAACCTTATTTTGAACGTATCATCGGCGGTCAGCCTCACGGATGCGGCCTTGTACCAGTCTCCCGTTTCAATCATCGGGATATCGGGCACGCTCTCGTCCTCCTCCGTATCCGGATTGTCCTCTCCTCCCCAGTCCGTCATGGACCCTACGATACCCCAGGTCTCCCCGTTGGGCTCGGTAATCTCCTCGTCGGAATTCAAGTCCTTGCCGAAATCTTCGGAATTGAACTCGTATGTCATTTCCTCCGGATTGTTCATCTCGATGTAGACGCGGTAGCTGCCTGCATCAGGCACTGTCAAAGCCTTGTCGCTGCCGAGTTCGAGAGTTCCCTTGCCAGGCTCGGCAGACACTTCGTCGGAAGCGCCGAGAAGAATATTGCCGTCGGTATCGCCGCCCTGCCGTACGGCTTTTTCGAGAGTCAGTGCAACAGTCTCACCGGCCTGCGCCTCGATATCGAAATAGAAACGCTGGTTGGCCGTATCGAAAAGCAGCGCGGGAGCTTCTTCACCGGCCGCAGTCCCGGCAATATCGATATCCTCGAAAGAAAGGAGTTTTTCGAGAAGAAGGGAGTTTACGGTATAACGGAACTGATAGTAACGTTTCTGATATACCTTGTTGATGTTTCCTCCGCCGTTTCCGAGGGTGATTTCATCCGTCTCGTAGTCCTCGCCGGTGATGGCGCGTGTCATACCCCAGTTTCCGGTACTGTTGCTCCAGTTGGCGGCGCCTGTCAGCTTGAAGCCGCAGTCGCTGCCGTCTCCGTAGTTGTCGGTATCCGCATCCTCGCCGAAGTCTATCAGGCCTTCGTAAATGCCGTTGTTCCCGAAACTGTAGAGATATTGCGAACGCGAATGCTCCCAGTTCGAATATTTGCCGATAACCCAGACATTTGGATACCTCGGCTTGGCATAAATGACTGTCACGGTGCATTCTTCAGGGTCGGACCAGCATTTCTGGGCGCCGTCCCCGATATATGCGCTGATATAGAATTTCACGGTTTCGGGCGTATCGAGCGGCACGCCGGCGCCTCCAAGCTGCGTACTCAGCCCGAGCACATAGTTCAGCTCCTCGTAGGAAATATCAAGGGAAGTCCCGGTGATGCCGGAGAAAACCACGATTTTACCGGATTCGCCGTATTCCACTTCAAGGTTGTAGCTGATGTCTGTCCTTACGCCGAAATCCGCCGCGTCCCATGCGAATGATACTTCGTCATCGAGCCGGCTGTTGGTAACCGTGATTTGCGAAGGATTCACGGAATTCAATACCGGACGCTTTATCTCGTCAGGCGACACCGTCCTGAATTCTTCAAGTTGCGTACAGCCGAGCGAAAGCCCTGCCGCAGCGGCCAACATTACGATATATTGTCTTATTCTCATATCCGGATGACAGTTAATGTTTCTATCTGTTGTCAACATATCCTTCATTCTGCTTCAGATTCGGGTTTGCGGTCAGGTCCGTCAGCGGCAGGGCGAACAGGTTCTTGGAGCTCGCGAAACTTTGCCCTCCGAACGATTCCCCGCCCTTGTAAGGCCACAGGAAGTCACCTGCATGGAATTTTCCGAAACGGATAAGGTCCGTACGGCGATGACCTTCCCAGTAAAGCTCCCTCGCACGTTCCTCTATCAGGTAATTCTCCGTGTATGAAGTGGCAGGACCCTCCACGCCGGCCCTTTCGGCCAGATCCCGGAGGTAAGGCAGGGCTTCATCCCTGTCGTTGAGCCGGAAACATGCCTCGGCATAGATGAGATAGATCTCACCGAGACGGATCAGAGGATAGTCGATGTCGCTGTAGGCCTTGCCGGCAGCTTCGCTTCCCCAGTAAACAGGGTCCTTGTCATGAGGGACATTGTTGAATTTCAGGCATGACCAGCCGCTCAGAAACTGGTAGAGCGCCCCGTCCATGGACTCTTCACGGCCCTTGATGTAGAACATCCGGCCCCTCGCGTCTTCGCAGGTGTAGGTACCTTCGCCATAGTCGGCATCCTCCACATTGAAATATTTCTGTGCGAACTCATACGGAACGCGGATGCCGGCCCAGCCGTTGTTCACCCCATTCGGATAGAAGGTCACCATGGTCTCCTCCGCAAGAGGCTCCCCGTTCTCGTCTTCGAATACGGGTATCTGCTGTATGTCTTCCGCAGCAATGGCGGCAAGCGTGAGATATGTGGTCCCTCCGAAAGACTGGGACTGCTCGGCATCGTAGGCGGCCGCGAAAAGGAATTCCTGAAGGGCGTCGGCGTTTTCCCCGTTATCGCCCCTGAAAAGGGATTCATAACTGTCCGCAAGTCCGTAGCCCATGGTGAAAATGGTCTCGCAGGCAGCCTTGGCCTCTTCCCACATGGCCGTGCCGGAATAAACTTCCGCATTCAGGTACATCCTCGCCAAAAGACCGTAAACGGAGCCTTTGTCGGCACGCGGATAATTGGAGCGGGCCGCCGGCATTGCGCTATTGTCGGAAGCGAGGTCCTCGAG
>CALUQC010000061.1 GCA_944322805.1 uncultured Bacteroidales bacterium | reverse complement strand
GGCGGATGCCGTCCGCCGAATGTCTGTTTCAAATTCGGCGGATGCCAACCGCCGAATTGGCTCTATGAATTCGGCACTCATTGACTGCCGAATATCCGAATTTGACATAAGATATTGTGCAACAGGGTTTTTAAGTTGAGGATATGCCAGATACAACTGTCTGAATTCCCGAAATCTCCGGGCAGTCAATCCCTTTGTCTTTAACTTAGACTCCAGTTTCTTCAGCAACTGTTCTCCGTATGCCGCCCTGTCCTCTCCGTTCTGCTCGAACTCCACTATATAGTACCCTATCAGCCAGTTTCTTGCGGTAAGAGCAAGATTTACCGCGTGTGCCGCCTGTGCCTGCAAGGTGTGCTGAATGACATCTATCTGATTGGCCAATGCTTCAAAGTTCATATTCTCTTTTCTTTTTATATCGTCAAATCTTCAGTTCCGGCAGGCTGTTGATTGCTTCCCTTTTTAGTTCGTCCACAGCCCTTGTGTATTTCTCCGTGTGCCGCAGCCCGAATGTCCCTTCGTCTTGTTCTGCTCAAACTTAAGGATTTTATTCTAATACTCCACGAAGGCTGTCATCATATCCTTTGTCAGCTGGTTTGAGTTCACATCCTTGTTCTGCATTATGCGGTAGCCCGTCTGGCTCTCCTTGAACTTCGGAACGCCCCGCCATGCCGGCAAACGCTATTCCAAAGCAGACATGAAATTCCTGCACGCCCTATCGGCCTGTTTGTCAAGAAACCGGATGATGTGAGGATAAAAATCACTGAAGCTGCCGTATCGTTTCGGATTCCGTTCGTACTTCCGGAAAAGAGTGACCAATGATGGAGTCCACAGGAAACCGCGCCGGACATCGCTTAGCAAGGAGTTTTTAACGTCTTCCAGGGAATAGCCGTTATCTTTCAGGTTGAACTCATGGACAAGCAAGGCCACGTAGCCCTCCTTGTAAAACACCGGTTTCCCGTTTCTTTCCATATAGCCTACGATAGCGAATACTTCTTTCCCGTCTTCCGTCACCCGGCAGGGGCCGTATGATGCACTCCCGTTGGTAAAGCCTATTACCACCGAAAATTTTTCCCGGGGCTTCTCCCTGTAGAATCTTCCGTACCAGTCTTCGTCAAAATACACCATTACATTCCGGTTGAAAAATGCAATCACCTGTCCGTAGAATCCTTCGTGCTGCTCGAAAAACGCTTCGAAACGCGAGTCAGTATAGAAACTGTTCAGATGACTGACAAACAGGTCGAAGTCCACGCCGTCCCATCTTTCATCCAATCCTGCGGCTGCTTCATCAGGCAGGACGAATTTCCCGTCTTCCTTTTCCAGACGTACGGCCATTTCCATGACGCCGTCATACCCGAGACCGTTTTTTCTGAGGTCCTTCATCATGCGGATGACAGGATAGTCTGTACAGCCCAGAAACCATGCATCGATATCCCGGGTATAAGCCCCGCCACGGTCCGAGCAATACTCGTCGAACCCGGCAGTCCTCGCTATGACAGGCTCATCGCAGGAAACTGTCCTGGCTTACATATATCCTGAAATCCCTGATACAGCCCGGGACACCGCTTTCCATGCGCGGCAGGCACTGGAATCCGGACAGAGTACGGACAGAGCCCAAATCAATCACGATGCTGTGGGGATAAGGGTCTCCCGGCCTGGTGTTCCAGCTTGTAGACTCCTGAAGGTCGAATACCTTGTCGGCAGAATTGTTCGAATGTGAAACATCTTCGCTGTCAACATGTTCCACCGTCCACGATTCCCGTGACAGCCGCTCTCCCCCGTCACCGAGCAGATATATCTCGGCAATGGAAGCCAAATCCTTCCCATCATGGGAATCAATGGCTTCGAGACAGACATAGCGCCCGCGTACCGGCTGCGCGAATTTTACTTCCTGCCAGCCGTTCTCACGTTCAAGACTTCCTGAGAATACGGGCTTTTCACCGGACAGGTCCAAAGCTCCGCCTCCGGTCCCGGACAAGGATTCCTGCGGACGCAGACGGTCAAGCACAGGCTCTTCCAAGCCTTCCGACCTTGCCTCCCGGGGTCCGGCAATATCGAATACCAGTATCTCGTTCTCTCCCTTTTTCAGCCAGCAGCCCGGCACGTAAAGTGTCTGCTGCGGACCGATGGACCATATGCGGCCCAAGGCGTGGCCGTTCACATACACTACGCCTTTTCCCCAGGTCTCGAAATTCAGGAAAGTATCCCCTGTCTTTTTCAGATGGAAATGTCCGCGGTAGCAGCCCGGAATACGCTGCCCCGCTTCATCTGTCAGAGACAGTACCGGCTTGAACTCCATACCGCTGTAGAATCCGTACGTATCCTCGAGATTGAATACCTCCCAGTCTTTCAAATCACAGACAAAGGTATGCCCGTCGATATCCGCCGACAATTCCACGTTTTCCGTAATGCCCTTGAAATCCTTGATGGCCCGTCCGAAATTGATGCGTCCCATGGCTTCCACGAGGATATCGAGTCTGGCTCCCTCGCGGCAGGCCGGAAGCACAAGGCTTTTCTCCGAAAGCCGTCTGTCCATTTTCCCGATATATTTCCCGTCCAGGAACACCTGCGCATAGTCATGCACATCGTTTACGGCAAGCATGGCGCCCTCCTTCATTTCAGGCAGGGATGTACGGTAAAGTATGCTGCCGAAACCCTGGCCGTATTCCTCCATGGTACGTATGCAGGAATCCTTTTTTGCCGCAGGCAGGTTATCGAACAGAGGTGCGGCCTCGGTAAAGTCAAATGCGGGAATCCTGACGGTCCTTATCGCCTCCGGAGGCTCTGGCAGGCCGCCACCGTCCGCGTATTTCGCCAGGACCTCCCTCAAAGCCGTGTATTTCGGCGTAATACGTCCGGATTCACTGATCGGTGCATCATAATCATAGGAAGTGACGTCTGGTGCATATCCCGGAGAATTGGCACCGGCCCAATGTCCCCAGCTGGTCCCGCCATGCGTCATGTAGAGACTGAATGAAATGCCCTTGGAAAGCATCTCATCGATGCCGCTGACCATCTTGTCCGCCGAACGGGTCTCATGTCTGGCGCCCCATTTGTCAAACCAGCCGCTCCAATACTCGGAACACATCAGCGGAGAAGCCGGCCGCAGTTCCTTCAGCCTTGCGAACTGCCGGTCAATATCGGCACCTGCCCCGAAATTCATGGTCCAGAGCAGGTCATCCAGACCGTTTCTTGTAAAATTTGAAGCCCAGTCGCACTGAAACAGGAGCACGTCATCTCCGAAACTGGAACGGATGATATCCCTTACCCCAGCCACATATTCCTTGTCTTCCCCGTATGCCCCGTATTCGTTCTCCACCTGTATCATGATGATCGGACCGCCTTCGGCAATGGTCAGATGTCCCACCTGTTCCGCCAGAGCCTTCTCGAACATTGCAACTCGCTCCATGAAATAAGGGTCGGACTCCCGCAGGCGGATGTCCTTTTTTTTCAGCAGCCACCACGGGAGACCGCCCATCTCCCATTCAGCACACACATAAGGACCGGGACGCATAATGACATACATGCCGTTCTCCCGGCAAAGACGGCAGAACTCCGCAATATCCCCCTGGCCCGTAAAGTCGAATTCTCCGGGAGTCCGCTCATGGAAATTCCAGAAGACATACAGGCAGATAGTGTTCATTCCCAATGCCTTGCACAGTTTTATACGGTGTTCCCAATATGGCTTCGGAATACGGGGATAGTGAAGTTCCGCAGCCTTGACAATGAACGGTTTCCCGTCCAAAAGGAACGTTCCCCTGCCCACTTCGAAACGTCCCCGGTCCGCATATTCGTCAAAGCTCCATTTCTTCCGCCACGGGATTGTGATTTTTCCGTCATCAAAGGACAGGGGCAGCCACACATAGCGGGAATCCTCCAGGTCGGTCTTGTTCCACCTGTCGAACATGGCTATGTACATGTCCTTCTTTCCCATGACCTTGCAGACATACGTGCTCTGGCTGTAGAAAGTCTTGTCCGCGTCAGGCCCGGTGCACGGGTTGCCTATGGTCCGCCATTCGCCCATGATGGAATCTGCTACGGCGAGTTCGGCCTGATTCGGGTCCCAGCCGCTGCATCCTGAAGACAGAAGATAGTATTTGCCTTCATGCTTGAACACTGCCGGGGCCTCGCGGCTCTTTTTGATGAAATTGCGGGTGAATCTTCCCGTCGGCCTCAGATAGTCGTCCGTCAGTTCGCTGATATACAGCGTCGCATTATGCTCGGAGGAATAAAAATGGTAGGCGCGTCCGTCATCGTCCACGAATACGGTCTGGTCACGGCTCATGGCCCCGTTAGGACGGAAACTGCCGAGATACGTGAACTTCCCTGTCGGAGAATCGCTCACAGCCACTCCGGCACATGCCTTGCTGTAGTCGGCACTGTCCACATGCATCCACATCACGAACTTGCCGGTCTTCCGGTTATAAATGACCTTCGGCCGTTCCAGTACATTGCCCGGAGCCAAATCATGTTCCCTGTCATCGCTCACGGCAGGCAGGACTATGCCCTCGAACTTCCAGTTCACAAGATCCTGCGAAGAATAGCAGCTGACTCCCGTCACATCCGTACGGTAACATTCCCACGTGGCCCATTCCGGCAGGATGGTCGGCCCTTTCTTGTATTCTCCGTACCAGTAATATGTCCCTTCGTGATACAGTATGCCGCCTCCGTGGGCGTTTATCGGATTGCCGTCGGTATCGTACCACACAGCGCCGGAGACGATTTCCGCATTCGCCGCCCGCTTTTGCGGCAATGGCTGCGCCTGCATAGCCACGGCTCCCTGAAAAGCCATGACAGACAGTGCAGCCATAATAAGAAAGTCGTTTGTCCTCATTTATTCTTTCATCAAGTTTCCAAAGTGTTACAATCGATTTTCCTTTCAAAGTTACTATTTTGAAACTGTTTTGCAATTTTTTCAAAACAGTTTCAAACAGTTTCCTGTTTCACGTTTCCGAAGAAAGTGCTATTTTTGCACCCCTGAAATTTGAAAAGATAAAACTTATCGGCACATGTTGACGATTATTTCCCAGATGGCGGCGCTGTTCATCCTGATTCTGGTAGGATACGGCGCGGCGAAACTCAAGATAATAGACGGACGCTTTTCCCAGCAGCTCTCCGTTTTCGTAATCAATATCAGCAGCCCGTGCCTGATAGTCTCCTCGGTCATGGGAGACATTTCCCCGGACAAGAGCCTGATTCTGCCTGTCCTGGCTATCGGCTGCGTGACTTACGCGTTCTTCGTGGCGGTGGCGATGCTGCTCTCTCGCATAATTACCAAAAACAAGGACATGCAGGGCATATACGGTTTCATGCTGACCTTCGGCAACGTGGGCTTCATCGGCTACCCGATAGTCGCCTCGATTTTCGGGAAATACGCCATATTCTATGCGAGCCTGCTTAACATCCCGTTCACGCTTCTCGCCTTTTCGCTCGGAAAGAAGATGATACAGGGCGGTCCTGGCGGTCTGAAACTGGACTGGAAGATACTGGCAAGCCCGGCCATGATAGCGTGCTATCTGTCCACACTGATAGTGGTTTTCGACATAAAGGGACTGCCAGGCATAGTCACGACTCCCGTGACCCTGCTCGGCAACATCACTGTCCCGGCAGCGCTCCTGATTATAGGCACCTCCATGGCGCAGATGGACCTGAAACGCATCTTTTCCGGGAAATTAGTATGGGGGATTTCCATCCTCCGCCTGATAGTCCTGCCTGTCGTCATATTCTACCTGACCCGGATGATAGGATTCAGCGGAGACATACTCGGCATCAACACCGTCCTCGCTGCCATGCCCGTGGGTACTTACGGAGCCATGTTCTGCCTCCAGTACGGCAAGGACGAGACCGTCATGGTCCAGGGTATCCTGATTTCCACCCTCCTTTCGATTCTGAGCATCCCCCTCATAACACAGATTCTCTGACCTGCCGG
>CALUQC010000060.1 GCA_944322805.1 uncultured Bacteroidales bacterium | reverse complement strand
ATGAGCCGGGACCGTTCAGGGCGGTATTCGTCGGATCTAACGAGAATTATCAGGGTGCATCTTCCAAAGTCCAGGAGATGACTGTGAACATCATACCTCCGGTAGTCGAAGCGCCCGGAAATGAGTGACCGGGCGGATTTCGCCGCTTGCTTCGCCCGGCTGAAATGGTAATCGGGAGGGATTACATGAAATGACAAGGCTGGAGTACCGTAAAAAAAAAGGGGACGACTAAAAAGTGAAAGTCATCCCCTTTTTCCTGTTTTTCCGTGAGGTCACCCGAATATACGATTCTCAGAAAGATATCAAACCTTTTGCGTGTATTTGTCATCTTGGGTACCGTCACAGGTATTTTGTGCTTGTCATCTCGAGCGTAGCCGAGAGATCTGTTGACCCCGTAAGGATTTTTGCGTCCTTTATTGTGAGATTCAGGAGCACTGTTGCTCGTCAGGATTTTTTGCGTCCTTTATTGTGAGATTCAGGAGCACTGTTGACCCCGCCAGGGGTTGTATCCTGTGCTCCTGAATCTCACAATATTCTCAGTATGAAAGCGCAATCGCAATGAAGTCCTCAGCCTTCAGAGCAGCACCTCCGATCAGTCCTCCGTCGATGTCAGGACATGCGAACAGTTCCTTTGCGTTGGAAGGCTTGCAGCTGCCGCCATAAAGGATGGTGATTTCCTCGGCAAGCGCACCGAATTTTTCGGCAATGACCTTCCTGATGCAGGCATGGATTTCCTGAGCCTGCTCTGCTGTGGCAGTCTTGCCCGTACCGATAGCCCATACCGGCTCGTAAGCTATGATGACTTTGGCCATGTCCTCGGCGGAAAGTGTGTAAAGCACGTTCTTGACCTGCTCTGTCACAACATCGAAATGGCGTCCTGCCTCGCGCTCCTCGAGATTTTCACCCACGCAGAAGATAGGGGAGAGACCGTTGGCGATAGCCAGTTTTACCTTTTCCACGAGTTTCGCATCCGTTTCTCCGTAATACTGTCTCCTTTCGGAGTGTCCGAGTATGGTGTATTCGCACCCTGCCGACACGAGCATGCTGGCTGCCACCTCACCCGTATATGCGCCTTTTTCCTTGTCGGCGCAGTTCTGTGCAGAAAGGCCGATGGCAGTACCCTTGATAGCTTCAGCCACCGGTACAAGGTGGGTGAACGGAGGGGCGATGATAAGTTTCACGGAAGCCGGAACTTCGGAAGATTTGGCTGCAACTGCCTTTGCGAGCTCTACGCCTTCGGCAACGGTAGTATTCATTTTCCAGTTGCCTGCAACAATTTTCTTTCTCATGATTCTTATGTTTTATCTGAATTTTCGAATGGTCGCAAATTTAGAAACAGTTTTGATATTTTTCAAAAATTCTTTTACTGGAGCACTTTGATGATTACCCCGATTTTCTTTGGCTGGCACCAGAGCCAGATTTTTCCCGTGCCGGAGTCTGCATCGGTGACTTTGAAGCTGAGGCTGCGGGTCTTGATGTCGTCCGCAGTGGTGTAGATGAGGTCGGCTTCTACGGTATTGCCGACTTCGGGGAACGACTTGCACTTGAGAATGAAATAGTTTGCCATGTCGTCGTCCGTGACCCAGAATTCGTTGCGGCTTTCGTTGCAGCCGATCTGATAACCGGTCTGCTCATATCGGATATGATAGCTGTTGCGTATGATGAGGCCAATGTCGGATTCGTTGTTGAATTCTTCAAGGCTGAGCCCCTGGATACAGCCCGCAAGCAGCGGGAGCAGCAGTACCGGCAGCAGGACCATGGGGCACTTGTCGGTAATTCTATTGAAATTCATGTTATTTTATGACGATGTATTTTGTGACAATGCTTGTTGTGCCGTCATCGTAGTGGATTTCGGCACGCAGTTCGCCGGAAGTTTCCGGGATATAGTATCCGCTGGCGTCGGTAGATATCTGCACTCCGTCCATATACCAGTCTATGCCATCCGCATCGTAGGCGTTGTAGAGCCTGAGCGGGAATTTGCTCCCGGCGGGATATGTTCCGTCACCGTTGCTTTTGATATTGAAAAGATATATGAAAGGATAATGCTGGCTGCGCGGAGATTTGGTAGTGAAATTGCACTCCTTTTTCGTTCCGGCCACCCCGTCGTTCTCGAAATAGATATTCGTCTTGTACGCCGTTCTCGGGGTCAGTCCCTCAATGGTATATGAATATTGCCCCGTCTCGTACCCTTTTTCTATCTCGGCGCTGTATTTTTCACCGCCTGCGCTTTCCGACCACTCTATGACGGCTTTCCCGTCGTGGCCCGTCGAGGAGGCCCATGTGATGATGGCCGCATCCTGGAATATTTCCGCAGATACGGATGCCGGCTCAGGGACCTTCCCGGTGTATTCCGTGACAGTCAGGACGATGTTGTCACCGGACTTTTCGATGCCGGTTATGGCTAAGGAAGATTCCGTTCCGCTCCGGAACACGAATGCGGGGTCGGTCTCCGGAGTAAACGAGGTGCTGCTCGTCGAGCCTGTCGTGTACGGGAAGAAAATCTGGGGGATGCTCGAAAGCGGGATGGCCTCGCTCTGTCCCAAGGTGACCCTGGCATTCGGATTCGCTTCTATCAGGTCGGCGCACAGGTATGCCGGCCGGCAGTTCACTTCATTGTATTGCCATCTTTCCGCTGCCGTGAGATTTTTGCCGTATGACGGAGAATATCCTGAATTTCTGCCGGACTTATCGATATGGTATATGAGCAGTCCGCTTCCACCGATGTATTTGTCCCAGCCTCGTTCCGCCCTGCATTCGAACAGGAAATATTCACTTTCAGTATCAGTCTCCATCTTGTAATATTTGCCGCTGACATCGATTGGCTCCAATGTGTGGGTGCCTGCCGTGAGTATTTCAGGCTCGAAAATACCCTCATCCTGTATTTCGTCCCGCTCCGGGGCATTCAGATTCGGGGGAGTGTTTCCGGAGTTGTTGAAGTTTCCTCCGTCCATCAGGGCCGTGTGGCTCCAGAGGGCAACGGACCGGCCTCCGCTGCTTATATAGTCCGTGTCGTAGTAGTCCGAAAGTCCGAGGGTATGGCTGTATTCATGGCAGAATGTACCGATTCCTGCAAGCGTGTATTCATTCCCGGTGTCCGTACGCCTGAGCTCGGATGTGCAGGCATAGCGGTTTATCACTACACCGTCCAATGTCAGGTTTATGCCGGCTCCGTCGGCCAAATACCAAGCATGCGACCAGATATGGTCCGTACCGGCTCCGTCAGCCTCGTCTCCACCTGCGAAGAAAACGAACACATTGTCCACTTCTCCGTCCCCGTTGTCATCGTACCTGGAAAAATCTATCCGGCTGTCGGCAGCCTTGCATGCCTCGGCTATGAACTCATGGGCATTGATATCGTCTCCGTTGCTTTTGTTGGCGCCGTAGTCCGCATAGTTCCCCGAAACCGTCACTATGTCGCTGACATCGAACGAGAAAGAAAAGTATCCGTCGAACTGGTCGTTGAAATAGTCCATGGCAGAGCCGGTCGCCCCGTTCCGGTTGTATCCGGGCTCCGTAAGCAGATTTTCGAATGTTTCCCGGGTATGCCCGTCCTGGAATTTCAAGTCCTGGAACTGTGCCAGAATTACGATTCCATGCTTCTCTATGACATTTTCTCCGCTTTTCGTATAGAATGCGCCCCTGGCAGCCCTTGTCTCCGCAAGTATGTTCTTCCTCGTACGGCCGGTATCCATGACGGAAGCGCGTTTGGAGGCAGCTGCGGCAGCTAATGATTCATAGGGAATCGCCATGCTTTTTGCCTTTATGTCGGAAGGGACCGGCTGTCCGACCTTGCTGTCGGACAATGTGACTGTCCCGTCGGATTCATACCACCCGTAGTAATACCACCTGTCTTCTCCCATACCGATCGTGCAGCCGTCGGAAGTGGTGAGGATTTTCATGAATTCATCTCCTCCGAGTCTTGCGCGGAATGCGGTCCCGTCCGGCTGGAAGATATCGAATTCCCTTGTCGTTGCCGGTACGGCAATACAGTATTCGTACGGCAGAAGCATTGCTGCCGCGACTATGGGGATTAGAATTTTGCTTATGACGGTTTTTTTCATTTTCGTAAGTTCAATAACAGATTTCTCCACTTCGGGCTACGCCCTCCGGTCGAAATGACAGGGAAGGGATCAGCCCTCCGGTCGAAATGATACTTCGCGGGTCATCATTCCAAAAAACTTTTTACCTTTGCCAGAAAGATTCTTGACAATATTTTGCATATATAGGCAATTTTTATGAGACGGACAATTATTTTTTCCTTAACCCTTTCCATGTCTCTGCTGCCGGCTGCCGTATTTGCACAGCGGGAGACCGTGGCGGACATCAATTCCTACGGTACGTTCGACAACTGGTCGATTCGTGAAATAAAGGAATCCGGAGTCATCGGGGGAGGTATCAGACATCTTTTCGAGTTTTACGGAAATCAGGAAGTGACACGCACGAAAGAGCCCTTTACGGCTCCGGAGGGCTATTTGTGGCGTACGAACAACGTCCTTGCCGTCGTGGCCGGAGTCACCAAGACGAACAATACCGTGTTTCCTGAAAAGCGGGGAGACGGCTATTGCGCAAGGCTCGAGACGCATGTCGAGTCGATAAAGGTGCTGGGAATGATAAACATGGATGTGACCTGCCAGGGAGCCATGTTTGTAGGAAGCCTTGAAGAGCCGATAAGGGATACCAAGTCGCCTATGTCCAAGGTGTTGTACGGGGTGCCGTTCGAAGGAAGGCCTTCCGCGGTGGTTTTCGACTATAAGGCGGACGTGGGTCATGAAGTCGTCCGCGGGACCGGTTTTTCCGCCTTGAAGGAGATGGGGTATCCGGATTACCCGGAGCTGTATATGGTGCTGCAGAAGCGTTGGGAAGACGAGGATGGCTCGGTGCATGCCCTGAGGGTTGGCACTGCTGTCTGCCGGTTTGAGGAAAACGCTCCGGAATGGGTCGACGGATACAGGGTGGAAGTGGCTTACGGAGACATCACGGACCGGCCGTTTTACCGGGATTACATGGGACTGAGGACGGATCCGGAAACGGCGTTCTATTGCTATAATTCGGAGGGGGAAAAGGTCGTGGTGCAGGAGGATGGCTGGGCTTCCGCGGACGAGGAGCCGAACTATCTGATTCTTACGTTCCTGGCAAGTTCGGAACGGGCATTTTACGGCGG
This sequence comes from uncultured Bacteroidales bacterium, assembly GCA_944322805.1. Classification (GTDB taxonomy): domain Bacteria; phylum Bacteroidota; class Bacteroidia; order Bacteroidales; family UBA932; genus Cryptobacteroides. The sequence goes on along the minus strand of CALUQC010000060.1, from coordinate 15,991 downwards.
TGTGGGGAATGTACTGTGGATAGATAATGTAAAAATAGAGATGTAGGCCGGGCCAGCAGCTTTATTTTTGACGGCAGTACGCCGAATTCCGTTGCTTTGGACAAGGAATTCGGCGTACTGCCGTCAAGGATTTCTTTGAAATCCGGATTTATTCTGCCGTTCGGGACTATGGGGTGCCCGGGTTATTTCCCGGGGTCTAATCCGAGGGCTGAAATATAGCCTTCGTTTATGTCACAGTTCGTGAAAAGGCAGTTTTCCAGATATTCGTCCAGGCTTTTCCTGTATTCCGCCTGATCGCCGCGGGCTTCCCGGATAAGGGCATATTCGGACCTGTCGGCCTTGAGGAATTCCTGTATGTCCTCCCATCCTTCAGGCTTTGGTATGCTTGCAAAAGACGTCGTGCTGTCGAGTTTCTTGTAAGTCCAGAATGTCCAGCCTATGTTGGCTCCTTCGAGAGCCGTCCTGAAACTTTCCACCCACTCATCGGTATTCTCTCCGGTTTCTCCCATGTACATGGGCAGTCCTGTCTTGTCTCTGAACGAGGTGAAACCTTTCAGAGAGTTGGCACTCGGAGGACATTTGTAGATATGGCAGGTGAACATGATGTTGTCGTCGAAGTCCCATGATTCGTAGACCTTGAAATTGGTATTCCACTGTGCTCCCGCCAATATCATGATATGTTTTTTGTCCACTTCACGAATGGCTGCGACAGTCCTTTCCATAAGCTGCGGCAATACGGCATTCAGCTCTTCCTTGTCCTCGAAATAGTGGGCTATCGGCTCGTTCATGAGATCATAGCCGAGAACCGCAGTCTCGCCGGCGTAATGCTCCGCGATGGATACCCAGACATCGATGAACTTTTCCTGCATCCTTTCGCTTCTGAACAGCCACGGATAGCCGTAAGAATCATCAATATTGTCGCCTGTCTGGCCTCCGGGGCAGTCATGCATGTCCAAAATCACACGCAGCCCGTGCTCCCTGCACCATCCGATGACCCTGTCCATGAGGGCGAAGCCTTCCGAAGCGGACTTCATCCCGAGGTAGTCTTCATCGGTGAAGATCTTGTAGTGGAAAGGTATCCGGACAGTCGTGGCGCCGGTGGATGCAATGAATGCGATATCATCCTCGGTCACGTAATTTTCCCGGAATCTCGCCCAGAATTCTTCCATATATGCAGGACCTACCATCTGGCAAAGGCCGTCGTTGATGCGGTTTGCGGAGTTGGCGCTTTTGGGGAACTGGAAAAGATAGCCCTCAGGGTTTAGCCAGTTTCCGAGATTGGTGCCCCGGATGACGAAAACATTGCCGGAGGCATCTTTCAGATTTTCTCCGTCCACCCGTATGAAATCCTTTGTTTCAGGACCATTGCAGGCCGCCATGAAGACGGCGGCTGCAATGACTGTAAAAAAGTTACTCAGTTTCATGACTTTTCTTCTTGTAGAAATCCTGCAGGATGTAGAACGCCTGTTTCCTTTCGCCTCTGTCGGAAACGAGACCCTTGCGGTTGAATCCGTCCTGGGTCTGAGGCAGAAGCCGTCTTGCAGAACGGAAGTCTTTCAGCACCCACGGCGACATTCCTGAAATATGCGGCGACATCCTTTCTTCTATCATTCTGATGGTCTTGCGGTACAGATCTGCCTGATATTCCTCGGTCCAGATGTCCGTCTCCGTGCCGTGCTTCCCGAAAAGTGCATCTCCGCCGAATTCGGAAATCATTACTGGCTTGTCATAGTCGATTTCCCAGCTGACGCGGTCTATCTTTTCGTTGGTGCCGTCGTACCATCCTACATACTGGTTCACGCTGATGATGTCCACGTATTCGCTCATGTTGTCCCTGACAGAGAGGATCTCGGCACTCTTGTCGTTCCTTTCCATGGCCATGGAGATGAGCCTCGACGGGTCTTTCTCACGGGCGTATTTAGCGAGGGAGCTGAGGAATCTGTCGCGGGCATCTCCGTGCGGAGTCTCGTTGGCGATGGACCAGATGACGATGTTGCACCTGTTGATGTCACGCTCTATCATCTCGTCGAGCTGGTTCAAGGCATTGGCATAGACGTCTTCCCTGTCCCAGAGAATGGTCCAGTATACCGGAATTTCGCTCCAGACGAGAAGTCCCATCTTTTCAGCCTCGCGGACCATCTGCTCGTTGTGCGGATAGTGTGCGAGACGGACGTAGTTGCAGCCGAGCTCCTTGGCCCAGTTCAGAAGGATGCGGTCCTCCTCGACCTTGGCTATCCTGCCGCTTCTGAATGCGGCTTCTTCATGGATGGAGATTCCGCGCAGGAATATCGGTTTGCCGTTCAGCAGTATCTCGGTGCCTCTCGTTTCGACAGTTCTGAAACCGATTTCATCATCGATGCTGTCAGAGCCTGCACTGATGGAGACAGCGTACAGTTTCGGCGACTCTGGGCACCAGAGACTGATTTTCGCCTTTTTCTCGAATTTGGCGACGCCTTCGCTGTCCGTAGTTCCCGTAAGTTCTATTTTCAGTTCCGGAATCGACAGCCTCACCTCTTTCCCGGCCTCTTTCGAATTCAGCCTGACTTCTGCCGATACGATGTCGTCCGTGCCCTGTTTCAGCCCGACCTTGTAGGTGCGGATGAAGTCCTGCGGCACTTTCACGAGGAGGACATCGCGGGTGATGCCGCCGTAGTTGAACCAGTCGCAGATGATGGTCGGGATTCTTTCAGGCAGACGTTTGTTGTCTACCGCCAATATCAGTGTGTTTTCACCGTCTGCGAGTTTGTCTGTAACGTCGAAATTGAACGGAGTGTAGCCTCCTTCATGGGTGCCGACGTATTTTCCGTTGAGGAAAACCCTGGTCAGATAGTTGGATGCAGCGAAATAAAGATACTGCTTCGCGCTGTCATCCTTGGTTGCATGGAATTTCTGTCTGAACCAGACCATCCCCTCGTAGTGGAAAAGTTTCTCGTCCTGGGTGTTCCAGTCTCCGGGGATGCCCATGACAGGGGAGAGGTCGAAGTCGTACTCTTTCCATGTCGTGACGTTGTCGACTTTCTTGTCGAGGAAGAAGCCGTTCGGGTCCGGCTTGCGTCTGTAGTTGTAGTATCCTGTCTCGAGAGGGTCTGCAAAATAGTTCCAATAGCCGTTCAGCAGGGTGTATTCTCTGCCGTAAACATTCTGGATAAGCGGATCCAAGCCCTCGGTTTTCTGTCCGTAGCAGACTGCCGAAAGCAGCAGTGCTGCCGCAATGATTGTCTTTTTCATATTTTACAAATTACTGCCGGCTAATTTAATATTTTCATTCGGTTCTATGCTGGCGTAATATTCACCGAGAGAAGTGATTTGTCCGTCATCGCCGAAGAATCTGGAGGATATCAGACCTATCATCGATTCCGAGGCACAGCCGAACCAGCTGTATCGGAATACCTCGGGCATTTCTTCGTATGCCGGGAGAAGCGTATTCATCTGAGAGAGTACCCGTGCTTCGGAGTAACTGTTGTAGCCATTCGTGCTGGCATTATCGTCCCTCGGGGCGAATTCAGTGATCCATACTCTCTTTCCATATTTGTTGTACACTTCGCGGATAACATTCTGGTAGTTCTCTGTGCCGATACCTGCATACATGTGCACCGCCACATAGTCGCAGCGAAGACCTCTTTCGTTAACTCCGGCCATGAACTGTTCGAGCCAGTCTCGGGTAGGGTAGGACGGAGCAGGGCTGACCAATTTGATTCTGCTGTCCAAATGCTCGCAGAGGAATGCCCAGTAGTCCAAGGCATCGTTTACCGACATGTTGGACTCCGCGGAAAGGTCTGGCTCGTTGAAGCCGAGGACATAGCTGATTTTTCCTTCTTCGAAAAGCCGGTTTATCTTGTTGCAGTTGTCCTCCGTCACCGATGCGCCGCTCCAGAACATCGGTACGAATTCCACTCCTTCCACGGTGCTGCTCGGATCAAGCCCCCAGGTATAGTACCAGTTGGCTTTCAGGCCTACGAGTTTCTCACCGAAATTGGCCGTATTGGTGCTTTGGCAGACACCGCGTTTGGCAGTAGTGGCTGTGACGGAGCCGTCTTCCGGTTTGTTTATGTCTTCCGGGAGGTCGGAGATCAACTGGGCCTTGGTACACGCCGCGAGGGCGCATACCATGATCCCGGTCGAAATGATAGTCTTGAATATATTGCTGTTCATTTTTATTTCAGATTTAAAAAAAATGTATTTCAGTGGAATACCGGAAACTGTCCCGGAATGGATTCCGGGCAGTTTCCGATATTTTCCCGATGTTAAAGTTTTACGCTGTCGTCGCAGCCGACTTTTTTCAGAACAGGTGCTCCGGCAGTGCTGTCCCAGCTCCACACGTCGGTGAAGTCGTAGCCGAGGCTTTCGAAGAGTTCCTGAGCAGGCTCCTGCTGTGTGCCGTCCTGTCCGTAGGTGTCGGCGCCCGTGATAGGGGTGTATGCAGCGCCGTTGCTTGCGTACGTGACTCCCCACCAGTAGTTGTCTGAGCAGGTGATGTCTGCCGAGGCTGTACCGTATATCGTGAAGCCGCCTTCCTCTATCTGGGTATTTATGACGGCGCACTTCGTGGTGTTCGGATTGTTGCCGTTCTTCACGTTTATGATACCTGCAGTATATGAACTTCCTTTCGGCTGACCGGTAACTCTGGCTCCGTAGACCACGCATCTTGTCACATCGCCTTTGGCCGCGGCAGAAATGCCGGCTGCAGCAGCTGTACTGTTTGAAGATACTGTGGTAGCCTGTACGGAGCCGCTGACGTAGCAGTCGGTAACCGAGCAGCATACACCGCCGATACCGCCGACAGCATTTCCTCCGCTGACATGTCCTGTGAACGCTGTCTTTTCGACGGTTATGCCACCGACATACTTGCCGTTTACAGTCGAGCCTTGAAGAGCTCCGAAAATTCCTCCGATCATATTCGACCCGCTTCCGGACATTACTACTTCAGCGGTAACAAGACAGCCTGTTATAATGTCTGAGGAGTTCTGATTGGTATTTGTCTTTCGACCGAGTATACCTCCGAGCTTCGTTCCGTTGATACTTCCGGAAATGGAGCCTTCCACTGTCGAGTTCGACATCGTTACACCATCGGTGCCTTTTATCACACCTACGAGGCCTCCGGTAGCGAAATTGCTGTTGGTCGTGAGTGTTACATTCACGTAGCAGTTGTCGATGACAGAGCGGCCTTGAGCCTGGCCTGCGATGCCGCCGAATCCGGTATCACCGGACGATGCACCGGACGGAGCTGACAGTGTGCCGGTCACAGCAGTGTTCAGGACGCTTCCGTCAAGGAGATTGGCAACAGTTCCGCATGCTCCCGTTCCTGCCGTGATATTCACATCCCTGAACTTGATATTCTGCACGGTTCCGCTCAGCGTCGCGGCGAAAGGAGCATTCAGCCCGCTGACCACATGCCCGTCACCGTCGAGATTTCCGCTGAATTCCTCTATGGTGCTCCAGTTCGATACCGTGATGTCCTGTGTCAGTTTCACCCAGGCAGAGCTGTATGTGCTCAGGGTAGCGGCGAACTGGTCTGCGTCGATGACGATATACGGATCACCCTCCGTACCTGTTCCGCTTTCATACATCTTCTTGGAAGTAAGGCTGATGCTGTGCTCGGTAGACCTGACGTTTTCGCCTATCTCAGCATGGAAAGCGACTGTCCCGTCCACATGGCTGTCTCCCTTGGTGACGGTGTACTCGTCCGTGCCTTTGTCGTAGCTCCATTCCGAGCCGGTCTGACCCGGGTCGAACACTATGTCAGGACCGGCAGATACAAGACCGAGTTTGCCGGAGGTCTGAGTAGTTCCCATCACGATATTCACGGCCGTTACGACGTTTTCGCCGAATTCTATCACGGTATCGTCCTTTGCGGAGCCGGAAGCTATCGCGGCCGCTACATGGTTGGCTCCTGTGACTGTTGCATCATCCGTGTTCGCAGTGATATCAGCGTCGCTGTATGCTGCGAGGGCAGCCACGTAGTCATTTCCGGTCACGGAGCCTTTTATCGTGAGATCCGTGATGACAGCATCCGGCCCGATATGTCCGAACATACCCACATAATCCTCGTCAGGACGGTTTATATTCAGGGTGACTGCGTGGTTGTCGGCAGCGATAGTGCCGTTGAAAGGATTTTCAGCCGTGCCTGCCGGAGTCCAGTTCGTACCGAGGTCGATGTCGGCGGAGAGTTCGAACGCCTTGTCGAGACCGTAGGCTACTTTCGCGAATTCTGCGGCCGTCGAGATGATATAAGGAGACGCTTCGGTGCCTTCTCCGTCTGCAAATGCATTCAGACTGATGGTCTCGGTCTGTACAGGCCGGGCTCCGAATGTAGCAGTGATTTCGATTTCTCCGGAAAGGAAACTTCCGGTAGGAGTGAGAGTCAGAGTGCCTTTCCCTGTCTCGGGATCGCTGCTGATGCTTGTGGCAAGACCGTCCGGAGCAAACGATACGACCACGGAAGCCATGGTAGGATTTACCGTGAAGTCCAATGTCTTAGCCTCCGTCAGACTGACTATGGGGTCTGCTGTAGGAATGGTAAACTCTACTGTTCCGTTCGGGTCGAGATCTTCGAGGACCGGTATTTCCACGCTCGAGATGTATTTCTGCCCCTCGTATTCGATCTCTATCTGCAGGAAAGAGTTTTCTATGGATATCGGTCTGCCGGTGACATTGGCAGTGACGGAGCCGCTGCCATCTGCCACTTCGAATTCCATCGGCGCGATTTCCATACCGTTTGTCCGCGGAGCGCTGAGCACCGCCTTCCCTCCATGTCCGTTTTCGTACGGGATGGTGACCTTGCAGTACTCGTTCAGTTCGCTGCCGAGGACATAGCTGCCTTCGGCAATACAGCTTTCAGTGTCTATGACAAGCTCGTCCACATAGTAGGAGAGTTCCTCTTTCTTGCAGCAGACGAGGACCGCCATGATTCCTATTGCGAGTAATATTTTTTTCATTTTCATCAGTTTTAATTATCGGATGACCAGTCCCATTCTATAGGGTCGTTGCCTGAAGGCGTTCCTTCCTTGATGAGGTAGAGAGCGCGGAGCGATGTGCCGCCGTCGTCATTCGGAGTCCATGTGAAAACCTGCATGTGGTCCTCGGAGATAGCATGTACCTCGTACTGGGTCTCCCAACTCATGAAATAGAACAGATATCCTCCGTGTCCGGTAGAGAGCGACGGGAACGAGATGTAGTATTTTCCGCCTGTTTCCGAAAGATTCCAGGTCATGTTGTCCGGAGGAGTGACCGTGACGATATAGTCGCCGCTGACAGTGTACGGGCCTTTCCATGTACCGTCGTTGACAAACGCCATTCCTGCGGCTTCATTGTCAAGAGTGGTGCTTTCACCGCCGTTGTCGTATTTGAATGCGGCGCCGTCCTCGCTGTTCAGAATGAAAGTAGCCTTGTCGTTGTATATCTTGCTTGCCGATTTTGCCAATGGAGCCCAACCCCACCATGAATCGGCGTAATTCTCCGGATTGAGAAGATCGAGATGTTTGTTTCTCAGGCTGTCGAGCACCCATGTCTTGCCGCTGCCGCCGATCTCGCCGGCAATGTATTCATACATCGGGTCGCTCAGCAGATCGAGATTCTGGGTGGTGACTGCGAGTTTTACCGATACGGAATTCGTGCTTCCGTTCTCTCCGTAGGCTTTGAGTGAGACGGTATAGTTGCCGGAGAAAGGATATTCTCCGAGCACTTCATTCACTCCGGATGCGGTGCTGCCGTTTCCGAGATCCCAGAAACCTATCACATCGTTCCTGTTCGTGCGGAACAGATAGGTGTTCTGCTCTTCTCCCGGCGTCACGATGATTTTGAGGTCGGTGATGCGTTCTTCCGAAAGCTCGGGCCTCTCATCGATGGTACAGCCGGCTGCGGCTAATGCCGCAATGAATATCGCTGTTTTGTATATATGTTTCATTTTCATGTTTTTTATGTTTTTCTCCATGAGAATCAATATCCCGGATTCTGCACTAATGAATTCTTCGACTGGGTGATTTCGTATTGCGGAATCGGCATCAGTCCGCGCCTCTGGCTGTTGTAGGTGACTGCGAAATCGCCTTCCTCGCCGTTGGTGAGCACGCTCTCGGCATAGTCGTCTCCCCGCCTGAGGATATCCCAGTATCTGTGGCCTTCGAGAGCAAGTTCGAGCAGCCTTTCATCGAAGATTTTGTCGAGAGTCAGTTCTCCCGCATTGCCGGCAGAGCCGGCACCCAAGGCGCGTTCGCGTACCTTTGCATAGTATCCGAATGCCTTGCTTTTGTCTCCGTATCTGAATTCCATTTCGGATGCCATCAGAAGCACGTCTGTCCACCTGATTGAAGGATAATTGTTCGGATAGTTCAGTTCGCGGGAGCCGCTCGATGCGTTGTTTGCCGTGAGCGGAGTGAATTTCCTGCAGAAATATCCGGTGTTCTGGAAGCCGGCAGTGTACTGCAGGCCTTCGCCGTCGTTGTCGCCGTCGGCCTCGTTCGCGTTGATAAGGGTGGCCCACCTTCTCGGGTCGGCAGGGTCGTACATTTTGAAGAGCTTCTCGGCTACAGGTGCGAATGACCAGCCCGCAGCGTACGGGGAGCTTACGTCCCTGATGCCCCAGAGGATGACGGCCTGGTTTCCGGTGCAGCCTTCACGGTTGCTCCAGTCGCCCCATTTCGAGAGGGCCGAATACTGGATGGTGAAGACTTCTTCCGAGCAGTTCTTGTTCGCTACGTTCCAGAGAGGCGAGACGCCTGCGGCCGCGTCTTTCTGATAGGCGTTCGACAGGAACGAATAATTTCCGCTGTCAGCCACATCTTCTATCATCTTGATCATTTCGGCAGCCGATACGCCCGGGAGTTCGGTCTGGGAATAATAGCCTGTATAGTACAGCCATACCCTGCAGAGCAGCGCCTTGGCAGCGTCCAAGGTGGCACGGCCCTTTTCCTCGGCGGGTACCTGATTCATGGATTCGGTCATGGCAGGTGTCCCGTCAGCCTTTTTCATGTTTATGGCTTCCAAAAGGTCGGCAGATATCTGACCGTACACGACTGCTGGCTCTGCCTGTGTCTGGGCGTACTCGGCCGGAGTGAGAGGCCTGAGGATCAACGGTACATTCCCGAAAAGACGTACGAGGTCGAAATAGTAGTAAGCTCTGAGAAAGTGGCATTCGGCCTTGTATGTGGCACGGAGGTCTTCATTCTCGAATTCGGCCCCGTCCACTTTTTCGAAAAACTTGTTGCACCTGTAGATGCCGGTATAGTATTTATGCCAGAGGGCTTCCGGATAGAGGTCGCTTACCAACATGGTGAATCTGTCCACGCGGCTGGTCTGCACGGCGTCGCTCGCACTTGCACCGCCTGCATAGCAGCAGTCTCCGAGGATTTCGCTCACTATTTCGAAAGCGCAGTTCTGTGCGCCTCCGCTTGCCGCTTTCGGTGCGCTCCATTCCAATACATTGTATGCAGCCGTCAGGGCCTGGTACATTTCGGTTTCGTTCCTGTAGAAGTTGTCTTCCACTTCGCTCATAGGCGGAGTCAGGTCGAGCAGCGAGTCGCATGAAACAGCACTTGCAGCTGCTGCCGCAATGACCGGAACGATATATAACAATTTCTTTTTCATGATATGTCTTAATGTGTTTTTAACGTCAGAACGAGAGATTCAGCCCGAATGATACGACACGAGGACGAGGATAGATACCCTTGTCGATGCCGGAACTGAGGATGGAGCCTCCGTTTCCGATTTCAGGGTCGTATCCGGTGTATTTGGTGAACGTGTACACGTTGTCTACCGATGCGAACACTCTTACGGATTTGAGGTAGAATCTTTCAGGTATCTGTACGGTGTATCCGAGAGTTATGTTTCTGATTCTCCAGAACGAGCCGTCCTGAAGATAGAAGTCCGACGGTCTGGTCCAGTTCTGGTTGGAGTCGTTTGTAGTAACGCGCGGGATGGTGTTCGAAGTCCCTTCTCCGTGCCATCTGTTCAGTATCCATGCCGGATAGTTGCTCATGTTCAGGTCCGGGCGGCGGAGTGCGCTGAATATCTTGTTTCCGGCCTGTCCGGAGGATGTCATGGTGAGGTCGAATCCGTAGGCGCTGACATTGAAGTTGAATCCGAATGTCACCTTAGGGAACGGATTGCCGAGGTCTACCCGGTCGTTGTCGTCGATGGTGCCGTCGTCATTGGTATCCTGGAATCTGAAATCTCCCGGACGTGCGTTCGGCTGAATCTGCACTCCTTTCGAGTTCACGTACGAGTCGATTTCTGCCTGATTCTGGAAGATGCCGAGGGTCTTGTAGCCCCAGAAGTACGACATGGCATGTCCCTCTTCCATGCGTGTCACCGCTCCCGTGATGCCCTGTACAGTGGCTCCGGTCACGTATCCGGTGTCGGTACCGACGTATGTCACCATGTTCTTGTTGTATGAAACGTTTCCGTCCACGGAGACGAACCATTTGCCGAACTGTTTGTGGAAGTCGAGCGAGAGTTCCACACCCGAGTTCCTGACGTTTCCTGCATTTGATGTCGGGAAGCCGTTTCCGAGCATGAGAGGAATAGGCGTGGTCACCAACAGGTCCTTGGTGTTCTTGATATAATAGTCGAACGTGATGCCGAAGCAGTTGAACAGCCGGGCTTCGATACCGATGTCAGTCTGCTCGGAAGTCTCCCATCTCAGGTCAGGGTTGGACAGTTTGGTCGGAGCCGAGCCCGTAGTGAGGTTTCCGGTAGTGATTTGCGAGCCGAACGGATAGTTCAGTCCGTAGTTCGATATGACGGCCATGTAGGCGAAGTTTCCGATGTTTTCGTTACCGTTCTGTCCCCAGGAAGCTCTGAGTTTCAAGGTATTGAGCCAGTCGATGTCTTCCATGAAACTTTCGTTCGCTATGTTCCATCCTGCGGAGATGGACGGGAAAGTACCGAATCTGTTGTTCGGACCGAAACGGGACGAGCCGTCGCGTCTTACCGTGATGGTGGTCATGTACCTGTTGTCATAGGCGTAGTTAGCTCTGAAGAAACCTGACACGATGGCGGAAGGATCGCTCGGGCCGCCGCTTGCGGAAGCCGACGAATTGGTGGCCATGGACAGGTATGCATGTTCCTCGTCATCGATCCGCAGGTCGTTCCTGCTGGCGCTCATGGAGATGCCCGACCTCTGGAGGAGGGACCATCCGGCCATGGCCGATACTTCATGCTTTCCGTAGGTGTGTGCCCAGTTCAGATATACTTCGTAGCTGAAATTCCTGCTCTGGGAATAGCTCTGCGATGCTCCGTTGGCCGTAGTATTTCCTGTCGTAGAGTTCAGCTTGTACATCGGACTGTAGCCGAAATCGTCTGTCCAGGTGATGTCTGCGTTGGCGTTGCCCCTGAGTTTGAAATCTTTCAGGAATGTCAGTTCTGCGTATACTCCTCCCTTGAGGGTGGTGTAGTTCGTCCTTCCGTTCGAGAAATAGATTCGCGCCACTGGATTCACGACTTCCTGGGATACATACTTCGACGAGCCGAAACCGGCATAAAGTTCGTCTGTCTGGTACGGGTCGTAGACCGGTGTCAGAGGGTCCATGTTGAGGGCTCCTACCAAAGGTCCGGCCGTGGAGGAGTTCTGGGTGACGGACTGTTTCTTCACATGGCTGACCACCACGTTTTCGCCGACTTTCAGAATGTCGTTTTTCAGCATCTTGTGTTCGGACGAAAGATTGATGGTGTACCTCTTGAAGTTCGATTTGCCTTCGGCAATGATACCGTCCTGGTCCATGTAGGATGCGGAGGCGTTGAACGAAGACTTTTTCGTACCGGCGGAGAGCCTGATATTGTGCCTCTGCACGCCTGCATTTCTGTTCAGAATAGCTTCCTGCCAGTCCGTACCCTGATGAAACGAGGCTATCTGCTCTTCGGTGAACGGCAGTGTGCTGCCTCCGTTTGCTGCGGCTTCGTTCTGGATGACGGCGTACTCATGCGCATTCAGCACGTCTATCTTGCGCTGGATGTTCTGGATACCGTAAGAGAAGTCGTAGTCTATGGCGAAAGTGCCTTCCTGGCTGCGTTTGGTGGTGATGAGAATCACTCCGTTACCTCCTCTCGCACCGTAGATGGCGGAGGATGCCGCATCCTTCAGGACTTCGATGGACTGGATATCGCTCGGATTCAGGTACTCGATGCCGGATACGGCCATACCGTCTACGATATAGACCGGTGTCGCGGTACCGTTCGTGCCGATACCCCTGACGTAAATCTGAACATCGGAGCCCGGCTGTCCCGAGTTCGAAACGACCTGTACTCCTGCGGTTTTTCCGGCGAGAGCGTCATCGGCCCTCATGATGCCTGTAAATTCGAGATCATCGCCTCTTACCGAAGATATGGCTCCGGTGACAAGGCTTTTCTTTTGAACGCCGTATGCCACCACGACAGTCTCTTCGACCATTTCGGAGTCAGGCTCCAGTATGGTGTTGATGACGGTCCGGTTTGCAACCGGGACTTCGACGTTTTTGTAGCCGAGGCAGTCGAAGACCAGGGTATCGGATGGCGATGCTGAAATAGACCATGAGCCGTCGACTCCGGAGACTGTTCCGGCAGTAGTACCTTTTATAAGTACTGCGGCTCCGATTACAGGTCCTGTTTCGTCGGAAACGGTTCCTGTTATTACATTGGTTTGAGCCATCAGGGCGGTAGAGGTCAGCAGACACAGTATGGCTGCCGCCAAACCGGCTTTCAACCTGATGCAGTTAGTTTGAATACACATGTGAGTGATTTTTAGATTATTAGTTTTCGCAAAACTAACCCGTAACTGTATCATTGCCCGTTTTTGTACCCCTACAAAACCACGACAAAATCGTTTCCGGCGTTATCAAAACTACGACATTCGACAATATTTATATTGATATTCAATAAATTAATTTCTATATTTGGACTTTGTTACCTGTTCAATATGCTTGTGTCGTCATGAAGCGTCTTTATCGTATCTGTGCCTGTCTCCTGCCGTTTTTATTGCCGCTTTCCGGCTATTCCGCATCCGTATCATGGGAACGTTATGTAGAAATGTTCACCGATGAGACGATGCAGACGCCGTTGGGGCAGGTCTGGGATATTGAAACAGCTTTCGGCAAACTGTATTTCGCCACGAACGACGGCATGTTCGGCTATAACGGCTCTTTCTGGGAGACGTATCACCAGAAAGGAAACCGGGCTGTAAGGGCGCTTTACTACGATGAGGACGCATCGAGACTTTATTCGTCCGGTGTAAATGAATTCGGGTACTGGATAGTGGACGATACCGGGCGGCTTGTCTATAATCTGCTGCACAGGAATGCGGATTTCAGGTCGAACAGCGAGGAGTACTGGAGGATTGCGGAAAACAAGGCGACAGGAAACGTGTTTTTCCAGTCCCGTGAGGTCCTGCAGGTATATGACCCTGCTTCCGGAAAAATCGAATCCGTCCGTCCGCGCTCTGTTTTCCAGTATATGTTCTGTGTACGAGGAGAAATTTTCGTACAGGACGGCAGCACCCTGCTGCGTGTCGGTCAAGACGGAATGATTCCCGTTTGCGAAATCGACAGCCGGATCACGAATCTGATTCCCGTTTCAGTCAAAGGGGGGAGGTACGACTTGATAGCGGTTACGGAGCATAGGGGCCTTTTGAAGGTATTGCCGGACGGCACCCTTGAAGATTTGAACAGAGAAACCAACGGAATCCTTTCCAAAGCCAAAATCACCTGCTGCGAAAGATATGACGACGAATTGATCCTGACAGGCACGACCCGCTATGGCGTACTGATTATAGACAATTCCGGCAATATCGATACATCGGTCAACTGCGGACAGGTGTTGGACAATCTCACCGTTCTGAGTATCGCTCCGGACGAGAGCGGCGATATCTGGGTGGGACTTGACAACGGCGTGGCAAAGGTGGACAATACTACTAAGGACTGGTATTTCTTCGACCGGAATCTCGGCAAGGTGCACAGCGTACAGACGCTTCCTGACGGCTCGCTGCTGGCCGGCTCCAACAAAGGCCTCTTTCTTCTCGGGGCGGGGGACGATGCCGGGACGGAGTTTGTCCACGGGAGCGCAGGTGCGGTTTGGGGACTGTCGAATATAGCCGGCTCTGTTTATGTCCTGCATGACAGAGGCCTCTTCCGGCTCGGCCGCGACATGAAGGCGGAGCCTGTGTTTACGGGGACGGGCGTATACTCGATGAAGCGGTGCCGCAGGGATACTTCTTTATATATAGCCGGCACGTATTTCGGATTCATGCTTCTGAAACTTGACGGCAGCACCCTGGCGCCGGTCTGCCGGATAACGGGATTCAACGGTTTTACCAGGAGTTTCGATATTGACCCGGATGACAGAATATGGGTGACGGTGCCTGGCACCGGTTTCGTCAGACTGACGCTTTCTGCAGACGGGAGCTCGTTTTCGGATACGGAAGAATACGACCTGGCTGGCAGCGGGAATGCTGAAGAAAATGTCTTTTCATTCATGATGGACGGCAGTTTGGTTCTTGTGTGCGGGAGAAAGGCATGGACGCCTGCAGCCGGGACCGATTCCCTAGCTGTTTCCGAAGAGGCTTCCGCTCTTTTGTCTGCCTGCGATGCCGGAGTGAAAAATATTTTCAGTCACGGGGATGACTACTGGTACGTCAGCGACAGGATGGTCGGTACCGTGTCTTTGGAAGACGGCGTCTATGCCGGACATTACGGGATTTTCGAATATGTCGCGCCTTCGGATATTTCTTCCGACCTGTTCTTTTTCGAGGATGCATGCTATGTGGGTTTCAGAAACGGGATAGGCTGTTCGTACGGATATTGCGGGCATTCCCATCATATCGAAATAGAATATGCGTCGGCCGAAAATTTCGATTCGATCATATATTACGACAGGACCGAGCCTGTATTCGAGATACCCGGAAACATGAATGTAGTGAAACTGAGGCTTGCAGGCCTGCCGTCGGACAGGCTCGTTGAATACAGGGTGAGCGGCCTGTCGCCGCAATGGCAGACCGAAGCCGTGTCGGATTATCTCATGCTGCCGTCATTGCCGTTCGGCACCTGTACCGTAGAACTTCGCGTACCGGGGATGTCCGAAACTGTATCTTTGGATTTGAAGCGGCTTTTTCCGTGGTATCTGTCCTTGCCGATGCTTTTCGTATATGTGATGTTTCTGATAGCGTCGAGCTACACCATAGCATATATCCTGACGCGCAAGGCCAGAAGGCAGCATGCGAGGCAGCTCCGGCACGAGAAACTCAAACGCGAGAGCGAGATAGCCAAACTCGAAAAGGAGAATCTCATAAAGGAGAAGCGTATTTCCGAAATGGAAAAAGACCGGCTGAAATCAGACCTTGTCGAGAAAAACAAGAGGCTGGCGAATATCACGATGAGCAATGTGAAAAGGAACAACATGCTGAGTGCTCTCAGGCGCGAGATAAAAACGCTCGAGTCGGTCGAAAGTCTTCCTCAGTTGAAGTCGAAGGCCGCAAGAATCATCAGGCAGATAGATGCGAACATGAATGACGAGTCGGACTGGAAAGTTTCCGAAGACTATTTCAACATCATTTATGACGGTCTTTTGGACAGGCTGAAAGAAAAATATCCCGCCCTGTCGAAAACCGACATGAAAATCTGCGTCTATATCAAGCTGAATCTGTCCACCAAGGAGATAGCCGACCTTATGAACATATCTCCGAGAAGTGTGGAAATGGCGCGTTACCGCCTCAGGAAAAAGCTCGGGCTCGGTCCGAACGGGGATATTTCGTCCGTACTGCGGTGACGGGAAATATGAGGCGATTGAAAAGGGTAATCTAACGTGAGTTCGATGAATTTTAATTATTGAAAATCATCGAACTACCGCTGAGGAGCAGGACGTAAGTCCTGCGACGGGCCCCCGGCGAGGGGGCGGTAGGGGGAGGCGCCCCTTGGAAAGGGGCTGTCGCCACAGCGACTGGGGTTTAAGAAAATTGGATTTCGCAGAAATCCTTAACGACTGTTCGACGAATTCCTTGGTCCTGAGCAACATAAATTCGTCGAACTGACGTTAA